>JBKOZS010000266.1:0-17533 GCA_046726015.1 Acidobacteriota bacterium
TTCGGCACCGATCAGGGTGTTGCGCCGCACGGTGACAACGCGTACGAGTTCGTCTACATGGTCGAGGCCGGCATGCCACCGATGGCCGCAATCAAGGCGTCGACGCTGGAGGCGGCGCGGCTGCTCGACATGGAAAAGGAAATCGGCACCGTGGAGGCCGGCAAGGCGGCGGATCTCGTTGCGGTGCCGGGCGATCCGATCGCCGATATCAAGCTGATGACGAAGGTCGCGTTCGTGATGAAGGCCGGCGTGATTTACCGGCAGCCGTAGGGCCGAACTTCATTGCTTCCTTTCCTGCGCGACGCCGAGGTCGCGGAAGCGCTCGGCAGCCTCGCTCGGACCAAAGTCCTCGAGCTCATAGAGTTGACGAATTTCGATCTCGCCGTCGGCATGCTCGCCGAACGGCGCGGGGAACCGCGTGGCCCACTCCAAGGCCTCTTCCCGGGACTTCACCTGAATCAGCGTGTAGCCGGCGATGAGCTCCTTTGATTCAGTGAAGGGCCCGTCTACCACCGTGCGCCTGCCACCCGTGTACTTGATGCGAAACCCTTTCGAGGTCGGCTGGAGGCCGGACGCATCGAGCAGCACTCCAGCTTTCGCGAGCTGCTCGTGAAAGTCGGCCATGTCCGACATCAGTTTCTCGTCCGGCTTCACGCCGGACTCGGTCGTCTTGTTGCCCTTGACCATGATCATGAATCGCATGTCGCTCTCCGTGGTAGTGGCTTCCGAGCTCGACCGTACCGAGCGCGTGGCCGAATGGGTCTCCGTTTCACTATCACGTCGAACGACGGCGCGCGCGATCGACAATCGTCGGACACAGAGAAATTCAGTCTCTCTGAAGCGCCGCGTCGATCTGTGACGGCCGCGGGCGACTATCTGTAATGGGCGCCATCGCGCCCGCCGGAGGACGTCACTGTGAGATATCTCTGCATGGTCTACAACGAGGAGAAGATGTTGAACGCGATGCCGCGGTCGGAGTTTCAGGCGCTGGTTTCCGCGCACCTCGCCTACGACGACGAGCTCCGCCGGGGCGGGCATTTTCTGGCAGCGGCGGCGCTCGAGGACGAGCACACTGCCACGATCGTCCGGGTCCGGAACGGGAAGATGTCCGTGACGGACGGTCCGTTCGCCGAGACCAAGGAGCAGCTGGGCGGCATCATCCTGATCGAGGCGCGCGATCTGAACGACGCGATCCAGATCGCGTCGAGGATCCCCTCGGCGCAGACAGGCAGCATCGAGGTGCGGCCGGTCAAGGAGTTGACCTGATTGCCCCGCCGCGATGACTGACAACACGGGCGCCGCCGCCAGCGCCGCCGTGGCTCGCGTCTACGAGTCCGAGTCGCGTCGCGTGCTCGCCACGCTGATTCGCCTCCTCGGTGACTTCGATCTGGCCGAAGAGGCGCTGCAGATTGCGATCACGACCGCGCTCGAGCGCTGGCCGATCGACGGCATCCCGGCGAATCCCGGTGCGTGGCTCGTCTCGACCGGCCGCTTCAAGGCAATCGACGGGATGCGCCGGCGTGTGCGCTTCGACGCCTCGCTGACGGAAATCGCGCGGCGACTCGAGGCGAGTGCGCCGCCTTCGCTCATGGATGTCGAAGGCGAGAGTGTGGACGATGATCGGCTGCGGCTGATTTTCACCTGCTGCCATCCGGCGCTGGCGCCCGACGCGCAAATCGCACTGACGCTGCGGACAGTCTGCGGCCTGACGACGGAGGAGATCGCACACGCGTTCCTGACCAGGCCGACGACGCTTGCGCAGCGGATCGTGCGTGCGAAGGCCAAGATCCGCGACGCGCGGATCCCCTACGAGGTGCCGACGCGCGCCGATCTGCCGGATCGGCTCGACGCGGTTCTTCATGTGATCTATCTCGTATTCAACGAGGGCTACGCGGCGTCGGCTGGCACATCGCTGACGCGTCACGATCTCTCCGGCGAAGCGATCCGGCTGGCGCGCCTGCTGGTGGAGCTGCTCTCCGAACCGGAGGCGATCGGCCTGCTGGCGCTGATGCTGCTGCACGAGTCGAGGCGAACGGCACGCACGTCGGCTGATGGCGAGGTCGTGCTGCTCGACGAGCAGGATCGGACGCTCTGGGATCGCCCGATGATCACCGAGGGGCTGACCCTTGTCGAGCGCGCGCTTTCCTCGCGCCGCATCGGCCCCTACACGCTGCAGGCGGCCATCGCCGCCGTGCACGCGGAAGCGCCGGCGGCGGCGGCGACTGACTGGCCGCAGATCGTCGGCCTTTACGACGTGCTGCTGAGGGCCGAGCCCTCGCCGGTCGTCGCCCTCAACCGCGCGGCCGCGATTGCCATGCGCGACGGACCCTTGGCAGGACTGGTCCTCATCGACGATCTGCTCGCCCGCGGCGATCTGGCCGAGTACCGCCTGGCACACTCGGCGCGCGCCGATCTGCTGCGCCGGCTTGGCCGCGTCTCGGAAGCGGCGGCCGCGTATCGCACGGCGCTTGCGCTGTCGCGGCAGGAAGCCGAGCGCCGCTTCCTCGAGCGCCGATTGCGCGAGCTTGGCAGCTGAGCGACGGTAGTGTCCGCCTTCAGGCGAATAGGCGCAGGGGCGAATAGGCGCAGGGGCGGATAGGCGCAGGGGCGCAGAGGAGCAGGGGGCGCAGGGGCGCTCGAGGTCTGGCTAAAAGGCCGGACAGCACGTTCGAGGTAAGAATGTATCCTCTGCGGACGGAGGATCCATGACGTTGCGCGTGTCGTCCCTGATCGCCTGTGCCGGCCTCCTTGCTGCGGTCCTGTCCGTCCCGGAACGGATGTACGCGGCGAGCCGCGGAACGGTTGAGAAGATTACAGTCCATGGACGCGCGCTCGAGGGCAACCTCGAAGGCGATTCAGCCGACCGCGACGTGATGGTGTATTTGCCTCCGAGCTACAAGACCGAACCGAATCGGCGCTTTCCCGTTGTCTATCTGCTTCACGGGTTCACTGACGATACGGATCACTGGTGGGGCGTCGTGGCGCATTTCGTGAGTGTGCCGAAGTCGATGGACAAGGCACTCGCCAGCGGCGCGACGAAAGAAATGATCCTCGTCATGCCGAACGCGTTCACGCGGTACTTCGGCAGCATGTATTCGAGCTCGGTCACGACCGGTGACTGGGAAATGTTCATCGCACGCGAACTGGTCGCCTACATCGACGGGCACTATCGGACGATGGCCACTGTGGCCAGCCGCGGGCTGGCGGGGCACTCGATGGGCGGGTACGGCACGATCCGGATTGGCATGAAGCATCCGGATGTCTTCTCGAGCGTCTACGCGATGAGCGCGTGCTGTCTCGCGCCATCGCTCGGGTTCGACACCGAGCGCGGCCGGAAAGCGGAAGCCGTGAAGCGCCCCGATGAGGTGAGCGGCCTCGACTTCATGATGAAGGCCACGTTCGCATCGGCTGCCGCCTGGTCGCCGAATCCGAAGAACCCGCCGCTCTTTCTGGACGTGCCCACGAAGGATGGAGTGCCGCGGCCGGAGGTGCTTGCCAAATGGATCGCCAACGCGCCGCTGACCACGCTCGACCAATACATCCTCAACCTGAAGTCTTTGAAGGCGCTGGCGATCGACGTCGGCACGAAGGACTTCCTGCTCAACGATTCGAAATCACTCGACGCCCGTCTCACGGCGTATGACGTGCCGCACACCTACGAGACCTACGACGGCGACCACGTCAACGGCGTGGCGAATCGGCTGGAGACGAAGGTATTCGCATTCTTTTCGAACCAGTTGCGGTTCGAGTAGATGCTGTCACAGTTCTTTCATACGTCAGCCCCAGGAGTTTCACGCGCGCGGTCGCCCGTTGCGTCTACAGTGTCCCCATGGACGCGCGGCTCCTCGCGCTCAATCGCTTCGGTCTCGGCGCGCGGCCGGGTGAACGTCAGCGGCTGTCGGATCCGCGCGGCTGGCTGAAGGATCAGCTGCACGGCGCCCCGCCGGCGATCGAAGCACCAGCGGAAGCGTCGGCGCAGGCGATCGCGTCCGCCCTGCGCGACTTCCGGATGCGGACCGCGGAGGACAAGGACGCGCGGCAGCAGGCCCGGCGCAACCTCATCGCCATCGCCGCCGCCGAAAGCCGCGCTGCGCTCACCGCGCGTGTCGCGAGCGATCGTCCGTTTGTCGAACGCTTTGTCGCCTTCTGGTCGAATCACCTCTGCATCTCGATCAACGCCAAGGTCCTCGTGGCGCTACTGGCCGGCGGGTACGAGCGCGAGGCAATCCGGCCGCACGTCCTCGGCCGTTTCGAGGAGTTGGTGCTTGCGTCGGCGAAGCATCCAGCGATGCTCGTATACCTCGACAACTTCCAGTCGATTGGTCCCGGCTCGGTCGCCGCCGGCTTCACGCGGCGCAACGGCCAGGCGCGCGGCCTCAACGAGAACTACGCGCGCGAGCTGCTCGAGCTGCACACGCTCGGCGTCGATGGCGGCTACGGCCAGCAGGACGTGCAGGAGCTGGCGAAAATCCTGACGGGCTGGACGGTCAGCGGCTTTCGCGCCCGAGGATTCGGCACGCGGCCGAATCAGGCACGCAACCGGCACCAGAGGAACGCGCCCGCCACCATGCAGACACCGGTCGAGGCCGACGGTCCTGCGGAGGCGGTCGGCTTCACGTTCCAGGAGCGGCTCCATGAGCCCGGCGCACACGTCGTGCTCGGCTCCCGCTACGCCGAAGGCGGCGTTGCGCAGGGAGAGCGAGTGATTCGCGACCTCTGTCGCCATCCGTCGACCGGCCGGTTCATCGCCACGAAGCTGGTGAGGCACTTCGTGTCGGATGAACCGCCCGCGGCGGCCGTCGATCGCGTGGCGCGCGTGTTTCGCGAGACCGGTGGCGACTTGCGCGCCGTTTCAGCGGCGATCGTCGATCTTCCCGAGACGTGGAGCGGCGAGCACCGGAAGTTCCGCACGCCGCAGGACTGGCTTGTCGCCTCGATGCGCGCGTTCAACATCACGGAAGTACGCGATTCGGCGATGTTCGCGCTGCGCCAGCTCCGCCATCCGCTCTGGGGTCCGCAGGCGCCGAAGGGGTTCGGCGATTCGGTGCAGGAGTGGGCCGATCCGGATGCGCTGCTGAATCGCGGCGAGCTGGCGCGCACGTTTGCCCGTCGCATCGGAGCCGGCCGCATCGACCCGCGCATGGTCGTTGAGGTCGCCGATGTCAGCGACAGCGACCCGCTGCGTGCGATGATGGCGGACAACTCGATTCCGGCCATCGATCGCGTCGCGCTGGCCCTCGCCAGCCCCGCGGTTCAGTGGAGATGAGAATGAATCGCCGCGCCTTCCTCGAGACGATGTGCCTGGGCGGGCTCGCCACGTTCGGCCACCCTCGCGTGACCTTTGCGGAGGTGCCGCAAACCGGACGTCTCGTCTTCGTTCTCCTTCGCGGCGGGTTCGACGGCCTGGCAGCCGTGGCGCCGTATGGCGATCCGGCGTACCGTTCGCTTCGAGCGTCGCTGGCGTTCGATGAGAGCGATTTGGTGCCGCTCGACAGCCTGTTTGGTCTCTCGCCAGGGCTGGCGCCCCTCCGCGAGATCTGGGATCACAACGAGCTCGTGATCCTCCACGCGATGGCCATTCCGTATCGCACGCGCAGCCATTTCGACGGCCAGGCCATTCTCGAAACGGGCATCGATCGTCCGGAAGGCTCTGCCGACGGGTGGCTGAACCGCCTGCTTCAAGTGATGCCCGGGAAGCGGTCCGGGATCGCCATCGCGTCGGGCATGCCCCGATCGCTCACCGGCACCTTCGACGTGCAGACCTGGTCGCCCGCTCAGCTCGGAGCAGTCGACGACGCGTATCTCGACCGTCTTGCCACGCTGTACCGATCGGACCGGGTGCTGCACGGCCGGTTCGAGGCGGCGCTGCAACAGCACGTCACCATTGGCGAGGATCCGATGGCTGGTGGTGGCGGCCGGCGCGGCGGGATCACGCCGTTGCTGCAGGCGGCCGCGCGGATCATGCGGGCCGACGGTAGTCCGAACGTAGCTGCGGTGGAGTTCAGCGGCTGGGACACGCATGCGAACCAGGGACTCGCCGGCGGCGCGCTCGACCGCCTGCTCGGGCAGCTCGCCGAAGGCCTCATGACGTTCCGCGCCGACATGGGTCCGGCCTGGGCCACGACAACTGTGGTCGTTATGACGGAGTTCGGACGCACTGCACGGCCGAACGGCACCCGTGGCACAGATCACGGGACCGCCGGCGCGGGGTTCCTGCTCGGTCCGAAGGTCGCAAAGTCAGCGGTCTTTTCCGATTGGCCGGGGTTGGGCGAGTCCGCGCTCTTCGAAAGACGGGATCTCCGGCCAACGCTGGACACCCGCGCAGTGCTCAAGGCGGCGATTGCGGGAACGTTCGATCTCACGGCCGCTCAAGCAGATAGAGTCTTTCCATCGTCATCCCAGGTCCGCGGCGTCTACCTGCTGATGGCTTGAGATGCCCGAGCTGAAGCTCGGGTCAAAGGGTCACGGGTCAGGGTCAAGGGGTCACGCGTCGCACCCCTACGTCCCGTCCCCAATTTCCTTGGGGCGGATGTCGATTCTGGCCCTTTCCAATCGACATTTAGACAGCGGATAGTTATCGCGTTGTACAGACACGCGCCCGGACGCGTAATAGGGACCTCTAATGGGCTTCATTACCGATTTCAAGTTCGCGCTACGGTCACTGGCCAGGGTGAAGGGATTGGCGACCACGGTCATAGTGACGCTCGCGCTCGGCATTGGCGCCAATGCCGCCATCTTCAGCGTCGTCCGTGGCGTGCTGCTGCGCCCGCTCGCCAACAAGGACGAGGATCGCCTGATCTACATCCGGCAGAGCGCTCGCGGGATCGGCGCCGAGAACGCGAACTGGTCCGTGCCGGAGATTCGCGACCTGCGCTCGCGCGTCAAGACATTGACGGCGCTCGGCGACTTCTCGGTCATCGAATTCACGATGGTCGGTCTCGGCGATCCGCGGGTCGTTCGCGCCGGTGTGGTCGGCGGCTCGTATTTCGACGTGATGGGACTGCGCCCCGTGCGCGGCCGGCTGATCGACGCGACCGACGACGGGCCGAACGCCGCGGGGGTCGCAGTGCTGACCTACCGGTTCTGGACGACTGCCCTGGGGAGCGATCCGAAAGTACTCGGCAAGGTAGTACGACTCGGCGACCGCTCCGCCACGATCATCGGCGTCGTCGAGCCTTCGGTGCCGTACCCGGCGGAAACCGAGATCATCGCGAACGTCGTCACGAGCCCGCATCACCTGTCGGCCACGATGGTGGAAGGGCGCGTGCACCGGATGACAGAGCTCTTCGCCCGGCTGGCGCCGGGAGCGACCCTCGAGTCGGCTCGCGCGGAGCTGCAAGCGGTCCACGGCGCGATGATGAAGGCGCATCACGAGGCGTATCCGAAGAGCGGCGACTTCCGCGTCGATGCCACGCGACTGCGCGATCAGATCACGTCTCCGGCAAGGACCATCCTGCTCGTCCTGCTGGCCGCTTCGGCGCTCGTATTCGTCATCGCCTGCTCGAACGTTGCGAACCTGATTCTGGCGCGTTCGGTGCGGCGCGAGGGCGAGCTGGCGGTACGGGCCGCGCTCGGTGCCAGCGCAGGCGCGCTGCGACGGACGCTGCTGGCGGAAAGCCTGCTGCTCTGCGGCGCGGGCGCGATTCTCGGCGTGCTCATCGCTCGTCCGATGGTCGCGATCCTGTCGCAGTACGCGGCGCGCTTTTCGGTGCGCGCGCTCGAGGTCACCGTCGATTCGACGCTGCTGTGGGTCGGCGTGGCGCTCGCGATCGCGGCGGCCGTGCTCCTTGCGTTCGTGCCCCGCCTGCCATCATCCGAAGCAACGAGCGGCATGGGCCTCTCGGCCAGCGGGACCGTTCGGATTACATCGGGAACGAACCGCCGTTTGCGTCTGTTTGCCGTCACGCAGATTGCCGCGTCGTTCGTTTTGCTCGCCGGTGCCGGAATGCTGCTGACCACCCTCCTCGCCTTGCAGGCCGCGCCGACCGGGTTTCAGACGAGCAACGTACTTGCGCTGAACGTGCCAATCATTTCGTACCAGCGGTCGCCGGCTGAGGTCTCGGTTTTTTACAAGGAAGTGTTGCGGCGGATCTCCGAGCTGCCCGGCGTGCAGCGTGCGGCGGTCGGAACGATTGTCCCGTGGCGCGACGCCGGCACCTTCGGTCCCGGCTTTCAGTTCATTGCCGAGGGCTACAAGAAGGGCGTCGGCGAGGAGGATCCGCGCGCCCGGTTCCGCACGATCTCGCCTGGGTTCTTTGGATCGCTCGGCGTTCCGATCATCGCCGGCCGCGACTTCAACGCAAACGACAATCACGACGGCGAGAAGGTCGTGATCATCAGCAAGAGCCTCGCGCAGCGGATGTTCCCGACGCAGGACGCGGTGAACCGCAAATTGATGTGGACCGATCCGGTGATGAAGTTCATCGACGTCTCGACCGGCCCGCGCCGCATCGTCGGCGTTGCGGCCGACATCGACGACGAGAACGTCGTGCCCGGGCCGGCGATGAGCATCTACCACCCGTTCGAGCAGGAGATCGGCGGTGGCCGCATATTCGTGCACGCGTCCACGGATCCATACGCCCTGGTGACGCCAATCACGCGGATCATCCGCGATCTCTCGAGCGAGCAGCCGGTGGAGCGCGCGGCGACCCTGGATGACATCCGCGCCGAAGTGCTCGCTCCGGATCGGCTGAATGCGCTCGTCTTCGGCGTCTTCGCCGGCGTCGCACTATTGATCGCGGTCGTGGGCGTTGCCGGCGTGCTGGCATTTTCGGTCAGCGCACGAACGCGTGAGTTTGGGGTTCGCCTGGCGATCGGGTCCGAGCCGAAGCACCTGTTGACTCGCGTCTTGACGGAAGGTGCGCTGATCGCGGGCGTGGGCGTAATCGCCGGTGCGCTTGGCGGCGTTGCGCTCGCGCGCTTCGTTGGCAGCTACATCACCGACGTGCGTATGCCCGGGCTGGTTCCGATCATCGTGTCGGCCGCAATTCTCGTGCTGGCCGCGATTCTCGCGTCGCTGATGCCGGCGGCGCGCGCGTCGCGTGTGGATGTGATTCAAGCGCTGCGGTCGGAGTAATACTAGCCGAGCGGTGGATATCTGGGGCGAACGGATACGATCGACGCTGGATCGAGCGAAGATGATCGTTGAGGAGCATTCCATGGCAAACGCATTCGTGCACGTTGAGCTCAACACCACCGATACGGCGAAGGCCAAAGCGTTTTACAGCAAGCTGTTCGATTGGAAAATGGAAGACATGGACATGGGCCCGGCTGGCACGTACACCATGATCAACCCTGGAGAGGGAACGGGCGGCGGCTTGTTCAAGAACCCGATGCCGGGCGGGTCGTTCTGGTTGGCGTACGCGACCGTCGACGATATCAAGGCGGCGACGGCAAAGGCGAAGTCGCTCGGTGCATCCGTCATGAAAGATGCGACGGAAGTGCCAGGGATGGGCTGGTACAGCATCATCACTGACCCCACCGGTGCGCATCTGGGCTTGTGGCAGACGACGAGGACGTAGCACCCGCGAAAGTGACTCGTCATACGTAGGCCCGAGCGTCAGCTCGGGCAACGCGGTACTGCGGATGCCGTCTTGCCCGAGCTAAAGCGCGGGCCTGCGTACGAGCCTGTTAGCATCTTCCCGTGCCGAGCAGGACCGAGCATGAGGTCGTAAAAATCGACGGCCGCGAGATTCAGGTCTCGAATCCGCGCAAAGTTCTCTTTCCCCAGGCCGGCCACACCAAGCTCGATCTCGTGCGCTATTACCTCGCCGTGTCGGATGGCGCCCTTCGCGCCAACGGCGGACGGCCGAACGTGCTGGTCCGATATCCGAACGGGATCGACGGCGAGTTCTTCTATCAGAAGCGCGCGCCAGGCGCTCGCCCCACGTGGATCGAAGTCGTGTCGCTCCGCTTCCCGTCCGGTCGAAGCGCGGAAGAAGTAGTGCCGCGCGATGCGGCGGCGCTCGCCTGGATGGCGAACCTCGCGTGCCTCGAGCTCCATCCCCATCCGGTGCGCGCGGAGGATCTCGATCATCCCGACGAGCTCCGTGTCGATCTCGATCCGGTCCCCGGCGTGAGCTGGGATCAGTTGCGCCAGGTGGCGCACGTCGTCCACGCGACGTTGAACGACCTCGGCCTGATCGGTTGGCCGAAGACCTCAGGATCGCGTGGGATGCACGTCTCGGTGCGCATCAGGCAGTCGTGGACCTTCGACGAAGTCCGTCGCGCGGCGCTCGCGCTGGCACGCGAGGTTGAGCGCCGCGCGCCGGCGCTGGCCACGAGCAAATGGTGGAAGGAAGAGCGCCACGGCGTGTTCCTCGACTATAACCAGAACGCGAAGGACCGCACCGTTGCCGGCGCGTACTCAGTGCGGCCGAAGCCGGATGCCCGCGTGTCGGCACCGCTCCTCTGGGAGGAGATCGACGCGTGCGATCCTGCGGACTTCACGTTGGCGACGATGCCGAAGCGATTTGCGGAGCTCGGCGATCGCCATGCTGACATCGACAAGCATCCGTGCTCGCTCGATCCGTTGCTGGAGCTGTCTGCGCGCCACGAGCGCGAGGGGCATGGTGACGCGCCGTGGCCGCCGCATTACCGCAAGCAGGCAGGCGAGCCGCCGCGCGTGCAGCCGTCGAAGCGTCGGGTCCCCAAGCACCCGCTGATCGAGATCGGACGCGCGCAGAAGAAAGACGACGCGCTCGCGGGTCTGGGGCGCTGGCGCCAGCGCCATCCAGAGGCCGCCGCTCACCTCGAGCCGGCCGACGTGCTGGTCGATGCAATGCGCGGTCGGTTCCACACCTGGACGCGCATCCGCGTGAACCTCCAGCACGTCCCGGAGGCGCTCAGGCCGCCGCAGGAAGCGCTCGACCCGGATGACGCGCCGAAGTATCCGTGGGCTAACGGCGAAGGCCGCCCGCCCCGAAGACCTTCTCGAGCTCGTAAGGCGTCGTGACCTCGAGCTGATCGTACCGGCAGTCACGCGGCTCCTTGTCGGGACGCCATCGCAGGAAGATCGTGGCGTGGCGAAAACGATCGCCCTGAAGGTGGTCGTACTTCACCTCGCACACCCGCTCGATCCGCACCGGCTCCCACGACAGGTCTTTGCCGCCGCTCCACCGGCTCTGCCCACCCGGCATCCGCGAGAACTCCGCAGCCGCGCCCGCCCAATCCTTCCACGGATGTCCTTCCAGGGCGTTCTTCCGCAGCGGCTCGAGCTCGGTGGCCATGTGCTTCCGCGTCGCCATCGTGAACGCGGAGGTGACGCCGACATGCTGCAGTTTGCCGCGATCGTCGTACAGGCCGAGCAGAAGCGAGCCGATGATTCCCTCTCCCGTTTTGTGCCATCGGAAGCCGGCGACGACGCAGTCGGCGGTGCGGGCGTGCTTCACCTTGAACATCGCGCGCTTGCCGGGCTGATAGGTGCCGTCTGCCGGCTTGGCCATCACCCCGTCGAGGCCGGCGCCCTCGAATTGCCCGAGCCAGTCGGCCGCGACGTCGCGGTCGCGCGTCATCGGCGTCAGGAAGAGCGGTGGCGAGGCGGTGGCAAGAAGCCGCTCCAGCCGCTCACGACGCTCGGCCTGCGGCCGCTCCCTGATGTCATCGCCGTCCACGGCGAGAAGGTCGAATGCCACGAACGCTGAGGGCTGCTCCTTCGCCAGCTTCGCCACGCGCGACGCGGCGGGGTGCAGCCGCAGCTGCAACGCGTCGAAGTCGAGGCCGTCGGGCGTGGCAATCACGATCTCGCCGTCGACGACGCAGCCGGGCGGAAGCCGATCGAGAAGCACGTCGTGGAGCTCGGGGAAATAGCGGTCGAGCGGCCGCGAGTCGCGACTCTGGATGAAGACGTCGGACGCACTGCGGAAGACGATCGCGCGAAAGCCGTCCCACTTCGGCTCGTACAGCAGATTGCCATCCGCGGGAAGCTCCTCCGCGAGCTTCGCCAGCATCGGTTCGATTGGAGGGCTGATTGGGAAGCTGGTGTCGGAACCTGGCATTCTGCTGAGCATAAACCGCAACATGCAACGCCAGACCGATTGGTTTCGTCCAAGGTCGTCATGACCTCCTGGAACGACCTCCGCCTTGCGCTGCGCGGGCTTCGTCGCAGTCCGCTGTTTGCGACCGTGGCCATTCTCTCGCTGGCCCTCGGGATCGGCGCCAACACGGCGATATTCACGCTGATCGACCAGATCCTGCTGCGCAAGCTGCCGGTGGTGGCGCCCGACCAGCTGGTCATGCTCTACCAGCAGGGCGCGAACAACGGCAGCAACATGGGCCCGCGAATGCACTCGTACCCCATCTACAAGGACTACCAGAAGCGGGGCGAGCCGTTTTCCCAGGTCGCCTGCCGCCGTCAGATTAGCGTCTCTGCGAGCATCGACAACCGGACGGAACGGCTCGACGCCGAGATGGTGTCCGGGAACTACTTCTCGATGCTCGGGGTGCAGGCGGCCGCCGGTCGCGTGTTCAATTCCCGTGACGATGACCAGATTTATGGCGGGCACCCGGTCGTAGTACTCGGCTACGACTACTGGATCTCCAGATTCGCCGGTGACCGGCGCGTGATCGGCAAAAAGATCCTCGTCAACAACTACCCCATGACCATCGTCGGAGTATCGGCGGCAGGCTTTGCCGGGCTCGACCCGGCGCGTGCGCCGCAAATCCGGGTGCCCGTCCTGATGTTCCGGACACTGGCGCCGGAGTGGGTCTGGCTGCACATGGACGACCGTCGCGCCCGATGGGTGCAGGTGTTCGCCCGCCTGAAGCCGGGCCGGACGGTCGCATCGGCGCAGGCGCCGATGCAGCACCTGTTCACGCAGATCCGCAAGCACGAGATGACGCTGCCGGCCGCGAAGGACTGGTCCAAGTACTCGCGCGACCAGTTCATGAAGGGTGAGCTGCACGTCGAGAGCGCCGAGCTGGGCTACTCCTATATCCGGAACGACTTCTCGACGGCGCTGATCGTGCTGATGTGTATGGTCGGCCTCGTGCTGCTCATCGCCTGCGCCAACGTCGCGAACCTGCTGATCGCGCGCGGCTTCATGCGGCAGAGGGAAATCGCGGTGCGCCTCTCGCTGGGCGCCTCGCGCATGCGGCTGGTGCGGCAACTCCTGGTTGAAAGCCTGTTGTTGTCGTTCGTGGGAGGCGTGCTGGGGATCTTGGTGGCCATCGGTCTCACGCGCACCCTGCTCTCCTTCGTCCCGGTCGAGGGGAATCCGCTCCTGATCCAGGCCGAACCGGATCTCCGGATTCTCACGTTCACCCTCTCGTTGACGGTTCTGACCGGCATCGTCTTCGGGCTTCTGCCGGCGCTGCGCGCCAGCCGGCCGGATCCGTGGACGACGCTGAAGGACACGGTGGGAGCGATCGCCGGCGCCGGCGGATCGCTGTTCCTCAGGAAGGGGCTGGTCGCCGCGCAGGTCGCCCTCAGCTTTCTGCTGCTGTTCGGCGCCGGACTCTTCGTGCGAAGCCTGCAGAACCTCAAGACCGCCGATACAGGTATCGAGCTGGACAACCTCGTCACGTTCCAGCTCTCGCCTGCCCTGAACGGTTACACCGACGAGCGCGGCGACATCTTCTATCGGGATCTGTTGGATCGGCTGCGGTCGGCCCCCGGCGTTCAGTCCGTCGGACGGGCCGGGGTTTCGATCCTGAGCGGCGACGAGTGGGACAGCACCATGTCGGTCGAGGGGCACAAGCTGGCGGACGGCGAGGACATTCAGGCATTCATGAACTCGCTCTCGCCGGGCTACTTCCAGACGATGAAGATCCCGATTCTCGAGGGGCGTGATTTCACCGTGTCAGATCCGGTGGCATGGGATGTTGCCGAGCCGAAGGGGCCGAAAGTCGCAATCGTCAACCGGAAGTTCGCCTTGCACTTCTTCAAGGGCAAGAGCGCCATCGGCAAGCGAATCGGCTGGGGCGACGGTCCCGACACCAAGCTCGATATCACGATAGTCGGTGTTGTGGCCGACTCGCTGTACGAAGGGCCGCGCGAAGGCGTTCGCCGGCAAGTGTTCGTGCCGAACCACGGCGCCGGCAGCTCGGTGTTCTACATGCGCACGCACACCGGGTCCTCCGCCGCGTACGGTCTTATCCGCAACGAGGTGAGGCAGCTCGACGCGGCGATGCCGGTGTACGCGATGAAGACGCTCGAGGGGCAGCTGGACGAAACGCTGATGAGGGATCGCTTGATCGCGATGCTCTCGGCCGGCTTCGGCCTGCTCGCGACCGTTCTGGCATCGATTGGCCTCTACGGCGTAATGGCGTTCGTCGTCGCACGACGCAGGAAAGAGATCGGCATTCGCATGGCGCTCGGTGCCAATCCCGGCAACGTCATCTGGAGCGTGATGAAGGAAGTGTTGATCCTGCTCGCCATAGGTCTCGCCATCGGCGTGCCGTCGGCAATCGGGCTCGGGCGGTTCGTGGGGTCGCAGCTCTATGGCATTCAGGCGCACGATCCCTGGGTCGCGCTCACGACCGTCGTGGTCCTCGCCCTGGTCTCTGCGGCCGCCGGGCTGATCCCCGCGCACCGGGCAAGTCGGGTCAATCCGGTGATGGCCTTGCGGTACGAATAGACACTAGCCTGGCACTTCATTTCCATCATTCACCGGCGGCGGCTTAAAGGCCGCGGTGTGCACGCCGATCACACAGGTATGCGACGCGTGTTGCTCCTGTTCCCATGGCTGAACAACCTCGTCTTCTTTGGCGTCTACGAGCCGCTCGTCCTCGAGATCCTGTCTGCCATCGCGAAGGAGGAAGGCTGCGAGGTCGAGTTGATCGATCTGCGCCTCGACCCGACTGACTGCGAGCGGCTGGCCCGCGCCGGCTACGTGCCCGAGATCATCGGCCTCACGACACACGGCTTTCCTGAAGTCCCCATCGTCAACGAGATTGCTCGTAGGTGCCGGCAGCTCTGGCCGGGGGCCGCGGTCGTGATCGGAGGCGGTCAGGCTACCGTCACTCCCGAGTTGTTCGATCGCGACTGCGTCGACGTCATCGTGCGCGGACCGGGCGAACGCGTCTGGCGAGAGCTGTGTCAAAAGGGCGTGGAGGTCGGCCCGACGCGGATTGTGACGGATCCAAAGCCCCCGCGCGAGTATTCGTATCCGCTGCCCGATCGCCAGATCACCGCGAAGTACCGCCGGAAGTACAAGACGCGAATTCCGCATCACAGCGGGCGCCGCTGGGGCCGCGGTGGCCGCACCGGTTTCACGCTCCTGACACAGGGGTGTCCGTTTCGCTGCAGCTTCTGCGTGATCTGGCCGGCGACGCTTGGGCTTTATCGCAAACGCCCGATTCACGAGATCGTCGCGGATCTCGGCAGTCTCGAGGAGGACTACGTCTATCTCGGCGACGACAACACGTTCGCGGATGCCAGATGGGCCGATCAGTTGGCCGACGCCATCGCCGCCGCGGGCATCCGCAAGGAGATCTCGAGCTACTGTCGCGTCGATCACATCTGCAAGCACCCGGAGCTGCTGAAGAAGTGGTACGACATCGGTCTGCGCTACCTGGTGCTCGGCGTCGAAGCCGTCAGTTCCGAGAGGCTGACGCGCTTCAACAAGAAGACGAGCCACGAGCAGAACACACAGGCGATCAGGACGCTGCGCGAGATCGGGATCTTCGCGATCCCCCATATCCTGATTTCGCCGGAGATGACCGCCGAAGACTTCGACGACATCTACAAGTTCATCGAGGAGAACGAATTCGAGTACCCCGTGGCGATCCCCTGACGCCGCTGCCAGGCACGCAGGATCATGCGACCTACAAGGCCGAAGGGCGGATCATGACCGACAAGCTCGATTTCTACACGTTCATGTACAACGTGATCCGGCCGATGCACCTGGCGCCGCGCGAGTACGATCGACTCTTCGATCGGCTGATCTTCAGGATGTGGTCGTGGAACAGGTATTTGCGCGGCAAGTGCGGACGAACATTGTTCCTCGCGTTCCTGAAGTGGTGGCTCTTCGTGCGCGTGTTGATCGTCAAACTGCGCTGGCGGCGCCGCGAGATCTACCGCGACCCGCGCGCCGCCGGCCCGACTGAAGCCGGGGCGTGCTGTGGACAGGAGAGTCGCGGGCCTGCACAGTAAAGGGCGCAAGAGCGTAAGGGCGCAGTAGGACGGAAGGCCTGCGCCCCTGCGCCCTTACACCCCTGCGCCCTTACGCCCCTGCGCCCTTACCCCCCTGCGTCCTTACCCCCCTGCGCCCTTACGCCCCTCCGCCCTTACGCCCCTGCGCCCTTACACCCCTGCGCCCTTACACCCCTGCGCCCTTACACCCCCTGCGCCTTTTACGCCCCTGCGCGCCCTGCGCCCTCCGCCCCTCTTGGAACTCCGTCCTCGCTTGACACGTCACATTAGAGGCGAATATATTCGCGTGAGGCGAACATATTCGCCCCTGACCTCGGACTCCGATGAATAAGCTGGCACGAATCGACCTCACCCGCCGCGAAAGCCAGATCATGGAGATTGTTCACCGCCGCCGCCGCGCGACGGTCGAGGACATCAGGGCCGAGCTGCCCGACGCTCCCAGCCCCTCGAGCGTGCGCAAACTGCTCGACATCATGATCGAGCGGCGCCTGCTCGGCCGTGAGTATGACGGTCCGAGGTTCGTCTACTTCCCGACTGCCAGGCTCGAAGAAGCGAGTCGATCGGCGCTGAAGCAACTGGTCCGCACGTTCTTCAACGACTCCCCGGGTTCGGCGATCGCGGCGCTGATGGACCTGTCGAGCAAGCCACTGTCGGATGTCGAGTACCGCCGGCTGTCCGCCCTTCTGAAGCGCGGCCGCGAGCAAGGAGAAGGGCGATGAGCACTCTCGTCATCGATCCGCTTATGCTTGCTGTCGCTTCGCTGTTGATCAAGGCGTCGGTTCTTGTCGCGACGACCGCAGGCGTCTACGCCGTGCTCCGGCGCAGAGGCTCCGCTGCGACCCGACATCTCCTTTGCACGGTCGCGCTCGCGGGCCTGCTGGCGCTGCCGCTCCTGTCGGCGGTGGGACCGACGTGGACCATCGCGATCCCGTCGGGACCGGCAACATCGGCAATTGCGACGGTTGCCGACCCGCCGGCTCCCGCAGAGCATGCCGCTCGGCGCAGCGATTTGAATGGACCGGATTCGAGTGCGGGAGATTTGCTGTCATCCGCATCACCCGCGCCCGGAGCGGCACCTCCTCAGCCGCGATTCTCGTGGCGTGCTGCTGCGGTCATCGTCTATGCCATCGGAGTGATCGCGCTCCTGCTGCACATGGCGATCGAGCGGTTCGCCGTCGCACGCCTGGTCCGTCGCGCCGACGCAGTCACGGATCCCGACTGGCAGCGGCTGCTGCGCGAGTCGGCGGCGAGCCTCGGCGTCGATGCGCCGGTACGTCTGCTTCGCAGCCGCGAGCAGAGCATGCCGATGGCATTCGGCATCCGAGCGCGCTCCATCCTTCTTCCCGCGATCGCCGACACCTGGGCCGAGGATCGGCGTCGGGCAGTACTGCTCCACGAGCTGGCCCATGTCGCAAGACACGATTGCCTGTCGCAGGCCAT
>JBKOZS010000267.1:0-14669 GCA_046726015.1 Acidobacteriota bacterium
CGCAACGGCGGGTCTGCTGTGGACGATTCGGGCGGCGGCGCGACGCCGGCAAGTGGCAGCGTAGCGTCCGTCACCGTATATTGACGATATGGCGTCGCTCGCGGAGGTGCTCGAGGTCCGCACGGCTGAGGCCGCGCCCGAGCTCGTCGAGCACATCTCGAAGGAACGAATCCGCTGTTACGCGTGCGGCCACGAGTGCCCCATTCCTGACGGCGCAGTCGGCGTGTGCAAGGTGCGCTTCAATCGCGCCGGGCACCTCCACGTCCCCTGGGGTTACGTCGGCGGCGTGCAGTGCGATCCAATCGAGAAGAAGCCGTTCTTCCACGCGCACCCAGGCGCGCTCGCCTACAGCTTCGGCATGCTTGGCTGCGATCTCCACTGCTCGTATTGCCAGAACTGGGTCACCTCGCAGGCCCTGCGCGATCCAAGCGCCGTCTCTCCACCCGTCGACGCAACGCCCGCGGCACTCGTTGCGGACGCCAGGCGCCTCGGCGCGCGTGTCGTCGTGTCCACCTACAACGAGCCGCTGATTACCAGCGAGTGGGCGGTCGCAATCTTCCGCCAGGCCCGCGCCGCGGGACTGCTGACCGCGTACGTGTCGAACGGAAACGGCACGCCGCGCGTGTTGAATTACATCCGCCCCTGGGTCGACCTTTACAAGGTCGATCTCAAGAGCTTCGACGATCGGCACTATCGCCAACTGGGCGGCCGTATCGAACCGATTTTGTCGACGATCCGCGCGTTGCACGAGATGGGCATCTGGCTCGAGATCGTCACGCTGCTCATTCCTGGATTCAACGACTCGGAAGACGAACTGCAGCGCCTGACGTCGTTCCTGGCCTCCATCTCGCCGTTCATCCCGTGGCACGTGACGGCATTCCACAAGGACTACCACATGAACGATCCGGAGAATACGACTCCGGAGATGCTCATGGGCGCGGCGCAGATCGGCAAGGCCGCGGGACTCCGCTACATCTATGCGGGCAATCTTCCAGGACAGGTGGGAGACCTCGAACACACGCACTGTCACCAGTGCTCGACCCGCCTGATCGAGCGCTACGGATACTACATCCGCAGTTACCGCGTCACCGCGCAGGGCAACTGCCCCGAGTGCGGGACGTCCATCCCTGGCCGCTGGGGTGCGCGATTCGAGGGTCAGCTCACGTCCACGCCATTCCTGCCAGGCACGCGGCGTCTGCGCACGTTGTAACCAATTGACCAGTGCAACAAATCATCCGGTTGCCGGCCTGGCTTGTGTCAGCTGCCTTTCTTCACGTCGAAGCCGGCCACCTGTACATCCAGGTTGTGATTAATCCGGATACCTGCAATGCCGTCGGTGGTGATCTTCGCGCGCGGCAGCTCG
This sequence comes from Acidobacteriota bacterium, assembly GCA_046726015.1. Classification (GTDB taxonomy): domain Bacteria; phylum Acidobacteriota; class Vicinamibacteria; order Vicinamibacterales; family 2-12-FULL-66-21; genus QHWT01. The sequence continues at coordinate 1,364 of JBKOZS010000267.1, forward strand.
TGCACCTGGGTGCCACCGATCAGGAACGACACCTTATCCGGCAGCACGCGAATCGCGAGCTGGTTGCTCGTCTTGAACCCCTGCTTCGCGACGTTCGCGTCCTTCATCGGGGCCGCCGTGGTCCAGTCCACGATTGGCTTCGTGGCGCTGGCATCGCGTGACTTGATCAGGAACTTTCCGTCCTGGCGAATGAGGAAGTAGGTGTAGCGCTGCGTACCTTTGTCGAGATCGCTCCCGCCAATGAACAACCCATACGCCTCCGGGTGCGCTGCGGCCTTCAACTGCGAGAACGTTGCTGCGACTTCGTAGGTGCCGCTGCCCTTCTTGTCCGGCTTGTAGTAGATGCCGGCGGGCCCGGTCGTGAAGGTCAGCGTGTCCTTGTCTTCCTTGACGATCACTGCGTCGAGCTTCGCTGACGCATCGTCCAGTCGCGCCTGCCACCCGTCCGGCATCTTGCCGGTGCCCTTAATCGGCTTGTCAGGATCGGGCTGTGCAGGGCGCTGCTGCGCCGGCAACATCGCGACCGCCGCGAGCACAACCAGGATGATCGAGCGCATGGGTGATCCTCCTCCTAGTCACTGGGGAATATCTTTCCAGGGTTCAGAATACCCTGCGGATCAAACGCGCGTTTGACCCGCTGCATCAATGCAATTTCCTCGGGCGACAATTCGATCGCCAGGAATTTCGATTTTGCGAAACCAATCCCGTGCTCACCGCTGATCGAGCCTTCGAGTGCGACCACTCCCTCGAAGAGCACGAGCTCGGCGTCGTGCGCCCGCCGGATCTCCTCCTCCACATCGTCCACCATGATGTTGACGTGGATGTTGCCGTCGCCGGCATGGCCGAAGCACGGAATGCGGAGACGGTAATCGGCTTTGATCCGCTCGAGGAGATCGAAGAGCTGCGGTATGCGGCCTTTCGGGACGACGATGTCGTGGTTGATCTTGAGAGGGGCGATCGTCTTCAGCGCCGGCGAGATCTCACGGCGCACGCGCCAGAGCTCCTGGCGCTCCGCTTCGTCGCGCGCGCGCAGCACCTCGGTTGCGCCGGCGCGACGGCACGAGCGCTCGACTCGCACGGATTCTTCCGCCACTGCCTCCGCCAGGCCGTCCACTTCCAGCAGCAACAGCGCGCCTGTCCCTTCAGGTGCCAGCGAACGCACGCCAAGGTAACGCGCGACCGCGTCCAGCGAATCCCGGTCGATCAATTCAACGGCGGCTGGCACGACGCGCTCACGGATGATCTCCGTGACAGCGTTCGCGGCCTCTGCGACCGTCCGAAACGTCGCGCGCAGCGTGGATTGCACGGGCGGCTTCGGCACCAGCCGTAGAATGATCTTGGTGATGATGGCCAGCGTGCCTTCCGAGCCCACGAGCAGGTGCGTGAGGTCGTAGCCGACGACGTTCTTCACGACTTTGCCGCCGGTCTCAACGATCTCTCCTGTTGGCAGCACAGCCTCGAGCCCGAGCACGTATTGCTTCGTCGTGCCGTACTTGAACGCGCGTGGTCCCCCTGCGCATTCCGCGACGTTGCCGCCAATCGCCGACTGTTTCAGTGACGCGGGGTCGGGCGGATAGAAAAGACCGACGCGTTCGACCGCGGCCTGCAGGTCGCCGGTGATCACGTTCGGCTCGACAATCGCAATGAGGTTTTCTTCGTCGATGTCGAGGATGCGATTCATCCGCTCGAGCGACAGCACGACGCCGCCCTTGAGCGGCACCGCGCCACCCGTGTAACCAGTTCCTGCGCCTCGTGGCACGATCGGAACCCTGTGCTCGGCGCACAGCCGCACGACGGCAGCGATCTGTTCGGATCCTTTCGGCGACACGACGACGTCGGCAGGATGTCCCCGCCTGGTGCCGTCGGTGCCGTAGGTCTGAAGGCTCGCGACATCGGTGCGCACGTGGTCGGCGCCAACCACGCGCTCCAGGCCGCGGAGAAAGTCAGGGGGAAGAGCCACCCCGTTTACCGTAGTGCGGTGTCGGTCGGGGGCTGTTTCAGCAGGTACTGTTTGACGAAGGCGACACTCGCGTAGAACAAGTAATCCTGATTTTTCTTTTTCGCGAAGCCGTGCCCCTCGTCGTTGCCGACCAGGTACCACACCGGCGCCTGCTGCGTGCGTGCCGCCGTCACCATCTGCTGTCCTTCATTCAGCGGTACGCGGGGATCGTTTCTGCCCGACACCACGAACAGGGGTTTCGTGATGTTGCGCACGTTGTTCACCGCCGCGATTCGCTCCATCACCGCGCGGACCTCGGGAACGCGCTCGTCTCCATACTCCGCGCGCCGGAGATCCCGTCGATAGGCCTCGGTACGCTCCAGGAAGGTGACCAGGTTCGAGATCCCGACGATAGACAGCGAACAGGCAATCCGGTCGTTGTAGTGCGTCGCTATGGCGAGAGTCATGAATCCGCCGTAGCTGGTGCCGGTGACCATGATGCGGGACCCGTCGAGGTCCGGCCGCGTCGCGATCCAGTCGAACAGCGCGTTGATGTCCTTGTACGAATCCTCCCGCTTCACGCCATTGTCGAGCGCGAGAAACGACTTGCCGTACCCGGTCGAGCCGCGGACGTTCGGGTAGATCAGGGCGATGCCGAGCTCGTTCACGTAGTAGTTGTTCCGGTTGATGAACGTCGGCCGTGACTGCCCTTCAGGACCGCCATGGATGCTGATGATGACAGGACGCTTGCCGCTGAATTTCGCGGGAGGTGAATAGAGGAGGCCGGAGATCGACCGGCCGTCGAACGTGTTCCAGTGAATCAGCTCCGGTTCGGCAAACGTTGCCGGATCCACGGCTCCCTCGCCGCGCGTCCACCGCTCAACGTGCAGCGTCTTCGCGTTGACGCTGTACACGTCGGACACCGATTGCGCGGACGATAACGAGAAGCCGATGTCGACGTTGTTGGGATGCCACATCAGGCGGGCGATGACACCTCTGGGCACCTCGCTGGCGATGCGATCGCGCCCCGCCGCGATGTCCAGCACGTGCAGCACGGACGTGCCGTCTTCATTCGTGACGTACGCGAGCGTCCGGCCGTCATTTGACAGGCGAGCGGCCTCGACATCCCAGTTCACACGGGCCGAGACCGGCGTGGCCGTGCCGGTCGCGAGATCGATGCGCACGACGCGCCGGAACTCCGACGCATCGTCCGTGACGGCGTAGATCGACTTGCCGTCCGCGGCGAATTGGGCGTCCGAGTACGAGGCGCGGCGGTCCGCAGCAATCTGCTGCTTCCCGCCGCCGTTGACGTCGACGACCCACAGGCGGCTTTCGGCGATGGACAGGAATTGCTCCGCGAGCAGCCGCCGGTCATCGGGCGACCAGTCGAGCGGACCGAACGCGCCCTGACCCTCGAGCGCCATAGCGTGGCGTGCGACCGGATCACCGGCGCCGGCGATATAGATGTCGTTGTCGCGCCCGTTGCGTCTCGTCGACGAGTACGCGAAGCGATCTCCCTTGCGCGACCAGGTGAGACCCTGGTTCCGCGACTTGCCGTCCGTCAATAGCGTGCTGATGCGGGTTTTCAGGTCCAGGCGATAGAACTGATAGAACTCTCCGCCTCCGACATCGCTGCGGTAGATGATGGCGTCTCCGGCAGGCGTGAACGTGCCTTCAGCGACCGGTTCGTCGAGAAACGTGATCTGCTGGCGCGCACCGCCAGCGTGTTCGGCGACATGCAGCTGGTTCGTGTCTCCGAACCGCGTCGTCAGCAGCACGCGCCGCGCCTTCGGATCCCAATCCTGGAACGTGGCCGGCCGAAAATTCGTGTATCGGCTGACGTCCGACACGATGCTGCGGGGAATCGGGCCGATCCCGTCGGCGGTGACGCTGTCTGGCGGTGTGATGGTTTCAGGCGCCTGCTGGGCATACGTAGCACCGCCAACCGTCGCCGCCGCGGCGACGACCGCCACGCTCAACAGCTTCACGCGCATCATCATTTACGTTCGCGCCGCGCGCGGCTCGGCGACCTTGTTCAGAAATTCGAAGATACGGTCCGTGCCGCGGCGCAGCTCCTGCAGCGACGTCGCGTACGACAGGCGCAGGAATCCGGGCGCATCGAACGCCTCGCCGGGCGTCACCGCCACTCGGGCGTCGTTCAGCAGCGCCGTCGCGAGATCTGCCGACGTGCGAATGCCGTCCGGCGACAGAAATTCGGAGACGTCGGGGAACATGTAGAACGCGCCCGCCGGCTTCGTCAGCCGAATCCGTGGATCGGCAGTGAGCCAGGTGTAGAGCTGATCGCGCCGACTGCGGTACTCGTCGAGCATTTCCGTGACGCACGCCTGCGATCCGCGCAGCGCCGCTTCGGTTGCCTTCTGGCTGATCGAGCAGACATTCGACGTCGAGTGGCTCTGCAGCGCGTTGGATGCACTGACAATCGCCGCCGGTGCGATCGTCCAGCCGCACCGCCAGCCCGTCATCGCGTACGCCTTCGACGCCGATCCACACAGGATCGAACGCTCGCGATTGTGTCGCGCGAGCACGCCGACCAGGTTGTGCGGCACGGGGTCGTAGATCAGCTTTTCGTAACAGAGGTCCAGCACGACCCAGATGTCGCGACGGGCCGCTTCCCTGGCGATCGCCGTGAGGTCCTCTTCCGAGATCAACGCGCCTGTCGGATTCGCCGGTGAATTAATGATGATGCCACGTGTGCGCGGGGTGATGGCAGCGAGAAACGTATCGGCATGGAGGCTGAAGCCATCCTCCGCGTGCGATCGCACGATCACCGGCGTCGCCTCTGCCATCTTGATCTGTTCCACGATCGTCGGCCACCCCGGCGCGTGCGTAATGACCTCGTCGCCCTCCTCGAACACCGACATCGCCGCGTTGAACAGCGCCTGCTTGCCGCCAGCCGTGACAATCACTTCGCCGGGCGAGTACTCGACGCCGTAATCGGCGCGGTAGCGCTCGACGATGGCGCGCTTGAGATCGTCGGTGCCGGAGTTAGTGGTGTATTTCGTAAAGTTGGCGTCGATGGCCTTGTGCGCGGCCGCGGCAATGTGTGCCGGCGTTGGAAAGTCAGGCTCACCAGCGCCGAAGTCGACGATGTCGACACCCTGGGCCTTCAGACGCAGCGCGTCGGCCGTGACCTTCATCGTCGGCGACATTGCAATGCGCTGCGTTCGTGCGGAAAGTTCCATGTTCACGCCCTCAATGTTTCACGCGCGAGCTTCTTCTCGCGCAAACGATCTTCGACAACCGTGGGCACGATCCCGGTGACGGATCCGCCGAGCGCGACGACCTCCTTCACCAGGCGCGAGCTCACGTAGGTATAGGGTTCGGCCGGCATCATGAACACGGTCTCGACGTCAGGATTGAGACGTCGGTTCATGAGCGCCATCTGCATCTCGTATTCGAAGTCGGACACCGCGCGCAGCCCGCGCACGATCACGCTGGCCTTCCGGCTTCGAGCGTAATCGACCAGCAGCCCGTCGAAGGTGTCCACTTCGACGTTGGCATAGCTGGAGAAGACCTTCCGGGCAATGTCGACACGCTCGGGCACGGTGAAGAGCGGCGACTTCTCGATGTTGACCAGGATCGCAATCACGATCTTGTCGAACAGCCCGGAGCCGCGCTGGATGATGTCCACGTGGCCGTTGGTGAGCGGATCGAACGAGCCCGGATAGATGGCAATGACCTCAGCGCTCATCAGCGGCCCCAAAGAAAGACAGCGCACTGTCGCCGGAGACGATCGTGCGCAGCAACCGCAGCCGTCCGTGTTCGGCCGGCGGCGTATATCGTTTCGCGTGTTCGATCACGAGTCGCGTTGCGGGACCGGTGATGCGTGCCGCCGCGTCGAGTGCATCGGTCACGGCCTCGGCCGCATACGGCGGGTCGAGCACGACAATCTCGAACGGCCCCGCCGCTCTCCCCACCGCGTCGGCAAATCCCGCGCGGATAATAGCATAGCGCTCCTGCGCGGCCGATTGGCCGGAAAGGACGCGCGCGAGGTTCTCTTCGATTAATCGCACGGCACGCGGATCGCGCTCGACGAACGTCACGTGCGCCGCCCCGCGGCTCAGCGCCTCTATGCCGATCGCCCCGGTACCTGCGTACCCATCAAGGATCCGCGCCCCAGCCACCGACGGCCCGAGCACGTTGAACAGCGTCTCGCGCAGCCGATCCGAGGTCGGCCGCAACCCGTCCCAGCTCGGAGCCTTCAGCTGCCGGCTCTTGAATTCGCCCGCGACTATTCGCATGCTGACATGCCGGGTTTAAAGACCCGGCCTACAGTCCGCGTTCCTCACACATCGCGCCTCGCGGCTCGCGTCACCCGATCCCCACGAGCCCGAACCGCTGCTCCCAGCTTGTATTGACGAGCGACGTGAGCGCCGGCGCCTGCGACGGGTCGTCGAGCGCGGCAACCGCTTCGCGACGGGCGTCTTCCATCAACGCATGATCGCGCAGCAAGTCGCCGACGCGAAGCGTCGGCATACCGGACTGGCGGGTTCCAAAGAAATCGCCGGGACCGCGAAGGGCCAAATCGCGCTCGGCGATCGCAAATCCATCCGTCGTTTCCGAGAGCGCCTTCAGCCGCGCCTTCCCTTCATCGGTGATCGGATACTGATAAAGGAGTACGCAGTGCGACTTGTGCGCGCCGCGGCCGACGCGTCCACGAAGCTGGTGGAGCTGCGAGAGGCCGAAACGCTCGGCGTGTTCGACCACCATCACCGTTGCATTCGGTACATCGACGCCCACTTCGACGACCGTCGTCGACACCAGGATCTGGAACTCGTTCCGAGAGAACGCGCCCATGACGCGGTCCTTCGCATCCTGCTTCATTCGGCCGTGCAGCAGCGCGACGCGGAAGTCCGGAAAGATGTCCAGCGCGAGGTGATCTGCCATCTCGGTTGCCGCCTTCAAATCGACCTTGGCGGACTCCTCGACGAGCGGATAGATGATGTAGGCCTGGCGTCCGGCCTCGATCTGCTGCCGAACGAACTGGTAGACGTCGTCGCGCCGCGTTTCCGGCCTGACGGTCGTGGCAATCGGCTGACGTCCGGGTGGCATCTCGCGCATCACCGACACATCGAGGTCGCCGTAGGTCGTCAGCGCCAGCGTGCGCGGAATCGGCGTCGCCGTCATGACCAGCACGTCGGGGTGCAGCCCTTTCGTTCGCAGGTTCTGGCGCTGCAGCACGCCAAACCGATGCTGCTCGTCGATGATCGCCAGGCCAAGCTCGCGAAACGCGACGTCTTCCTGCACGAGCGCGTGCGTGCCAATCACCATGTGCATCGATCCGCCGGCAAGCTCCGCGAGGATCTCGCGCCGTTTGCGCGCGGGCGTGGCACCGGTGAGCAGCGTCAGGCGAAAGCGCGACTGCTCCAGCAGCCGCCGGATGTTGAAGAAATGCTGCTCCGCGAGAATCTCGGTGGGCGCCATGAACGCGACCTGCAGGCCGTTTTCCATGGCGACGAGGGCCGCCATCAACGCGATGATCGTCTTGCCTGACCCGACCTCGCCCTGCAGCAGGCGGTTCATCGGCTGCGGGCGCTCCATGTCCTTCACGATGTCGCGGATGACGGTCTTCTGGTCGTTCGTCAATTTGAACGGCAGGATCTTTCTCACGGCGTCGCGCGTGCTGTCGGTGACAACGACCGGCCGTCCCTTCCGTTCGCCGTCCGCCCGGCGCTTGCGCTGGACGATGCCCAGCTGAAAGAGGAAGAACTCTTCGAAGATCAAACGGCGGTGCGCCGGGGATCGGAACGCGTTGAGCTCCGCGATCGACGCGTCTGGCGGCGGAAAATGCACCGCCTCGAGCGCCTGACGTCGATCGATCAATCGCTGCCGACGACGGACCTCCAGCGGGAGCGGATCCGGAAGTTCAGCAGGCAGAGGCTGCAGCGCCTGGTGAACCAGCGCGCGCTGCATCTTTGCGGTGAGCTGCCCGGTCTTCTCATAGACCGGAACGATTCGCCCTGTGTGCACGGTCGAGGGCTCGCCCGCGCCTTCGATTCCTTTCTCGCCTTCGATTCCTTCGATGGCTCCTTCGATTCCTTCGCGTTCTTCGACCCCTTCGACAATTTCATACTGAGGGCTCTGCATCTGCAGGCCGTGCGGCGTGAGCTCCAGCTTGCCGAAGAGGATGATCCGCTGATGCGGATGGAAGACGTCGTTGAGGAATGGCTGGTTGAACCAGATAGCGCGAAGGCTGCCCGTGCGATCGCGCACGAGCATTTCGAAGATCTTGAAGTGCGGGCGGCGCGTCGGCCGGATGCCGCAGCTCAGGACCTCTCCAGCGATCGAAGCCGCGACGCCTGGTTTCAGCGACGCAATGGTCTGGAAGTGTCCACGGTCCTCGTACCGCGTGGGGAAGCGGTACAACAGATCTTCAACCGTGGACAGGCCGACCCGCTGCAGATCCGCCGCGCGTCGCGGCCCAACACCTTTCAGGTATTGCAGTGAGCCCTGCAGCGGATCACTGGACAATCGTCGCGTTTCCTTGTCCGACCTTGATTTCCCGTATGCCGGCTGGCAGCTCGAACGGGGCGTCCATGTTGATGCCGGCGGGGTTCTCCGGCGTCTTCGAATAGTAGCTGAGGAGTTCCTGGAGCAGCGTCTTCGGGATCGTCACGCCGGAAATCTCGGCGCTCTCGAGCTGAAACTTTCCTATCCCGTTCTGGGTCGTCAGCGTCCCGGTCGCCGTGACCGGCAAACGTCCGGTCAGATAGCCAAGGGGATCGGTCCACCCGCGCCTCTTCTGCGTGCGGACGGCGTCGAGGTCGACAATAGCGCGGCCGCCAACACGCCCGTTGCCAAGCGCAGAGAGTGCCGGATCGACGATACCGACTGGGACCTGGCTGCCGGCGGAGTACTTGAGGTACGAGTTGAGCTCCGCGTCGGTGACCTGTGTTGCCCGTGGCGCCCCTTTCGACCGCGGCGTTTCCCCATGCTGCACGATCTGCGCGAGCTTCGACTGGAACCGCGCAGCATCCTGCTTGGTCAGCTTGGCCTCAGCGTAAAGGGATACCGATGCGAAGAGCACAACGGCTCCCGCGAGAACGCGACGGATGTTCGGGGCGTGGATCTGCATGGACATCGAGACGAGCCCGGCGGGCGCTGGCAAGTCTATTTTAGCAGGAGGAAGGGCGAGCCCTGAGCCCCTTTCGGCCGCGGGCGTTCTGGCGAGCGCGCATGAGCAGGTCGAGCTTCCGCCGTTCCATCTGTTCCTCGAAGACGCGGAACCGCGCCTGCTGCCGCACGTCGAGGACCTCGTCGACGCCGTCGTATGCCTTGCGCACCTCGGCAGCCGCACGGTCGTCCTCATCGCGCAGCGCCTTGAGCTTCTCGCGCACTGCCGCTTCGTCGACCGTCTGGGTCTGCGGGTTCGAGAGTCGTCGCAGGTCCTGGAGGATCTGATTGCGCGACGCGTTGTGGCGTCTTCGGGTTTCCTGCAGCGATTTCAACCGTGTCACGAAACGCCCGTAGTGCTCGTCCGAGAGTTGGAGCGCTTCCTGCGCCTGGACGAGCGCGTACGCGTCGTACAGGCGCTGGATCTCGCCGGCTGAAATCCCCGGCGTTACGACCGGAGGGGCGCTCGGGTTCGCCGATCGCTGCGGCTGCTGCGCCGCGGCACTCGCGGCCGCGCAGGTCAGGATCGTCGCGATAATGAATCTCGTCATTCGCACCATTCGAGTGGCCCTCAGGCTCCGGCCTGTTTGAGCGCATCCCGCAGCAGCCGTCCCAACTCGCTGCGCTCCGCGGGTGTCAATTCCAGGAGCGCGTTCTCCGACGCAGCGGGCCCGATCGTCATGCCGGCTGCATGCGCATCTTCGATGGCCATGTCGGCAGCGACGTCACGCAACAGCAGCCACGCCGCATCGTCACTCGCGTCTCCTGCAGGGCCGATCGTTATCGAGGCTGCAGGAATCTCACTCGGGCTTGCGGAACGCTTTTGCGTCGAACGCGGATACAGCACGGTGAACGTGATCCCGAGGCAAAGCACCGAGGTGGCCGCGAGCGCGGTGACCGGCCGCACAACGAACCATGAGCGCCGCGGCGCCGGCGCCGCGTCAATGGCCTGCCGCACACGATGCTGAAAGTGATCCCAGAAGATCGGGGATGGATCCGGAGCGTCGGCTGTGCGCGCATGCTGAAGCACGTCGCGCAAGGCCTGCCCCTGCGCGCGACACGCCTCGCAGTTTTCCGCATGCGACGCGCGTGACGGATCGAGCACGCCTTCTGCCAGGTCCACGAGTTCCGATGGGGACAGGTGCGTCATATGGTGCCCAACCGCCTCTTGAGATTGTTGAGCGCGTGAAAGAAGTTGGCCCTCACGGCGCCGACGGAGCTGCCGAGGACGCTCGCAATCTGTTCGTGTGGCAGCTCGTGATAGATGCGAAGGATGAGCGTCGCACGCTGCTTTTTCGGCAAGCGCGCGATCGCGGCGCGCACGTGTTCGGCGCGCTCTTCCCGCAGCACGTGATCCGCGGGACTTTCCGCGGGACTGACGAAGCACTGCTCGATGATCGGATCAGCGCTCGGCGTTCGCGCCGTCACATTGTTCAGGCACACGTTCACGGCGATCCGATACAACCACGTCTTGAGTGGTGCGTGTCCCCTGAAGCGATGGAGGCCTCGAAAAGCGCGGACGAACACATCTTGTGCGAGGTCGCTCGCGTCTTCGTGATTGCCGACGAAGCGAAAGCACAGCTGATAGACGTGCTGCCGATGCCGCGCGACGATTGTCTCGAACGCCTCGCCCTGTCCGTCCAGGCACGCGTCGACGAGCTCTCGGTCGGTCGGATTCGTCACCGCGACGTTGCAGTCGGAGCGGCCAGGCGACAGCCACGTGCGCGTCAGTATCGTCACAGCTTCTTAGACTCGAGCGCGTTGGCGAAAGTTAAACCAGGCCACGTGGCGCAATTTATGGCAGAGGTTGAACTGCGCCTGCGGGCCGCCGCCGGCGGCAAGTGGCGGGCATCGCGGCGCGTTGACTTTCGCCTTTCCTTTGCGTATAGTGCCACGCATGCTGCCACTGACGAAACGCCAGCGGGAAATCCTTGATTACCTCAACGATTTCATCCAGCAGCACGGCTACGCGCCAAGCCTGGAAGAAATCGGCCGTCGCTTTGGCCTGTCGTCGTTGGCAACGGTGCACAAGCACCTGACCAACTTGCAGGAAAAGGGCTTCATCAAGCGCGCGTGGAACCGCAGCCGATCGGTTGAGCTTGTATCGTCACGATCCGGCAGCCGCGCCGTTGAACTCCCGCTCCTCGGCTACGTGGCCGCCGGCGTGCCGATCGAAGCGGTCCTGGGCAGCGAGACGATTGCGGTGCCGGAAGATCTCGTCGGCAAGCGCGAGACCTACGTCCTGCGCGTCAAAGGCGACTCGATGATCGACGAGCAGATTCGCGATGGCGACTTCGTCATTGTCGAAGATCGGCGCGCCGCGGAAAACGGCGAGATGGTCATCGCGCTGCTCAATGGCGCCGACGTCACGCTGAAGAAGTTATACCGGGAACAGGGCCACATTCGACTGCAGCCCGCGAATCCGGCCATGCAGCCGATCATCGTGGAGCCGGACCAGGTTCAGATCCAGGGGGTCGTGATTGGCGTCATGCGCCGCTACTGATCGCAGATACTGGGGCATGACCGAACGCAAACAAATCAACTTCACCATCGTGCCCGACGAGACCGGCGACTCGCCACGGACGTACGCGAACTTCTGCGCGATCTCGCACACGCCGTTTGATTTCACGCTGTCGTTCTGCGAGGTGCAGCCCCTCTCGCAGAAAGACATCGAGGCGGCCGAAGCGGATCACACGATCAAGGCGCCGGTAAGAGTGCGCATCGTGTTGCCATTGCAGGTCGTCCCCAACCTGATTGCGGCGCTCCAGGAACACATGCGCGTCTACCAGGAATCTACCGGCACGCCCCCTGGCTGGGACAAGGGACCGATTCACTAGCACAACTGGTTACCGGCAATCGCTAACCGTCACCGACGCCGTGATAGCGCACGTCGATCTCGAGTCGTTCTTCATTGCCGTCGAGCGTGCGCGCAACCCTGAGTTGATTGGCCGCCCCGTCGTGATTGGCGGCCGGCCTGGCAGCGGCGGTGTCGTGGCCGCTGCCTCGCGCGAAGCGCGACGTGCCGGTGTGCGTGCGGGCATGCCGCTCGCGCATGCGTCCGTGCGGTGTTCCGATGCGGTCTTTCTCGGCGGCGCGGTGGACGCGTATCTTGCCGCTTCCGCCCGCGTCGACGAGGTGCTCAGGCGCGAGACCGCCGACATCGAGTGGGTTTCCATCGACGAGGCGTACCTCTTACTTCAGCACGCCACGCCGTCGAACGCCGCGTCCGACATCGCCGCCATCGAGCGCATTCAGGCGGCGTTGCAGGCGATGGGTCTCGATGCGGCATGCGGTTTGGCTCGATCGAAGGTGGTCGCGCGCATTGCGTCGCAACTGGCCCGCCCGCGGGGAGTCGTGCACGTGCTCGAGGGCTACGAAGCTCGCTTTCTCGCGCCGCTGAAGATCGAGCTGCTGCCTGACCTCGATCCGGCGCTCGCCCGCAAGCTGCGCGCCGCGGGTATTCGACGCCTCGGCCAGCTCGCGAAGCTGTCGGAAACACAACTCGCGCTCCTGGCCGGGCGCTCCGGCGCCACGCTCGCGCGGCATGCGGGCGGCATCGATCTCACCCGCATCCGCCGCACCGCACTCCCCCACGCTCCGCTCGACGACTACGAACTGCCGTCCCCGACGGCGGATCCCGATGTGCTGCGGACTCTCGTCCGCGCCCGCGCCGAGCACTTGGGGCGTCAACTCCGTGCCCACGGCGTCTTCGCGCGATCAATCACCCTGCGCATCCGCCACGCCGACGGCCGCGTCGATTCCCGCACCGCCGCCCTCGCCCAGCCCTCGGCACTCGACGAGGCGCTGAACGCCGTCGCGTGCGATCTGCTTGAAAGGATGTCCCGCCCCGAGCGCCTCGTGCGCGCCGTCAACGTCACGTGCCCGGGGCTGCTGTCGGCTGTGGGAGACCCTGCGCTGTTCGCTGTCTGAACAATCGAAGATTCGAAGGAAGACGAAGGAATCGAAGGAGATCACACATTCTTTTACGGTCGAAGGCGCCTCGAGCGGTTGAAGGGTCGAAGAACCCGAAGGGTCGAAGGAGCCCGAGGGTCGAAGGTCGAAGGAGGTCGAAGAGCCACGAAGGTCGAAGGAGTTTGAGAGCGTGTCGCAGTTTTTTCAATTATTCAATTCGGCAACCGCGCAGTTTCCGCGTACTTTTGATGGACAGAGTGCGCCACGCGAGGAAACCTAATAGCTTGATTGTTCCTTCGATACTTCGAGATTCCTTCGAGT
>JBKOZS010000268.1:0-5400 GCA_046726015.1 Acidobacteriota bacterium
GGCCGGGACAACCCTATCCGCTTGGTGCCACCTACGACGGGTCCGGGACGAACTTCTCGGTTTTCTCCGAGGTCGCTCAGCGCGTCGAGCTTTGCCTCTTCGACGAGCAGGGGAACGAGACGCACGTTGACTTGCCAGAAGTCACAGCGCTCTGCTGGCACGCGTATCTTCCCGGGATCAAACCCGGGCAGCGCTACGGGTACCGGGTGCACGGGCCATGGGAGCCCGATCAGGGTCATCGCTGCAACCCGTCCAAGCTCCTGCTGGATCCCTACGCGAAGGCCATCGATGGGGAATGGAAGTGGAACGAGGCGATGTTTCCCTATCACTTCGACAACCCCGACAACTCGAAGAACGATGCCGACAGCGGGCCGTTCATGCCGAAGTCCATCGTCATCGACCCGTCGTTTGACTGGGGAAACGACCGCCGGCCGAACACGCCGTGGCACAGGACGATCGTTTACGAAACGCACGTCAAGGGATTCACGAAGCGGCACCCGTGTGTGCCGGAAAACATTCGCGGCACATACGCGGGTCTTGCGCACCCCACATCGATCGACTACCTGAAGAAGCTCGGCATCACCGCGATTGAGCTCCTTCCCGTCCACCAGTTCGTGCAGGATTCGACGCTGCTCGATCGCGGGCTGCGAAACTACTGGGGCTACAACTCAATTGGTTACCTGGCGCCGCACAACGAATATGCGTCGGGCGGGACGCTGGGTCAGCAGGTTCAGGAGTTCAAGCACCTCGTCAAGACGCTGCACCAGGCGGGCATCGAAGTGATCCTCGACGTGGTCTACAACCACACCGCCGAGGGGAATCACATGGGGCCGATGCTGTCGTTCAGGGGGATCGACAACGCTGCGTACTACCGGACCATGCCGGACAACCGCAAATTCTACATGGACTACACCGGCACCGGCAATACGCTCAACATGATGCATCCCCACGTGCTGCAGCTGATCATGGACAGCCTGCGCTACTGGGTCATCGACATGCACGTCGACGGGTTCCGCTTCGACCTGGCCGCGACGCTGGCGCGCGAGCTCCACGACGTCGATCGGCTGTCGTCGTTCTTTGATCTGATTCAGCAGGACCCTGTCGTCAGCCAGGTGAAGCTGATCGCCGAGCCGTGGGACATCGGTGAAGGGGGATACCAGGTCGGGAACTTCCCGCCGTTGTGGTCGGAGTGGAATGGCAAGTATCGCGACTGCGTGCGTGATTTGTGGCGGGGCACGGATCAGGCGCTCGCGGAATTTGGTTCACGCTTCACGGGAAGCTCGGACCTGTACCAGGGAACCGCGCGGCGCCCTTACGCGAGCATCAACTTCATTACTGCGCACGATGGGTTCACGCTGCGCGACCTCGTCTCGTATAACGAGAAGCACAACGAGGCGAACGGGGAAGAGAACCGCGACGGCGAGAGTCACAACCGCTCCTGGAATTGCGGTGCCGAGGGAGACACCGACAACCCGGAGGTGAACGCGTTGCGCAGCCGCCAGAAGCGCAACTTCCTTGCGACCCTGTTCCTGTCGCAGGGCGTACCGATGCTCGGTGGCGGCGACGAGATCGGGCGGACGCAGGGAGGCAACAACAACGCGTATTGCCAGGACGACGAGATCTCGTGGTACGACTGGGAGCACGCCGACCAGCAACTGCTTGGCTTCGCCCGCGATTTGATGAGGCTTCGCCTCGAGCATCCCGTGTTCTGCCGCCGCCGCTGGTTCCAGGGGCGCCCGATCCGCGGCAGCAAGATAGCCGATATCGGCTGGTTCACTCCCGGCGGCACGGAGATGTCCGAGGAGGATTGGCAGGCGGGGTTCGCCAGGTCGCTTGGCGTGTTCCTGAACGGCGAAGCGATCCCGTCGCCGGATGAGCGTGGCAAGCGGGTCGTGGACGACAGCTTCTACCTGATGTTCAACGTGCATCACGAATCAATCGAGTTCGTGATGCCCGAAGCCAAGTGGGGCGAGCGCTGGACGATCGTGTTCAACACGAGCGAAGCGTCGGATCACGTCGAGGTGGAAGACACAGGGCGCGAGCTGGCTGCCGGGGAGAAGCTCAGGGTCGACGCCTGGTCCACGGTGCTGCTGCGCCACGTCTGCACGAAGCCGGAGGACTAAGCCCGGAGAGGCTGCCACGCAAAAAGGGGACAGCCCCCTTTTTTCGCAAAAAAAGGGGACAGCCAGTCCGATCCGTGTAATCCGTGTGATCCGTGGTTGTGGTTTAAGCTGACTGCATGTTCGCGAGTTGGCTGGCGGTGTGGCTCGCCTTCAGCGCAGCGGCCCAGAATCCCGCCCACCCGACCATCACCGTTTCAGCGGCCGTCAGCCTGACTGACGTTCTGACCGCGGCCGCCCGGGAATACGACGGCGCTGGTGGCGGACCCATCCGCTTCAATTTCGCGGCATCGAATGTCCTGGCGCGCCAGATTGTCAACGGCGCGCCGGTGGATCTCTTCCTCAGCGCGGACGCCGCCCAGATGGATGTCGTTGAAAAGGCGGGCCTCGTTCGCGACGGCAGCCGCGTCAACCTGCTGTCGAACCAACTCGCGGTCGTGGTGCCGAACGATCGGCCGCGAACGCTGGCCCGCATCACGGAGCTTGCGGACCCGGCGTTCCGGCGCATTGCGATTGGCGATCCGGCTGGCGTCCCCGCAGGGGTTTACGCCAGGCAGTACCTGGAGAACGAGGGGCTCTGGGCGAAAATCGAGCCGCGCATTGTGCCGTCGGGAAGCGTTCGCACCGCCCTCGCGGCCGTGGAGTCCGGTGCGGCTGACGCGGCGATCGTGTATCGCACGGACGCGCGCTTCTCGACACGCGCCGTTGTGGCCTTTCTCGTGCCGCCTGACCGCGGCCCAACGATCGTGTACCCGGCGGCGATCGTGCGGACATCGACACACTGGGAAGAAGCGCAGCGTCTCCTCGATTTCCTGCGCAGCGTGTCCGGCGTGCGGGTGTTCGAGCAGTTCGGCTTCCGCATCGCACGCTGATGGACCTCTGGCACATCACGTGGTTCACGGTGCTCAGCGCAATTGCCGCAACCGCGCTGGTCCTGCCGCCGGGCGTGGCGGTCGCCTGGATGCTCGCACGCCATCGATTCGCGGGACGCACGGTCGTTGAAACGTTCGTGTCTCTCCCGTTGGTCATGCCGCCAGTGGCCACGGGCCTGATCCTGTTGATGTTGCTCAGCCGCCGGGGGCCGGTTGGCCGCGTGCTCGAATCCATCGGACTCGAGGTGGTGTTCACCTGGAAGGCGGTCATCATCGCCATGGCCGTGATGGGACTGCCGCTGCTGGTGCGGACGGCGCGCGCCGGTTTCGAACAGGTGAACCAGCGCTACGAGCAGGTGGCGGCGACGCTGGGTGCGCCGCCGCTCCGCATCTTCTTCACGATCAGCCTGCCGCTCGCCTGGCCGTCGATCCTGGCCGGCGCGGTCCTCGCCTTCGCGCGCGCACTGGGAGAGTTTGGCGCCACGATCGTTGTGGCCGGCAGCATTCCCGGCGCGACGCGCACGCTGGCAGTCGCGATTTACTCGTTTACAGAAACCGGGCAGGATCGCCAGGCCGCCGTGTTGCTCGTCGTCTCCGCGTCGATCGCGTTCATTGCCCTGTGGTATGCGAACCGCCTCGCCGAGAGGCGCACCGCGTGATCGCGATCGACATCCAGCTGACGCAGGGGACATTTCATCTCGAGCTGGCCGTCAGGTTCAACGGCCGCGCGACGGCCATCTTCGGTCCCTCGGGCGCGGGGAAGACTACCGTGCTCGACACGATCGCGGGACTGCGCACGCCACACCGCGGCACGATCGCGATCGGCGATCGCGTGGTCTTTTCGTCTGCCGAGCGGGTCAACGTGCCGCCGCATCAGCGTCACGTGGGATACGTTCCCCAGGATGTCGCGCTCTTCCCGCACATGAACGTGCGGCGCAACCTGCTTTACGGGCGCCATCCGGGAATATCGCCGCCGCTCGAGCGAGTCGTGTCGATGCTCGAAATTGAATCCCTGGTCGACCGCACGGTGGGTGCATTATCCGGTGGCGAGCGCCAGCGCGTGGCGCTCGGCCGCGCCTTGATGTCCGGGCCGTCGCTGCTCCTGCTCGACGAGCCGCTTGCGGCTGTCGACGTCCCGCTGCGCCGCCGCATCCTCCCGTACCTGGAGCGCGTGCGCGACGAGCTGTACCTTCCGATCGTCTACGTCTCACACGATCGCGAGGAAGTTCAGCGCCTCGCCGACTACGTGGTGATTATTGAATCGGGCCGTGTCACCGCCGCGGGCAGCCCGCCCGAGGTTCTTGTGTTGTAAGAAGCCCAGGAGGCTGTGGTGAAAGTTGACACCGTTCGCTACTCACACTGTGTGACCCGGCTGACGGTCGTGCCGCGCGCGTTCCAGCAAACACACGCCTGCCCAGGGTCGTGATCCCTGTGCCCCGGACGATTCGGGGAGAAGCGCTATCAATCGCATCTGAAATGACAACCGCCTGAGCCGCGCAGCCGTCTTGAGCAACGAACGCACGACTGCGGGCCGCCAGCCCCATGGCTCAAAGAAGTGCGGACCCGCACTCGGCGCGAACTTCGGCAGCACGTTTGCTTCCTGCAACGGTCCTCCCATGCGCTTCTGGAGCATGCGCAGCAGGCCGGGAGACTGCAATTCGAGCACCCAATGATCGAAGCCGATGACCGCCGAAAGGTCGGAGGCAAGCGCACCCACCTCCTGCTCGCTAAGATAGATGAGCACTCCTTCCGTCAGAATCAGTGCGCGCCCGTCGGATGGCTGAAGGCGCGAGAAGACGTCTCGACGTGCGGCGACGTCCGACAGGTCGCAGCGTATGCGCTCGAGCCGGCACCGTGGAACGGCCGGGGCGAGGATTTCCTCCTTGTAGTCCAGGACGGCGGGAAGATCGATCTCCACCCAGTGCAGCGAAGGGGGCAATGCGAGGCGGTACGGCCGCGTGTCGAGGCCGGCGCCGAGGTTGACGATCTGGTTGACGCCAGCTTGCACCTGCTCCGTCACGAACTGATCAAATAAGTAGGTCCTGGCGATCCACGCCCACTCGTTTTGTTCGGAGAACGGCATCGCGGCGGCGATCTCCGCGCCGCGCGCGCCGGCGAGCTGACGTGCGAACGGATCTTCGAACAGCCGATTCGGCCGCTCCGTCTCGCGCGCCCGGTATAGTGCTGCCCACCGGGCAGTATCCCCGATGTCACGAATTACGGGTCCGCTCGTCGACATAGTAACCTCCACGAAGGGAGCGATTAAGACCTCGGCTTACGAGAGCAGCCCATGTGATTTCGCGGGCAACCAGCTAGGGCGACATTCGGCATTCGTCATTGAGACGCGTCAGCGTCAGAATCCGCCCCGCTCCGCCAAATCGTGGATTCACGATGTTGTTGAAGATCGA
>JBKOZS010000269.1:0-6550 GCA_046726015.1 Acidobacteriota bacterium
TTTGACCTCGTCCCGCAGTGCCAGATTCTCCCGATAGAGCCGATCCTTGAGCGCCCGGACCTCTGCGTCAGCATGCTTTTGTTGGCTCAAGTCGAGCGCAAACGCGACGCTTTCGTTCCCTCGTGCGTCACACAGGGCAGCACCGATCAGCACGGGGACGCGACTACCATCTTTCCGGAGGAACTCCTTCTCGTAGGGCTGAACTGTCCCCGTCGACTTGAGATCCGCCGTCGCCCGTTCGTCTCGCTCGCGCCATTCAGCTGGCGTCAAATCGGTCCAGCGCAGAAAACCCGCGACGAGATCGTCACGACCGTATTGCAACATGTCAAGAAACGCGTCATTGGCGTCAAGAATCCGTCCGTCGAGATCCCACATAAGAACCCCGACAATGTTGGAATCCAC
This sequence comes from Acidobacteriota bacterium, assembly GCA_046726015.1. GTDB lineage: Bacteria > Acidobacteriota > Vicinamibacteria > Vicinamibacterales > 2-12-FULL-66-21 > QHWT01. The sequence goes on from JBKOZS010000269.1 coordinate 403, forward strand.
CAACCGTCTCACGCCAGCCCCGAACAAGGTGGATGCCTTCATCGGTTGGTCCTCTTCTGCGGCTCGAGGAGATTGAGGTCCGACGCCGTACGTCTTCGGTATCAGGCACCGCGTCGAAAGCGGCAGCGGGAGGCTGAAGACTCGCGGAGGCAAAACACCGTTCGCCGGCCCGATAGCGCGACTACGGCCTCCAACGATTCCCACAGCATGCCTCCCACGGCTCCGGTAACGCAAGACAGCAGTTTGGCGTCAGCCAGTGCGAGGCGCAGCATCGAGGCGAGCGCAGTTCTTCTCACTGAGCGTGTCTCTGGCGAGACTCGCGCGGATCTCGTGCGTGTGTCCCAGGCCTATGCGCAGGGGCGTATGCCGCGCATCAGTGAGCTGAATCAGTGCCAATGTGGGCGACAGTCAGCACCGATCGAGCAGCAGTTCAGGAGACTGTTACGCGGTACAGAACGCGAGTGCGGTGGGGGTTCAAATCGCGCCTGCGATCCAAACGGAAGCCGTAAGTGCTTGTTACAGTTTGACTTACTGGAATGGCTTTGCGGGGCTCGCAACCAACATCATCTGCAGCTTTGGCGGCTTGCTGCGTGAAGAATCGCCCCCTCGGGCTGGACTCTATTCAAAACGCCCACCGCGGGCGCTGTCTTCTTCAATCTCTGAGCGGCGCTCTGCATCAATCCGGCGCGCCAGCTCTTGCTTGGCCCTCTCAAAAGCGGGTGCAATCGCCGGGACACCATCGATGTCGAGTTGACTCAGCAACTTCAGCCGGGATTCGAGCTTGGTCGCGAGCGATCCGCTCCAACCTCTGGGATACAAGCGATAGACGACCTCTTTCAACACCGCCTCTGGATTGGGAGCCTTCAGAAGGAGCAGCTTGGTCAGGCTCGTCCATTCGTGCGGACCTTTGTCGGAGGGCCGCTTGAACAGGAGAGCAACAGCCGTGGCCAAGGGATAGCGCGTCGCTGGATCGCCATCGCACCAACCGGTGACAACGTCGTCCGCTACATCGCTCATCGGATTCCTGCGAAACTGCAAAACGATCATTCAGCAGGTGGACGCCGTTCTTCTGCGACGCTTGGTCTCCACAAAAATAGCTCGTCGAGCACATTGAACCAACCCGGGTTTGTCGGAGGGCAGTTAGTGTGAGTTCAGGCGGTAGAGCGAGGCTGTGCGAGTGTCCCTGAGCTGCGCCTGCGCTAAACGCACGCCGTCGAACTGAACCAGTCGCAGATGCGCGACTTTCTTGAACATTATGAGATGCTGGGTCTGGAGCCAAATTGATGGGATTCAAGCTGGAATTCCGGGATCGTCACGGTCGACTCGTGCGCTTATCGCGATAACGTTTCGCGATGAGCCCCGACGCACTCGGGCACACCGGCCCGTCGGCTGCGTCGTGTCGGGCGTCGATCATTCGGCTTGAGCGCCTCCGCGGGATTGATGCCAACAGCGCGGCGCGCGGGAATCACGCACGCGACGGAGGCGACCACCAAAAGTAGGAGCGGCCCGGTGGCGAAGGCGACGCTGTCCAGCGGCGTCACCCCGAATAGCGCGCTGGCCATCGCGCGGGTTGCGATAGTCGCCAGCGCCACGCCCACCAACATTGCAATGGCCGTGGTCATCAGTCCCTCGCGCAGCACCATCTTCACAAGGTCGCCACGCGTCGCGCCGAGCGCAGCGCGCACGGCCATCTCCCGGCGGCGCAGCGCGACGTTGTAGGAAAGGACACCATACAGCCCAGTCGTCGCGAGCGCGAGTGCGAGTGCCGCGAACGTGACCATCACGAACGTGGCGAAGCGCGGCTCGGCGACAGACGATGAGATTTTCGACTCCAGCGAACCCGCCCGTTCGATCATTGCACCCGGATACATTTGCCGAACGGCATCCCTCAGCAGTGGTGCCGTGGCGGTGGGATCACTGCTCGTTTTCATGACGATCGTCACATGGCCAATGTGAGCGCGGCCTACCTCTGCGACGAAGATTTGCGGCTGCGGCTTCGCGTCAAGGGCCTCCTGGAGCATATCTTCGACGACGCCCACCACGTCGACCTCGGTGTCCTTGCCAAGCCACCTGGGAAACATCCCTGGGAAACTCCGGCCTGTGGCCCGCCGCCCATCCATGAAGTAGGTCTTCGCAAACGTCTCATTCACGAGGATCGGACGAATCGGAGAGGTCATATCCTCCGCGCGGAAAAGGCGTCCCTCTTTCAGCCGCATGCCCAGCGCCTCGGCGTAACCCGGCGTGATGATCGACCGGAGTGCCGTCGCCATCACCGGCTTGCCATCTCGGCCCGTCAGACCCGGCAGCGTGAAGCCGAAGCTGGAGAGCATGCTGCCGAATGGCGCCATGTCGCCGGCGCCGGCGTGGCGCACGCCCGGTATCGTGCGCAGACGCTCCACCAGTGAGACCGCCAGCTGCGACGTGCGAACGTCGGTGCCGACGGCCGCAGGCAAGCTGACATCGGCGGTCAGCACGTTCGTCGGGTTGTACCCGGCGTCCACCCGCACCAGCTCCGCGAAACTGCGTGCGAACAAACCTGCGCACACTAGAAGCACGACCGCGAGCGCCGCCTCGAGCGCCACAAGAACGCGTCGCATGCGTCCGCCCGGCGCTCCTACGCTGCGCGGGCCACCCGCCTGCATCGATGGGATGAGATCGACCCAGCATTCGGAAGGTATGCCTAATATCGCGAGTCAAGGCATCCATGGTCCCTCCAGTCCGACCGTTCTTTGCGTCAACGACGATGATACAGTCACAGGGAAGAGCGACAGTCGCGGCTGAGAGCTTCCATCTTCATCGAGACTCTATATGCTCGGACACAAGCCGCTGCTGTCTCACTCGGTGCCGGGACTTGGGCTACTCTGGGGCTTGGAAGGGGCAAGAATCAATGAAACGCTTTCTCCTGATCATCACCGGCGTAGCAGTAGGCGGGTCAACCTTCACTCACACGGCGGCGCAGACTGGCGATCAGGCCGTGAGACTCGCTCGTAGGGCATTTGAGAAAAGCGTTGAAGTGAGGATGGCCGACCGCAGATCCAAGTGCATGAGCGCCCTCGGCAGCCCTGGGTTTTGTGACTGTCTCAATGCCTACCTACCGCTGGCAGTCGATTTTCAGACGTACATCGCAGTTACGACGGCCCGCGCGCACGACCAAGAATCATCGGACGACAACAAGCTGACGGACCTGATCCTCTCATCGCGTGACATGTGTGTCGCGAAAGTCTTCGCGACGCCCAAGTAGACGGTCCACACGCGAACATTTGCGCGTCAGTGGCTCAACCAGACTGAGACACTACCGACGTGCCGGTCTTCTCGAATCGGCGGCTCGGATTTCGTTGAGATGTTCGTTGGCGTCGGGGCATCCCGCGTCCGCGACCTGTTCGAGCAGGGCAAGACGCACGCATCCTGCATCGTGTTCATCGATGAGATCGACGCCGTCGGCCGGCACCGAGGGGCCCGGCTCGGTGGCTGGCACGATGAACGGGAGCAGACGCTCAATCAGCTCCTTGTCGAAATGGACGGATTCGAGTCGAACAAGGGTGTGATCCTCGTCGCGGCGACCAACCCTCCGGACGTGCTCGATCCAGCGGTGCTGCGAAAGGCGGTCAGATCCTGATGGCATTTCGGAGGCGGACCGGGGCGGTTGGGAGCGCCTTCCCACGCTCGTTTTCAGATTCCGACTGGGAAACGGCCGACGCCGCGACGGTAGCCGCGACGTTGCGCGGTGGTTGGCGTAACCGCGATGCGGAAGAGGCGCCAATCCCAGGCTGCGGCCCACAGCCGTCGGGCGACGACCGATGTGGCCACATCGGCCACACCGTCAATGATTCGCATCGTGAAGAGAGTGTGCAGCGGACGGCGCTTTGTGCCGGCCGCAACCCGGCGCTTGCAGCCCGTGCTGACAGTGTGGGCGTGAGCAACCCCCGGTTTTGCGTGCACTGCCGTCCCGAGGTCCGCCCGGAGGCTTGCTCACGCCCGGGTGTCAGTGTCGCAAACCGCTGCCCAAACTTGGAGCATCGGCGCGGTTTGCGCGTGCGTTGAACTGCTGCGTAGTCGTTGCAGATCGCGCACGAAACGCGCTGCACTTTCGACACCGCTTCTGACGCCCGTGATCGACTGCATCGGCCATCACATGATCAGCGTCGCGCTGTGCTCGACCTCGTCAAGGCTCGTCGCTGCGCTCCACCCCGCTGCGCGGGCCTGCGGGCCTTGACGACGCCTGCGCGCAGCTCGAAGGTGGCACTTATGTGATGGCCGAGGGAAGCTCGTCGCATCAATTCGTATTGACCAGACTGGGGCGAGGGGCATATCGTGAAGTTCTCATCGGTGCCATTGCGCACCCTCTCCGCTGTCGGATCCGATGCGGAGCGCTGCAGCCACCGCTCTCAGAGCAACGCTGCAGCTCTTTTCACCACCAACTGATCGATCGCGCGACGCCGCGCGATCACCGCGTCGACCTTCACGTCACGCGCATTGTTGTCGACGTTACGCCCGCATCTGCGCTCCCCGTACATCGACGTGCCGGCTTCAAGCCGGCGCGCTTGAGCGCGCACCCAGCACAACACGAATCGTCATGCTTCGCGTTCGCAGGGAGCGGTCATGGAATTCGTCGAACATGCGGATGGCAGGCCGGAGCCGATCTCGATCGAGTGCTGTCGGGAATTGCTCGGCGAAGAGGCGGAATCGATGACGGATCAGGAGATCGCGTCGATCCGGCGACACGCGGAGACGATGGCGTGCGTTGTTGTCGAGATGTACCAAGAGGGTTGTCGGATTCCCGAATAGAAGTCGTGCCTCGGAAACGCAACTTGCCGGCGTCCGCGAATGGATCTACGCTGCCGACCATGGTCGGCGCAGTGATCTACGTTCGCGTGAGCACGAAGGAGCCGACCGAAAACCTCAGCCTGCCGACCCAACTTCGCGCCTGCGAGGAGTACTGCCGGCGCCAGGGCTACGAGATCATCGAGCGCTTTCACGAGGAAGGCGAGAGCGCCAAGTCCACGGATCGCAGCCAGCTTCAGAACCTGCTGACATTCTGTCGATCGAACAAGGGCCGCGTCCATTTCGTGGTCGTGTTCAACCTGACGCGATTCGCGCGCGACAAGTACGACCACTTCGCGTTGCGCTCGCACCTGCAATCGCTCGGAATCTCGCTGCGCTCAGCCACGGAGCCGATCGACGACACTTCCACTGGCAAACTGATGGAAGGCGTCCTGGCCGCCTTCGCGCAGTTCGACAACGATGTGCGCTCGGATCGCACGCGTGCGGGCATGCGTGCGGCGCTGGAGCTCGGGCGCTGGGTATTCCTGGCGCCGCTGGGCTACATCAATGCGCCGCGCGCAATGGGCAAAAGCCTGATGCCCGATCCCGAACGCGCACCGCTGGTGCGTCGAGCGTTCGAGGAATACGCCACCGGCCGGTTCACGAAGCAACAACTGCTGCAGCAGGTGACCGCGTGGGGCTTGAGGAACCGTCGTGCACGTGCCCTCAGCTCACAGGCGATCGGAATGCTTCTCCGTAATCAACTCTACGCTGGCATCGTCGATGTTCCGGAGTACGGCGTTCGCGGAAAGCGCGGTGACTTCGAGCCCCTGATCTCCGAAGACCTGTTCTACCGCGCGCAGGCAGTACTCGCCGGCCGACTGCCGAGCACGACGCTAAAGGCGCGCGCGCACCCGGATTTTCCTCTGCGTGGGTTTGTCCGCTGCAAGTCTTGCGGACGCGGACTCTCCGGGAGCTGGTCGAAAGGCCGCAGCGAGTACTACGCCTACTATCACTGCCGCCCCGGCTGCCACGCGATAAACGTGACGAAGGCGAAACTCGAGGGCCTCTTCGCAGACGAACTGGCGCTGCTGCAGCCGTCACCAGGCTACATGCGACTGCTGAAGGAATCCGTACTGCAGATCTGGAAGGCGAGGAAAGCGGCGGTGACCGATGAGATCGCCATCGCCGAGTGAGCTGTGAGGGCGATCCAAGACAAACTGAACCGTCTGGACGAGGCGTTCCTCTTCGAGCGCGCGATCGACATCGAGACGTACGACCGCCACGCCGAGAAGCTGCGCGAGGAGCTGACGCTCGCGCGGATCGACCGTCACTCCGGGCCTGTCTCTTATACACATCTGACGCTGCCGACGAGTTCCGAACGGTG
>JBKOZS010000270.1:0-7735 GCA_046726015.1 Acidobacteriota bacterium
CCTTCACGCCACGCGCCTGGCGCTGAACCGTGGCCAACCGGCCGCGCGCGCGTCCTGGGACGGCACACAGCAGCTCGTAATCATCGCCCCCCGAAACCGCCGCAGTGACGGCGTCCTGACCCATCTCTTCGAAGAACCGCCGGGCCGCTGCCGCGATCGGCAGGGCATCCGCATCGATGATCGCACCGGTGCCGCTTGCGGCCGCCACCTGCTCGACCGCGTCCGCCAGGCCGTCGCTGAGATCCATGCAGGCGCTTGCCGCGCGATTCCGTCCGAGCAGCGCGCCGAGCCGGGCACGCGGCTCGGGTCGCCGGTATCTTCGAACGCACTCTGCAAGATCGGCGTCCTCCGGCAGACGAGTATGTGACGGCGTCATCGCCGTCGAGTCCTGCTGGCGGCGCAGCCACTCGAGCCCGGCGAGCGCCGACCCCACCGTGCCACTGACGTAAAGCCCGTCGCCCGGTCGGCCGCCCCCTCGCGTCAGCACGCGCCGCGGGCGCGCCGTTCCCGTCACCGTGACGTCGAGCATCAACGGCCCGGGCGACCGGGTAATGTTGCCCCCGGCGAGCGTGACGCCAGCGTCACGCGTCATATCGATGAAACCGTCGAGCAGCCCGTGAAGGTCGCCGAGAAGCAGGTCGGACGGGAGTGCCAGCGAGAGGAGCGCGATCCGTGACGCGCCGCCCATCGCGGCAATATCCGAGATGTTGACGGCAAGGGCCTTCCACCCGATGTCGTGGGGAGCGCTGAAGCGGCGATCGAAGTGCACGCCTTCGACCGACGCGTCGGTTGTCAGGATCTCGAGGGCGCCCCGTTCAGGCTGCGCCACCGCCGCATCATCGCCGATGCCGACGGTGAGCCAGGCGGGAGTGGCGGGCACGCGCGCCCGGATGGCATCGATAATCGCGCGTTCGCCCGCCTCGGCAACCGTCTGGTTACCGGGCGAACTCAACGGCCCGCGTCTCACGAATGACGGTCACCTTGATCTGCCCCGGATACTCGAGCTCGTTCTCGATACGCCGGGCGATATCTTTCGACAACCAGACCGTCTCCTCGTCCGACACGCGATCGCTCTCGACCACGATGCGGATTTCACGGCCGGCCTGGAGGGCGAACGCCTTGGACACGCCCTGGAACGAGTCGGCGATGTTCTCGAGTTTCTCGAGGCGCTTCACGTACGACTCGAGGATGTCGCGCCGCGCCCCCGGCCGGGCGGCCGAGATCGCGTCCGCCGCCTGGACGATCATCGCCTCGAGCGACGGCCAGTCGATATCCATGTGATGCGCGGCGACGGCCTGGAGCACCGGCTCGGTCTCGCCGTGCTTGCGGAGGAAATCGAGGCCGAGTTCGAGGTGCGTGCCCTGCAGGTCGCGGTCGATGGCCTTGCCGATGTCGTGCAGAAACGCGGCCCGCGCCGCCACATGGCCGTTGAGGCCGATCTCCTTGGCCATGATGCCGGCGAGGAACGCCACTTCGCGTGAGTGGTTGAGCACGTTCTGTCCGTAGCTGGTGCGGAACTTGAGACGGCCCATGAGCTTCAGGATCTCAGGGTGAAGATCGTACAGCCCGAGCTCGAAGGCAGCCGCTTCCCCCTCGCGGCGCACGCTCTCTTCCATGTCCGCCTTCACCTTCTCGACCACTTCCTCGATGCGTGCGGGATGGATGCGGCCGTCCGCGATCAGGCGCTCGATGGTCTGGCGCGCGACCTCACGGCGATACGGGTCGAAGGACGAGAGGATGATGGCGCCCGGCGTATCGTCGACGATCAGCTCGACACCGGTCGCGGTTTCGAGCGCGCGAATGTTGCGCCCTTCGCGCCCGATGATGCGTCCCTTCATGTCGTCGCTGGGGAGGTCGACGACCGAGACGGTCGTTTCAATCGCGGTTTCGGCGGCGCTGCGCTGGATGGCATCGGTGATGATCTGCTGGGCGCGTTGCGCAGCGGACTCGCGCGCTTCCGCCTCGAGGCGTTTGACGAGGTTCGCGGCATCGCGGCGCGCATCGGCCTCGATCTGCTTGAGGAGCAGGTCGCGCGCTTCCTCCGCCGTCAGGCCGGCGACGCGCTGGAGTTCCCGCTGACGGTCCGCGAGCAGCTGCTCGCTCTTGAGCGCGGCAGCCTCGGTGCGCTTCTGCAGTTCGGCGAGTGCGGTGTCGCGCGCGCGGAGGTCGCGATCGCGCGTGTCGGCGGTCGCAATGCGGTCGGCAAGCGCCCGCGTCTTGTCGGCGAGCGCCTGCTCGAGACCCACGATCTCCTGCTGACGATCGCGCGCCTGCTGCTCGCTCCTGGCAATCAGTTCGTGTGCTTTTTCGCGTCCGTCGAGGATGGCTTCCTTGCGCAGGTTCTCGGCGTCGCGTTCCGCCTGGGTGCGGAACATGCGCGCCTGTTCCTCTGCGCGCGCGATGATGTCCCTGGCTGCGGTGCGGCGGCTGGCCAGCCACCACGCGAGCGTGGTGACCCCGCCGCCGGTGGCAATGCCGGCGCTCAGGAAGTACACGGCTGCTGGGCCCATCGCGTTGTCCTTTATCACGACGGCCGCGGCCGCCGCCGTGCGCGACAGGTCGAGCCGGCTGACTATCGAAGGAAAAAGGACCCCGCTTTGCCGTGTGGGGAGCTCGTTTGAACCTGCGGTTAGCAGGTGGAACCGCTGGTCAAGCCGCGCGTCAGGCTTCCTCGATGCAGAGGCATGCACACGGCGCGGCGTCGCGATTCACTTGATGGAACATTGGCTCAAAGCGAGCCTCCGAAACCATCACGCGCAAAGCAGGGAACTCGAAACCCCGTTCTCTTACGGCAGGATCTTAGAATGATCCGGCGGTTCGGGCAAGAGGGGAGTCGCGATTGTCGTCGTTGGTCGCGGGCGCAAGCGCCAGGTCGAGCATGCGCTCGAGTTCCCTGGCGCGGTGTGTCACGCTGGCGCGGCAGGCCGCGTCTTCGTCACGTGCCCGGAAGCACTCGTCGGCGATATTCAGCGCGGCGAGCACCGCAATCTTCAGCGAATCACCCTGGGGGCACTCTCGCTGCGCAAGCGCCATCTTCTGCTCGACGTACGTCGCGAGCTCGGCGATGTACTGCGCGTCGAGGTGGCTCCGAATGGGATATCGCTGCCCGTTGATGACCACCGATACGACGCGGGTCTGCTCCATAAAGATCCCTGATCGGCGCTGCGCGCCGAGGTGCAAAGTGCCAGAGTGCGACGTGCTCGGTGCTCGGTGCTGCACCGAGCACCGAGCACCTTAGCACCTTGCACCCCTACAGGTTGAGCGCCTCGATCTGCTTCAGCATGTCGGTGACGCGGCCGCGAATCTGCTCGCGCTCGTCGCGCAGCGCCACGAGCTCCGCGCCCGTGCCCTCGGCCTCCGTCAGCCGCCCGCGGGCGCCGTCGAGCTCGGTCCGGAGGCGGGTATTTTCTTCGGCGGCACGCGTGCTCTCGGCGCGCAGCCGCGTATTCTCTTCCTTCGCTTGCGTGCTCTCGGCGCGCAGGCGCGCATTCTCCTGCTTTTCCTGCGCGCCTTCCGCGCGCAGCCGGGCATTCTCCTGTTTTTCCTGCGCGCTCTCCCCGCGCAGACGGTCGACCAGTCCGACCAGGAGCTTCACCTTGTCTTCGAGTCGATCGATTGGCTCGAGATCAACCCCGCGTGTTGCCACTGCCGCCTTCGCCATCGCACCCTTTCAATCGAAGTCGAGGATCGAAGTGTGGTCCTTCGACGCCTTCGATGATCTTCGATTCCTTCGATTGTCAATCTCTAACGCCGGATCGCGCCGTGTGCCGACGCGAGCGCAGCGACAATCCTCTCCATCGCCTGATCGACCTCCGCGTCCGTCAACGTGCGCTCCGCGGAACGGAACGTCAGACGAAGCGAGAGGCTGACCTGATCGTCCGGCACGCCCTTGCCGCGATAGCGATCGAACTCCGCGACGTGCGCAAGCGTGTCAGGGGCTGCCGAACGGATAGTGCCACGAACAGAGGCCGCAGGCAAGATCGCTGGCACGAGAATCGACAGGTCGCGCACGACTGATGGGAAGCGCGGCAGCGACTCCGCGCGCAGATCGCCGGCGGGCTGAAGCGCGGCAATCGTGTCGACGTCGAGCTCGAACGCGAACAGGGGTTCGTTCGCCGGGAATCCGCGCGCGTCGAGGATCGCCGGCGCGATCTGACCGATCTCTCCGATCGTCCTCTGGCGCGCCTGCACGTCTGCGCCGCGCCCTTCGAGAAAATACGGACGCGACGCGGCCGCAACGGTGGGTTCGACGCCGAGCGTTCCGCAGAGCGCCTCAACCACCCCTTTCACATCGTAGAAATCGACGTCGCGCGCGCCGCCTGACCAGTGCGGTGGCGTACCCGCGCCGGCCCACACGGCAGCCACTGCACGGTTCTCTCCGTCGCGCGTGAAACGCGCGCCGGTCTCGAACAGCCGGATGTCGCGCCGCTCGCGTCGACGGTTGTAGGCCGCCGCATCGATGAGGCCCGGCAGCAGCGACGGCCGCAGCACGGCGTATTTCTCGGACAACGGGTTTGCTATGGCTGTCGGCTCAGCCCCGTTCGCAAACGGGAGAGCGGCGGCCCGCTCGATGAACGCGAACGTCATGGCCTCCGACAACCCGCATGCAATCAGGACCTGCTTGATGGTGCGGTCGCGCGTCGCGCGCGGATCCGGGGGCGCCTGCGGGGCCGTGAGTTTCGGGAACGTCGCGGGCAGCCCGACATACCCATCGTGTCGCGCGATCTCTTCGATCAGATCGATTTCGCGCTGCACGTCCACGCGAAACGTGGGGACGATGACGTTCCATGTCCGGGGAGCGAGGGGCGAGGAGCGAGGCGCGGGCGGCTCGGGTCGTTGCGACGCCGGTGCTGCACTCGCTGCATCATTCACTGAGTTCGGAGTAACCCGGACGTCGAAGCCCAGTGGAGTCAGAATGGCCGGTACTTCACTGTCCGCGACGCTGATTCCGAGCACGCGCGTGATGCGGTCGCTGCGCAGCGTCAGCGTCACCGGCTTCTGCGGCGCGGGATACCGATCGATGATCGGGCCCAGCGGCCGCGCCGCCCCAATCTGGTGGAGCAGGGCGGTCGCGCGCGCAATCGCGAGCGGCGCCGCGTTCACATCCGCGCCGCGCTCGAACCTGGTCGACGCCTCTGTCTTGAGTCCCAGGCTCTTGCTGGTCCGCCGCACCGATGACGGCTTGAAGTGGGCGCTCTCGAGCACCATGACGCGCGTGGCACTGCTGATCTCGGAATCGGCGCCACCCATCACGCCTCCGACGGCCTGTGCGCGTTCCGCGTCGGCAATGACGAGCATGTCCGGTTCCAGCGGCCGCTCCACGCCATCGAGCGTCCGGATTTTTTCCCCCGGCTTCGCGCGCCGAATCCTCAGCGCTCCGCCGCCGAGGCGCGCGAGGTCGAACGCGTGCGTGGGGTGCCCGATCTCGATCATCACGTAATTCGTGACGTCAACGATCGCGTTGATGCTGCGAACGCCGGCGGCCTCGAGCCGCTCGCGGAGCCACGCCGGCGACGCGCCGAGGTTGAGGACCTCGAACACCTGCGCGCAGTAGCGCGGGCAGAGCTCCGGGTCTTCGATGACGACATCGAGCGGCTTCGGATCGCCCGCGGGCGGGAGCGTGCGATCCGGAAGCGTCAGCGGTAAGTCATAGGCGGCGGATGCCTCGCGCGCGAGGCCGATCATGCTGAGACAATCCGGGCGATTCGCCGTGATCTCGAAATCGATGACCGGCTGTGCGCCGTCCTCGACCGACGCCACCTCGAAGCCGCGCAGTCCGAGCTTTACCGCAAGCGCATCGGGGCCGTCGGGAACCGCCACCAGTTCCCGCAGCCAGTGGTAGGCGACCCTCACAGCGGAAACTGCTCCAGGAATCGCAGGTCGTTTTCGTAGAACAGGCGGATGTCCTCGACGCCCCACTTGAGCAGCGCGAGCCGCTCGATGCCGACGCCGAAGGCCCATCCCGTGTAGCGCTCGGGATCGTACCCAACCGCTTCGAACACCGCCGGGTGCACCATCCCGCTGCCGGCCACTTCGACCCAGCCGGTCTGCTTGCACATCGCACATCCGCCTTCGCCCGGCACGACTTCGATGCCGGGCTTCGGCGTGACGGGCGCCTGCGGAGCCCGCCCCGTACCACCGCAGTTGGCACAGCTGATATCCAGCTCGCCGCTCGGTTCGGTGTAAGGGAAGAAACTCGGACGGAACCGCGTCTTGCGGTCTGGTCCGAACAGGTCGTGCGCGAATTCGACGAGCATGCCCTTGAGATCCGCAAGCGTGACGTCTTCGCCGACCACGAGCCCTTCGACCTGCGTGAACATCGGCGTGTGCGTGAGATCCAGGTTGTCGCGGCGATAGACGCGCCCCGGCGCAATCAACCGCACCGGCGGCGGGAAGTTCTCCATGTAGCGCACCTGCATGCCGGAAGTGTGCGTGCGAAGGAGCGTCGCGAGGCTGCCCGCGGCAGATCGTACCGGTGACGCCAGGTACAGCGTGTCCTGCATGTCCCGCGCGGGATGTTCGGCGGGCATGTTGAGCGCTTCGAAGTTGTGGTAGTCGTCCTCGAGCTCTGGCCCTTCGGCAATCAGGAAACCCTGGCGAAGGAAGAAGCTCTCGATGCGATCGCGCAGCAGTGTGAGCGGGTGGCGGTGGCCGACGAGCGGTGCGCGGCCGGGCAGCGTCACATCGATGGCATCCGCCACCGGCTTGCGCGCGGCGGCCTGCGCAAGACGGTCGGTCAGCTGCGCGTCGATGTGCTGCTTGAGCTCGTTCGCCTGCCGTCCGAGTGCCGGCCGCTGATCGACCGGCGCGGACGCGACGTCCTTCAGCAGGTTCGAAACTGCGCCGCCCTTACGCGCGAGGTACTTGTCGCGCAGCGCGCGCAGCTCCGCCTCGGTGGCGGCACCGGCCGCCTCGCGGTCGAACTGCTGTCTGAGTGAGGAAATGTCCATACAGTTCACAGTTCACGGTTCGCAGTTCACAGGATCGCGGTCCGCGGTTCCCGGAACCATGAACCCTGAGCCGTGAACGGTGAACCGTGAACCGTAAACCTTAGGCGCGAGCGCTCGCCTTTGCGGGCTTGGCGTCAGCCGCAACCTGGGCGAGCCGGGCAAACGATGCGGGGGACGACACGGCGAGTTCCGCGAGGCTCTTGCGATCGAGCGTGTTGCCCGCCGCCTTGAGGCCCGCCATGAACTGGCCGTAGGTGAGGCCGTGCTCGCGCGCGGCGGCATTGATGCGCATCACCCACAGGCGGCGGAAGTCCCGCTTCTTGCGGCGGCGGCCGACGAAGGCGTACTTCAGCGCGGTATCGACAGATTCTTTCGCGCTGCGATACAGCTTGCTCTTCGTCTGGTAGAACCCTTTGGCGCGGCTGAGAAGCTTTTTGCGCTTCGCTCTCCGCACATTTCCACGTTTCACTCTCGGCATTTTTTACTCCGCTCGGTGGGGCCCCTGCCCCACCTCGCTGCGCGCTCGCGGTCGCTCGTGCCCAACGCTTCGCGTTGGGTCTCCTCGCGACTCCCCTCCGGCGCTCGCTTGCCGGCCGCAGGCGCTCTTACTGTTTATCGAACCCCGAACTACGGACCTCGGACCTCGGACCTCGGACCTCGGCACGCGAGCGCTACGGCAGCATCCGGCGCAGCTTCGCCTGGTCGGCGGGCGCCACGACGACGGTGCCCTTCAGCGCCCGCTTCCGGCTGCGCGTCTTGCTCGTCAGGATGTGCTGCTTGAACGC
>JBKOZS010000271.1:0-4815 GCA_046726015.1 Acidobacteriota bacterium
GACCGGTACGATCGTTTCGATCGCCGAGCCGTAGAGCTCCTTCGCAAGTTCCGAACACGTCGGCGTGAAGCCGCCGACGACCTTCGGGACGTTATGGGTCTGGAACGTCGGATTGCCCGGGTCGACGCGCTCCGGCGAGAACGCCAGGAAGAAATCGACGCCCGCTTTCAGTCCTGTGGCCTCCAGCATCGGCTGCACGACTTCGTCGGTCGTACCCGGATACGTCGTCGACTCGAGGACGATCAGCATGCCGGAGTGCAAATATTTTGCGATCCCTTCCACTGCGGAGACGATGTAGGACATGTCGGGATCCTTCGTCTTGCGCAGCGGCGTGGGCACGCAGATGTTGATGGTGTCGAGTTCGCGTACGATGGAGAAATCGGTCGTGGCGTCGAGGCGTCCCGCGTCCCGAAGCGCCTTCACGTCGCCGGACTGGACGTCGGGAATGTAGGACCGCCCGTCGCTAATCGCCTGGACCTTGCGGGCATCCAGGTCGATGCCGGTCGCGTGGAAGCCGGCTTTTCCCAGTTCCACCGCGAGGGGAAGTCCAACGTAACCAAGCCCCACGACGCCGGTGCGGGCGCGGCGGCTTCGCAGTTTTTCACGAAGGCTGTCGGCACTCACTGACATTCGGAGATTCCTCAGACGTTCGTTCGGTAATCCTTCTGGACGGGGTCGGAAATACCAAGCATAACGCGCTTGAGCCATCCCCAGAAACCCTCATGACGTGACGCATCGAAGGTCGCCGGCTGCCCGCCAACGTGCAGGCGGACGTGGCCGCCAGACGTCGCGACAGCCTCGGTGACGGTCGTCTGGCGCTGGCTGCGCAGTAGACGATATTCCTCCGCGAGTACGCGGCGCTGCTCCGCGAGTTCGTGCTCGCGCTGCCGCAGCGCTTCTTCGCGCTGATCGAGGGCACTCGCACGCATCTCCAGGGTCGCATCGGTGCGGGGAGGAACAGGCGGCCAGTTCAGATCGAGCTTGGGTGGAGTCGTCACGGCAACGCTGCCCGCTGGACGCGGGGCCTGGTTGGTCGGATGCGCCGCGACGGCGGCAGGCACCGGGACGTTGCCGAACGTGACGGTCGGCGGCGCCGCGTCAGCAACGCGGCCCCTGGACGCCGCGACTTCGCTCGTTGCAGCCTTGAATGCGGGAGTCGCGCTGGAAGCGGTGTTTGGGACCGTCGCCCCGGCGGAGGCGGTCCTGTGCGCTGTCGCGTCAGCGGAGGCGGCCGGTAGAACGCCCGTCGTCTCCAGTTCGGCCAGCACGTCGACGATCAGTTCGCGATCGATCTGGCGCCGTTCCTCGGCGTACCCGAAGACGAGTGCCGCGTCGCAGATGACATTGATGATGCGCGGCACTCCGCGGCTGCGCGCGTGAATCACTGACGTCGCCTGGACGGGGAACTCGAGCGGCGGGCCAATCGCTGCGCGGCGCAGCCGATGGTTGATGTAGTGCTGCGTTTCATCCGGATCGAGGGGCGGCAGGTGATAGCTCACCGTGATGCGCTGCCGCAACTGTTCCAGCTCCGGCGCATTCAGCTTGTCGCGCAAGTTTGGCTGGCCCACCATCACGACCTGCATCAGCTTCGACTTCTCGGTCTCGAGATTCGAAAGCATGCGCAGTTCTTCGAGCGCGGCAAGGCCGAGATTCTGCGCTTCGTCGATGACGAGGAGCACCAGCCGCCCGGCGAGCCGCTGATCGACGAGGTACTGCGCGAGGTCGCGGAGCAGCAGCGGCTTGGTCCGGCCGCCGGGATCCAGCCCGAAGTCGATCATGATCGTCTCGAGCAGCTCACGCGGCTCGAGCATCGTGTTCACGATTCGGCCGACGGTCGTCTGGCTGTCCAGGTTTCGCAGCAACGTCTGCAGCAGCGTCGTCTTTCCGGATCCAATCTCGCCAGTGATGACCACGAACCCCGCCTGCGTCTCGAGGCCGTATCGCAGGTAGCTCAAGGCCTCCTGGTGAACGCGGCTCGGGTACAGGTACTCGGGGTCGGGGCTCAGCGCAAACGGACGCTCGCGGAGCTGGTAGAAGCGTTCGTACATGTCACATGCCTCCGACCTCTGCCCGGCTTCGCCATGCACCGAGCTTCCCCTGCGCCAGCGCGGTAATCGCCGCCGCAAGGCACTCGGGATGATGACGAATCTTGCCCTCCGGATGCTCTGAGACGAGCGGCACGCCGATCGCGCGGACACCCAGCCGTTCCAGCGCGTTCAGCTCGAAGCTGCCGGTGACGAGCGGTGATGCGCCGCGCGCGGCATAGCTGTCGGCAAGGCGGTCCGGCACGGGCATCGTGTTGTAAATCACGTAATCGAACAGTTGCCGGCCGACGTGGCGCTCGATCGTCAGCAGATGATCGAGGACGCTGAAGTTGTCAGTCTCGCCAGGCTCCGTCATCAGGTTCGCGATCAAGATGCGGATCGCCTTCGACCCGACGATCCCGTCGGTGACCGCCGGGACAAGCAATGGAGGCATCAGGCTGGTGAACAGGCTGCCGGGGCCTACGACAATGACGTCGGCGTTGCTGAGCGCGTCGATCACCTGCGGCGAGCAGCGCGGGCGGTCGGGGAGGAGCGACAGCCGCTCGATTCTCCCGTGCGCCGCGGCGATTGCCGTTTCGCCGCTGAGGACGCGGCCGTCCGCGAACTCCGCGACGAGCGTCACGAGCTCGCTGGTCGCGGGCAGCACGACTCCACGTGCGCCGATCACGCGAGAGGCGATTTCCACGGCCTGGGCGAAGTCGTTCGTGACATCGGCCAGCGCGGTGAGCACCAGGTTGCCGATGGCATGCCCGTTCAATCCCTCGCCGGCACCGAAGCGGTACTGAAAGATGTCGGCAATCTGCGAGTGGTTCTCGGAGAGCGCTGCAAGGCAATTCCGGATATCCCCGGGGGGAATCACGTTGAACTCTGCACGCAGCCGTCCCGAGCTCCCGCCGTCGTCGGACGTCGCCACAATCGCCACCAGCCGTTCGCGCGAGGCCGAGGGCTCAGAGAACAGCACGGGACGAAGGCCCCGCAGCACGTTCGGCAAGCCGGTGCCGCCGCCGATGGCCACGACGCGTGACGCGAGGCCACGGTACGGCTCCACCTGGTGTGGCGGCGGATCGGCATCAGCGTGCGGCAGCATGGATGATCTCATCGCGCGTCGGAAGCCATGCGCGCAAGGGCCGGTGTCACGTGATCGTCGCCGCCGTGCACATCGATCTCGTCGGCGGTATCGGCTTCGATCGCCGGAAGCACTTCACGCAGCGCGCGCTGATAGTCCTCGGGGAAGTCGATTTCGATCCACGGCAGACCGCGCGTGCTGATGGCGTGGAGCGGCCGCACCTGCGCGAATTCGCGGAACGCGCGCGGCGCCCAGGCGCGCAACTCGCCGTCGGCGACGAGGCGATCCATGATCGTGACGAGCGTGGCGGCGCCCGCCGGGCCGAATTTCACGATCCCGAGGTTCTCGCCATCGGCTTCCGACGGGTCCATCGTCTTCGACATGTCAACGACGCGGCCGCGCCGCACCTGCACTTTCATTTCTTCGTCGCCGAACGGCGGCTGGTGCGGTTCGGGATAGGCGATCAACAGCGCGTCCTCGTGGCGTGACGTCAACAGGTCGCTCAGCAGGACCGGGTGGAAAAGAACGTCACAATTTAGGACCACGAACCCCTCATAGAGCAGAGCTCGTGCCATCCAGAGCGAGTACAGGCTGTTCGTTTCAGCAAACCTCGTATTCTCAACGTAGGTAGCCCGATGCCCACAGAGCGATCGGACCCGCTCGGCCTGGCAGCCCACGACGACCGTGATGTCGTGAATCCCCGCGCGCTGAAGGAGCAGCATCTGCCGTTCGACAAGCGTCAGGCCTCCGGCCTCGACCAGGCACTTCGGCTTGTCGCCTGCTGTGCCATTCAGCCTGGATCCCTTGCCCGCCGCCAGAATGATCCCGCGCATGCATGACCCTCGCTCTCAGATGACTCTCAAGCGGCGGGCGCCAATTTGCGTCGCCGCTTCACCAGCCGCCGTGCCCGCGCCAGGTAGTTCGCGCGGTCAGCCGGTCCGACGGCGACCAGGAAAAACAGCGCGAAATACACCGCCGCCCCTGCCGCCGCTTCGAGCAGCACAGCCAGAAGCGTGCCGGATGGCGGCATCTGTCTCATCATCAGGAGCAGGACGCCAACGACACCCGCCGGCCACACCGCCGGCCAGACCGCGTGGCGCACAGCAGTTAGAACCGGAAGGTCCACGCGCCGGCAGGCAGCAGGGAACAACATGCACGTCGTGGAGAACGCAATCGGGATCAGTGTTCCGATCGCCACGCCGATCAGGCCGAATGGCCTGACGAGCAGTGCGCTCAGCGCGAGATTGACAAGACCGGTGATGATGTTGATGAAGGCCAGGTAGCGAACCTGGCCGGCGCCTTTGAGGACGGTCGTGCCGGTTGCGTTGCCGACGCGGAGTGCGACAGCGACCGCGAGGATCTGAATCACCGGCGCGCTCGCGATCATCTTCGCGCCAACCCACGCGCGGACCAGCGGCTCCGCGAGGACGATCAGCGTCACGGCAATCGGTACGACCATGGCCAGCGACAGGCGTGTGCCCTCGAGCAGCACCTTCTGCAACCGCTCGGTGCGCTGTGTCGTATCGGAGTCCACCACCAGTGGGAAGAGCACCCCGTTCAGCTGGTTCGTCAGCCGCTGCGTGCCTGAAATGATTCGACCTGCGACGGCCCATACCGCGACCGGCGCGCTGCCGAGGAACGCCCCGACCACGATCTCGTCGAGTTGGTAATTCAGCTTGTTCGCCCAGTCGATAACCGAGGTGT
>JBKOZS010000272.1:0-8344 GCA_046726015.1 Acidobacteriota bacterium
GGCGTCGGCAGCGTCCACCATCTCGCCTGGAGCGTGACGGACGAACAGCACCAGCTCGCGGTCCGCACGCAGGTCGAAGCGGCGGGAGGCCGCGCGACGCCGGTGATCGACCGGTTCTGGTTCAAGTCGGTGTATTTCAAGGAACCCGGCGGCGTGCTGTTCGAGATCGCCACCGAGGGTCCAGGCTTCGCCGTGGACGAGGATCCGGGTCATCTCGGCGAGACGCTCGTCCTTCCGCCCTGGTTCGAGCGTACTCGCGGGGAGATCGAGCGTGTTCTGCCGCCACTCAAGCTGCCGATCCCGGTTTCCGATGCGGGGTGACGCGTGCTGCGACACACCGTGTCATGCATTCCGCGCATGGCCGGTATCGCGACGACGCATGAATCAAGCGATAATGGAGGGATGAGCTACGAAGCGGTGATTGCGACTGCGCATACCGGTATCCGGCAGTGGGTCGACGAGGTCGCCAGGATGACGACCCCCGATCGCATCGCTTATTGCGATGGGTCCGAGGACGAAAAGAACCAAATCATCGAGGAATGCCTGGCCACGGGCGAGCTGATCGAGCTCAATCAGCAGACGTTGCCCGGCTGCTATCTTCACCGCAGCGCACCGCACGACGTCGCGCGCACCGAGCACCTCACGTTCGTCTGTTCGAACCAAAAGGAAGACGCGGGTCCGAACAACAATTGGCAGGCGCCCGATGCGGCCAAGGCCCGGCTGACGCCGCTGTTCACCGGCTCGATGAAGGGTCGCACGATGTACGTCGTGCCCTTCCTGATGGGGCCTCCCGGTTCACGCTTCTCGAAAGTCGGCGTCGAAATCACCGACAGCAAGTACGTCGTCCTCAGCATGCGCATCATGACGCGCGTCGGGCGCGTCGCGCTCGATCATCTCGGCGAGAGCGACGATTTCACGCGGTGCCTTCACTCGCTCGGCGATCTCAGCCCGGATCGCCGGTTCATCATGCATTTTCCCGAGGAAAACGCGGTCTGGTCGATTGGATCGGGGTACGGCGGCAACGCACTCCTTGGCAAGAAATGCATGGCACTGCGCCTCGCAAGCTGGCTCGCGAAAAAGGACGGGTGGCTGGCGGAGCACATGCTGATCCTCGGGCTGAAGGACCCGCAGGGCAAACAGCATTACGTCGCCGGCGCCTTTCCATCGGCGTGTGGCAAGACCAATCTCGCGATGCTCATGCCGCCACCGTCAATGCCCGGGTGGACGGCAACGACGGTCGGTGACGATATCGCGTGGCTGCGGCCCGGCAAAGACGGCCGGTTGTGGGCCGTGAATCCAGAGGCCGGCTTCTTCGGTGTCGTGCCAGGGACGAGCAGGCGCACCAACGCGACCGCGTTCGACATGATCCAGCGCAACACGATTTACACGAACGTGGCGCTGCGGCCGGATGGAACGCCATGGTGGGAAGGACACGACGACCCGGCACCGAGTGAAGCGCTCGACTGGCAGGGACGCCCGTGGAATCCCTCGTCGCCCGACAAGGCCGCACATCCGAACAGCCGGTTCACCACGCCCGCATCGCAATGCGCGACGCTTTCAGCCGAATTCGAGAACGCTGAAGGCGTACCGATCGACGCCATCCTGTTCGGCGCACGCCGTCAACGGCGGGTGCCCCTTGTGTACGAGGCGAGCAGCTGGACGCACGGCACGTTCCTGGGCGCGACACTGTCGTCGGAAACGACCGCCGCGGCAACCGGAAAGGTTGGCGTGCTCCGCCGCGATCCAATGGCCATGCTGCCCTTCTGCGGCTACAACATGGGGGACTACTTCGCGCACTGGCTCGAAGTCGGCGCCAGCGCCGCAAAGCCGCCGCGCGTGTTCCGGGTCAACTGGTTCAGGACGGGCGACGATGGAAAATTCCTGTGGCCGGGATTTGGCGACAATCTTCGCGTGTTGAAGTGGATTCTCGAGCGATGCGAGGGGCACGGCAAGGCCGTGCCGACCGCCATTGGCGCGGTCCCGACGCTCGATGCGCTCGATCGCAACGGCCTCGCCATCTCCGACGACGATCTCTCAGCGCTGCTGAAAGTGGATCCGGCCGAGTGGGTGGAGGCGCTCGCGGGACAGGAGGACTTTTTCCGAAAGTTCGGCGATCACACGCCGCCGGCGATGTGGGATGAGCAAAAGCATCTCGCGCATCGCATCGAAGAGGCGATCACGCCGCACGATCTGCACGGACGCGACCTCGGCACGTGACTGCACAGCTCGCGCAGAGGTGCGCCAAGTGCGCAAAGGTGCGTCAGGTGTGCGTCGCACGCTTGCGATTCAGCACTTCCAACTGAGTGCCCTTAGCACCTGGCACCCGCCTCGCACTTTCAGCACCTCGCACTTTCAGCACCTCGCACTTTCAGCACCTCGCACTTTCAGCACCTCGCACCCTGCGCCCCCCGCACCCCTGCTATTACTCTCCCTCATTACCGGTCGGTGCGGCCGGCCGTCTGCCATGACGCATACTGCCTACCCACTCGCTCCGCCGCAGCGCGCTCGGGCCCATTCCGTACTCGTCGCGGAAATCACGCGCGAAGTGGCTGGCATCGTTGAACCCGACGAGCGTCCGCACCTGCTTGACCGTGAGGAACGTGCGTTCGAGCAGCACCTTCGCGCGGGCGAGGCGCAGCCGTTGCAGGTAGCGCGCCGGCGGCATGCCGGTCTCCGCGCGAAAGAGGCGCGCGAACCGTGATGGCGAGAGGTTCGTCGTCGCCGCGAGGTCGGCCAGTGACAGCGGCTCCTGCAGCCGGCGCTCCAATTCAACGCGCGCCCAGGCGATCCTGGGATCCATCGCTCCTCCGCCCTCGCCAGTTACCGCAAAGCTTCTGCCAAATACATGATCGGTCAAGCATTTTGCCTGTCCGGTCAAGCATAAAGCATGCTACGATGGTTCATGGCCGGGAAGCGCCCTGCACAACCGCTGCTGCTGAGCGTCAAGCGCCGCTGCCTCGTCTGCGAGACGGAAGTCGAGCTGAGCGAACCCAGCGACACCGACGAAATCGGTCCTGAATGCCCCCAATGTCATGCGCCGACGGAACGCATCGCGATTGTCGGACCAAGCCCGGAACCGGCGAATCCGCATGCGGCCGCACTCGGACGGCTGGGAGGACTGAAAGGCGGCCCCGCGCGGGCGGCCGCGCTGACGGCTCGGCGGCGGCGGGAGATCGCGCGCAACGCGGCGCGGATGCGTTGGAAGCAGGGGCGGTGACGTGGGCCTGGTTTTCGAGGCATGGCGCCGCCTCGTCGTCACGCGTATCGCGCTGTCCGTACTGCCCTGGCGTACGGCATCAAAGCTGCTCGCGGCCTCCGGGCGCCGTCGATCTTACAGCTCTACAGATCGCCTGACCTGGGCGATTCAATCCGCGTCTCGTTTTGTCCCACGCGCGACCTGTCTCGCGAAGGCGATAGCTCTTCAGGCGCTGCTTGCGCGCCGGGGCCGTGTAGGGATTCTGCACCTCGGTGTGAAAACTACACGGACGGCAGGCTTTGAAGCCCACGCCTGGCTCGAACTCGACGGCCAAATCATCCTTGGGGAAGGCGCACAGCAGGGGTTCGCGACCCTGCTCAGCCATCGAGCAGATCGCTAAAGTATGATGTGCGTTCCATATGGCGCACGCGTTCACGCTCGGGGTCGAGGAAGAGTTTCAGATTGTTGATCCCGAGACGTGGGAGCTCCGGTCGCACGTGTCCGAGTTGCTGGCCTCCGGCGCCCCGTCGCTGGGCGATCAGATCAAGCGCGAACTGCATCAATCGATTGTCGAGGTAGGAACGAAGATCTGCGGCAACGTGCGAGAGCTCGAAGACGAGGTCTGCCGCATCCGCCGCGATCTTGCGGACAGCGCCGAGCGCGTCGGCCTCCGCATCGCCGCCGCGGGCACGCACCCCTTCTCGCGCTGGATCGACCAGGTCCTGTCGCCCGGCGAGCGCTACGAGAACATCGTGGAGGAAATGCAGCAGCTGGCGCGCTCACTGCTCATCTTCGGCCTGCACATCCACGTGGCCGTCCCGGACCGGGCCACCACCATTGATCTGCTGAACGAAGCCCGCTACTTCCTGCCACACCTGCTCGCGCTCTCGACCAGCTCCCCGTTCTGGCAGGGACGCGACACCGGCCTCAAGTCGTATCGGACGACGGTCTTCCGGCGCTTTCCCCGCAGCGGCATCCCGGAACATTTCAATTCCTGGAGCGAGTACGAAGAGTACGTGAACATGCTCGTCGAGCTGCGGTGCATCGACAACGGGAAGAAGCTCTGGTGGGATCTTCGGCCGCACCCGACGTTCGGGACGCTCGAGTTCCGCGTCTGTGACGTCCCGACCTCTCCCCGTGTGACCGTGGCCCTTGCAGCGCTCGCGCAGGCCATCGTCGTAAAGCTGTACCGCCTTCGCAAGAGCAACCTGGGGTTCCGCATCTACGCGCGCGCGCTCGTGGAGGAAAACAAGTGGCGGGCTGCGCGATGGGGCATCGACGGCAACCTGATTGACTTCGGCCGCCGCAAGGAAGTGCCGATGCGCGATCTCGCGATCGAATTGCTCGAGTTCGTCGACGACGTGCTCGACGACCTGGACAGCCGCAACGCGGCGGAATACGTGCGCACGGTTCTCGCCGAGGGAACCAGCGCCGATCAGCAGCTGCATGTGTATCGCGATACGGGTGATCTGCAGGCGGTGGTCCGCTGGATCGTCGATGAAACGCGGGCGTGGGAGAAACACTGAACGGCTCAGGGCTCAGGACTCGAGGCTTATGGCCTGGGCTTATGGCTCTATGGCTTAAGCCGATGTAGCCATGAGCCGACCTTGAGCCCTCAGCCTTGAGCCCTAAGCCGTTCGATGAGGAGGCGTCGTGAAAGTTGGACTGCTCTGCGGACGTGAGTACTCGTTTCCTCCCGCGTTCATCGAACGCGTGAACGAACGCGGACGCGAATACGGCGTGTCCGCGGAGTTCGTGAAGCTGACCGGCACGAAGATGGGTGAGCCGTCCGGCTATCGCGTCATCGTCGACCGCATCTCGCACGAAGTCGAGTACTACCGGGCCTTCCTCAAGCACGCGGTGCTCGAAGGCGCCTACGTGATCAACAACCCGTTCTGGTGGACCGCGGACGACAAGTTCTTCAACTACTCGGTCGCGGCAAAGCTCGGGGTGGCCGTGCCGAAGACGGTCGTCCTCCCGCAGAAATCGTATCCCGCGGACATCGACCTCACGGCGGAATCGCTGCACAACCTGGGCTACCCGATCGACTGGGATGGCCTCCTCGACTATGTCGGCCGGCCTGCCATTCTCAAGCCGTACTCCGGCGGCGGATGGAAGCACGTCTACAAGGTTCACAACCGCGAGGAACTGTTGGCCGCGTACGACATCACGGGGCCCTACTGCATGACGTTGCAGCAGTTCATCGATTTCGACCAGTACGTACGGTGTTTCACGTTCGGGAAGACCGACATCACGCCGGTCGCGTACGACCCGCGCGAACGGCGGTACGTCGTTGAGCACGCGTACCTTTCACCCGACCTCGGCGCGCGCATCGTCCGCGACGCGCAGACGCTCAACACGGCGCTTGGGTACGAGATGAATACGATCGAGTTCGCGGTCCAGGACGGCGTGCCGTACGCGATTGATTTCCTCAATCCTGCGCCCGATTTCGAGCGCGATCGCATCACGCCCCACTACTTCGAGCTCGTTGTCGACAAGATGACGAACCTCGTCATCGATCGCGCGCTGCATGGGCAGCCGCAGCAGATGTGGCCCCGCTGGGCGGAAATGGTTGGCCTGGCGCAGACAGTGACGGGACCGGCCTGACCTCATGGATCCGATCGAGCACTGGAGCGCGATTGTTCGCGCCGGCGCGGATGCGACGCTGTGCGCCTCGCTGGCCGACCGCATGCGCGACCGGCGCCTGACGTTCGGCGGACGGCTGCTCTGTCCATTTCTTCGGCCGTTCTTCCTGAGCCCGGCCGACGAGGCGCGCATCGCGGCCGCAGGAGAGACGCTGTGGCGGCTTGGCGAGCGAGTTGCGCGGGTCGCGTTCGAGCGGACGACGCTGATGGACGACCTGGCGTTGAGCGACGCCGAACGGCGCCTCGCGTCGATCGAGCCCGGCTACCAGACCGCAAGCACCGCCGGACGCGCTGATTCGTTCATTCTTCCTGATTCCCTGCAATTCGCGGAATACAACGCCGAATCTCCCGCGGGCCCGGGCTACGCGCAGCGACTGTCCGAGCTGTTCGACGACGAGCCGCTGATGCAGGCTTTCCGGAAGTCGTTCGATGTGCGCTACTACACGCCGATTCCGCGGCTGCTCGAGGCCTTGCTCGAGAGCTACCGGGAATGGGGCGGCACCGCGCGCCCGCCCCGCATCGCGATCGTCGACTGGAAAGAGGTGCCGACATGGAGCGAGTTCGAACTGCTCCGTGACGCGTTCGTCGCGCTCGGCGTGCCGACGGTCGTCTCCGATCCCCGCGACCTGTCATTCGATGACCGCCGCCTGTTCGCGGGCGGCGCCCCGGTCGATCTCGTCTACCGTCGCCTGCTGATCAACGACATCGTCGCCCGCGCCGACGAATGCCGGCCGCTCGTGGACGCCTACGCGAAGCGCGCGGTTGCCGTCGCCAATACGCTGCGCTGCAAGATCCCGCACAAGAAGGCGTTCTTCGCCATCCTCACGGACGAGCGCCACAAGGATCTCTTCAGCGACGATGAACACGCCGCGATCCGCGCGCACGTGCCATGGACGCGCATCGTGCGCGAAGGGTTTGCCATGCGTGATGGCGAACGGGTCGATCTCGTGCAGTTTCTCCGCGATCACCGCGAGCGGTTCGTGTTGAAGCCGAATGACGAGTACGGCGGGACCGGCGTCACCCTCGGGTGGGAGACCGACCCGCCGGCGTGGGACGCCGCGATCGCACGTGCTGTTGGCGACGGCGGGTGGGTCGCACAGGAACGGATCGCCATCCGCCGCGAGCGCTTCCCCGTGTGCGAAGGCAACACGGTCAGCGAACGCGACATGCTGGTCGACCTCGCGCCGTACCTGTTCCGCGGCCGCCTCTCCGGGTTCCTCACACGCCTCAGCGCGACCAGCCTCGCGAATGTGACCTCCGGTGGCGGCCAGGTCCCCGCGTTCGTCGCGTCTCCGCGTTCGTGAGTCACCAATCCGTGTGATCCGTGGCTCATTCGTGTCATCCGTCGATGAGTTAGCAAGATCCGCGGCTACAATAGTTCGATGCCCCAATCGTGTTTCGGGTCGTTCAGAAGCGAACTCGCGGCCGGCGCGGCAAACGCCATCGACGTATGCCTTTCGATCGAGCGCGGCGAGCGCGTGGCGCTCGTCGCCGACGAGCCGAGCGCGGAAGTGGCGGCAAGCCTCGAGCGCGCGCTCGAACAGGCGGGCGCGGAGAAAGAGTGCGTCCTCATTGAAAGAATCGCGTCGCGGCCGTTGAGCGAGGCGCCGCGCGAAGTGCTCGATGCGCTGGGGCGCGCCAACGCCGGGATCCTGTGCGTGCAGCCGCAGCAGGGCGAACTGGGCTCCCGCATGGCCATCGTCGCGGCCGTGGAGCGGCGCGGGATCCGCTACGCGCACATGGTGGGCGTGACGCCCGAGATCATGATGCAGGGCATGCGCGCCGACTACCGCCTCGTCGATCGTCTGAGCACGCGACTCTGCGAACGGATGCGAGACGCCGAGACCCTGCGCGTCGAGACGCCGGCCGGAACCTCGCTCATGGCGTCGTTCGATTCATCCCTTTCGTGGATCAAAACGAGCGGACTGATCAACACGCGCTACTGGTCGAACCTTCCCGCCGGCGAAGTCTTCACAACGCCGGCACGGGTGGACGGCATGTTCGTCTGCAACGGCACTGCGGGCGATTACTTCGGACCGAAGTACGGCGATCTCTCGTCAACGCCGCTGACGCTGGAGATCGCGGAGGGACGCCTCGTCGCCGCGCACTGCGCACGCACGGATCTCGAACAGGAGTTCTGGCAGTATTGCCATACCGATGAGAACAGCGACCGCGTCGGCGAGCTCGCGTTCGGCACCAACATCGCCCTCCACGAGATGATTGGCATCCTGCTGCAGGACGAGAAGATCCCCGGCGTCCACCTCGCCTTCGGCGACCCGTATGGGAGCCAGACGGGGGCCGACTGGAAATCACGCACGCACGTCGACGTCCTCACGCGTGATTGCGACGTGTGGATTGACGACGACCAGGTCATTCGGCGGGGTGAATACCTGCTGGATAGACTCGGGCTGTGAAGGGCTCAGGGCTTAGGTCTCAGGGCTCAGGGCGGCTCAGGACCTGAGCTGGCTCAAGCCATGAACGCCATGAGCCTTGAGCCTTAAGC
>JBKOZS010000273.1:0-7061 GCA_046726015.1 Acidobacteriota bacterium
ACGAACCGCCGCAACGAGTTCTACGAAACTGCAGGAGACTGTGCGGTCAGAAAGGATCCTCTGTCTCCATGAGCGCGCTAGACACGTATTTCGACCAGTTCGTTCGCGAACGCACCTACCTGAACAACGTCACCCCAAAGACCCGCGAGTGGTATCGACCGCATGGAAGGCGTTCACGCGCTTTCAGGCCGATGCACCACCGCGCACGACCACCGCACCCATCATCACGCGCGCCGACCTCCAGCAGTTCGTTGTTCATCTGCGCGAGCTGCGGCTGCGTCCCCAAAAGCTAGAGAAACGCATCCTTCGACTGCATGACACTGCTGAGCTTCGCAACTGCTGGCGGTTCGACCGACTACGTTCGTCCAGTGGAGAGTTCACACCGTGGCCTGCACAATCCTCGATACGGGGTGCCGCATCAACGAACTCCTCACCGTGCCCACCGCGGATTGCGACATGGACAATCTGCTGCTCACGGTGAACGGGAAGGGGAAAGAGCGCAAGGTGCCCTTTTCGGTGGAACTACGCAAAGTGCTGTTCCGGTTCGACCGGGTTAAACAGCGAGCGGGAATACGGTCAGCGTTGATGTTCCCCGCCCGGGACGGCGCGCCATGGGAACATCGAAACGCGCGCAGGAGCTACTACTGTCTGTCGCGGAATCTCGGGTTCCCACCGCTATCGAAGCCACCCCAGTTGTACTCGAGCGCCTTGGGAGCGTCGGCTCGCGTCACTGTTGTTTCGGTCACATGCGGCGTCGGCGCTCCGACCGTGGTGAGCTTCATCGTCGTTCCAACCGTACCAGGCTCTCATCGGCATCAAAGGGCGCCCACTCGCGCAGATGCGCCGGATCGGTAAGCGCCTGCCAGACTTTTTCCGGCGAGTGGCGCATGTCTCTGACGAGAATGAGCGTCCACTTCTCCCCGTCCTTTCGCACCTGTGCGCCGCTGGCGGGACGGGGCGTGTACTGCTCGCGAACGGTCATCTTCTTCTCCTTATCTTCTTCGTCTTTTTCGTTGGAGTTGATTGATCCATTCGGTCCAGGTGGCGTTCGAGAGCATCGACGTGAGCAGACCAGAACCGGCGGAACGGAGCCAGCCAGCCATCCACCTCCAGAAGCGCTTCTGGCTTCGGCCACCAGCAGTACGCCCGCGACTAGACCTCAACGTCCGGACCATGTGGCACGATTGGGAGGGCCAGCGGAGAGTTCCCAACGAAAGATGACATCTACACAGAAATTCATCGAATCACTTCAATCTGAACCGGCATGTCCAAGGACGACATCAAGATTGATGTCCGGGATGACGCGGCGACGATCCAGGGCGAACGCAAACGCGAGCACACGGAAGAGCGCGAGGGGGTGTATCGATCCGAACGCAGCTACGGCAGTTTCTACCGGGTAATGCCGTTGCCCGAAGGCGCGATCACCGAGCAGGCGAAGGCGACCTTCCGCGCTGGAGTACTCGAGATCACGATGCCACACCGCCTGAGCAGGTCACGCGCGGCCGTCGCCTGGAAATTACTGAGGGGACGAAGTAACAAACGCCTGCCCACTCCTTGCCTTGTGGGGGCAGGCGGACATTCCAATTTGTGGCCGCCGATCACGGCGTGAGTGATCGGCGGCCGCGGTCTCACTGCCTCACTGCACATTCGCCTTGACGGTCGCGTTGCCGGTTATGGTGAACGCGCATGTCTTCGCCTTGTTCCCGGCGCTCGAGCAGGCGCCGGACCACACGGCATCGCGACCGTTCGACACGCTCAGCGTCACCTTCGTGTTGGCCCCGAACGACGCCGATCCGGTGCTGCCGACGGTCACATTGATACCTGTCGGAGTCGACACCACGCGCTCGCCGCTGCGTCCGCTCGCGGTCACGGTCAGCGTCACTGCCTGCGCTGGAGGCGGTGGCGGCGGCGGTGACGCCGCGTTGACGGTGAGCGCCGCAAACTGGAACGTACCGCCAAGACTGGCCGCCAGTTGAACGGTCGTCGTATTGACAGGGAACGTCGTCACCGTGAAGGTGGCGCTCGTGGCGCCCGCGGGCACGGTGACGCTGGCCGGCACGCTCGCCGCGCCGGGCTGGTTGCTCGACAGCGAGACGACCGTTCCGCCAGCCGGCGCCACGCTCGACAGCCTGACGGTGCCGGTCGATGGATTCCCGCCCGTGACGCTCGTGGGATTCACCGTCAATGCCGAGAGCGTCGAAGATGGCGGCGGCGTGCCCGCGGGATTGACCGTCAGCGTGGCGGAACGTGTCACGCCTCCACCGGTCACCGAGATCGTGACGGGCGTCGAGACGCTCACCATGCTGGTGAAGATGTTGAACCCGCCAGTGGTCATGCCGGTCGGGATCATGACGCTGTTGTTGACCCGCGCGGTCGCCGGATCGCTGCTGCTGACCAGCAAGGTCTCGTCATACGTCGTCGGCGACGCCACCGTCACCGTTGCGAACGAGCCATCCTGATTGACCGTCGACGAAGGACTCAGCGTCAGCGATGCGGGTGGCTGTTGCGGTCTCACCGTGATCGACGATTGCGAGGTGACGCCTTTCCACGTTGCCGTCACCGTGGCCGTCGTCGGCGCCGTGACCGCCCCCGTCGGAACGGTGGTTGATGCCGAGAAGTCTCCAGCAGGAACGGTGATGGTCGTCGGCGGAGTCACGGCGGGGTTGTTGCTCGCGAGGCTCACCACTGCGCCACCTGACGGCGCCTGCCCATTCAGCATGACGAGCGCGCTGGCCGGCGCGCTTCCACTGATGTTCGGCGGTGATAGCTCCAGCGACTTCAACGATGGCGGCTGCACCGTGAACTGCTGCGACGCGGAGAAGGAATTGAGCGTCGCCGTGAGCGTCACCGGCGTCGGCTGTGTGACCTGGCCGACCTGGATCATGAACTGCGTCCACGCGATGTTGCCGGGCATGGAGATCGTCGCGGGCACCGGCGCCACGGACGGATTGGAGCTCGTCATGTTGATGGTGGCGCCACCTGCCGCGACAGCGTTGGTGAGCTGCACCTGCACCCACGTCGATTCGCCAGGGAACAGCGGATCTTTTGTCAGCGTGATCGAGACAGGCCGCGGCGGCATTGTCGGAATCGTGAACGAGCGAACCGCGGACCACGCCGTCGCCGCCGCGGTGGTCGGCGACGCGTCCCCTTGGAACGATCGCACGCGCCAGAACTTCGTTCCCGACGTCAGGGAGAGCACCGTGCGCGACGGTCCATTGAGCTGCGGCGCATCCTCCTCGATGCTCGAGAAGTTCGAGTCCCTCGCAATCTGCAACTCGTAGCCGCTCGGCTGAGGATTCGGCACGTGATTCCACGTCACCGTGATCGGGAGCGTCAGCGTACTGCCGCTCGCGGGAGACGCGAGCGTGGGCGGTGGACCGATCGGATTGTTGTAGAACACCGAGAATGTGATCACGTTCGACGGTGCGCTGGACACGCCGTTGGCGTCCACAGCGAACACGCGCGCCGAGTAGTTGCCTTCCGGGTTGGCCACCGCGAAGGCAAATGCAGTGTTCGGAATATTGTCGAACTTGATCGTCGACGTCGGCGGGAAGCTCGGGTCGGTCGAAGCCTGGAGCACGTAGGTCGCAGCCTGCGGCACGGCGCTCCAGCTGAATCTGATCACTTCCATCGGGTGAAACGTCGAGTAGGCCTGGGTCGGTGCGAGAGTCGGAGCCGCGGGAGCGCCGGATTGAGCGAGAGGAATCGAGACTGATGTAAGGCACATCAACGCCGAGAGCAGAGCCAGCGGGAGGCGTTTCGTCATGACTTTGTCCAGTCTTCGCGGGGATGAATCGATTCAGCGATGCACGCGCGCGGGGGCGCAAGCGATCTGCCAGCGACATGGCGAATGTCCGCAGACGTTTTCGTACGCACGAGATGTTCGTGCGTGTCATTGCAACTGACATCAGGGTGTAAGAAGGCGTCGGTTTACGCCGCGCCTGCCGCGCCACGCCCGCTGTCGATCAAGCAGGCGAAGGCGGGCCGACGCGATAAAGATGAGTGGCCGTGCGGATGAAGCGCGATCGATCGGCGATCGCGATCGAGGCGAGCGTCACGCCGTCGAGCTGATTGCGGGCGAGCGCCCGAAAAGCAGCTCCCGGCGCGACGACGGTTGTCATCCCGTCTTCGCTGAGAAAATAGATCCGGCCATCCCCGTACACCGGTGATGCGGAGAAACCGCCGCCGAGCCTTTCCTGCTAGCGCACCTCACTAAATGGAGATCAGCGAGGGGAACCGGCGTCGGCCACTTCTTTCAGCTCACGAACCGCGACCCAGCACGGCGAACACTTACAGAGGTGTCATAAGCTGGATCTCCGATAGCCCGTTCTTTGCGCGCGAGCGCAACGAGCACGTCGCGCGCAGGACAGCCTATGCGCTCAGGGTTCGGATTCCCACGTGAAAAGAGGTCATCCACCAACGCCTCAGACGACATAGCCTCCAATCTCTCGAGATTCGCGCGCCTCGCGGATCCTTCCGGCAGCGAACTTATGTCGAATCTTCTCGATGCAGTGTGCGTAGACCTCACGGGAGACACCGCTGGTGCAGATCGGGCTCAGCACGCGAGCGTTGAACGCGTTGGAGCGGGCGCACGTGCTCACCGCGGGCGATCTCGTCGCCCTTGCGTCGAGACGTCTGTACGCGATGTCTGGCGTCAGAGCTAAGACACGCGCGGAGATCCTGGCCGCCAAGGATGCCTTGGCGACGAAGTGGGCTGCGGAGGGCCCCACCCCGGTCGCGCCGGCGTCAACGACATCAGCTGACAGTGCCGCTGAAGTGATCAGCATCGATCTTCTGACGACGCGCCTGCTTCCGCGGCGAACGAGATCAGTCGATGTCGGCGACCCGGAAGCGACTCTATCAGTTCACCGTCGGATCGCCGGCGGCTTCCAGGTAGACAAGGCCTCCGAGCAGGTCGGGATGCTGGGCGGCCCGACGCGTCTGCACCCAGCCGCCGCACGAGTTCGCAACCAGAATCGGCTTGTCGTCAAAGCTTCGAATACACCATGAGGATCGCGCCTTTTCGCGGTCGCGCTGCTCATAGCCTCCTCAACAGTAATTGCCGGCCTCGACCGTCAAGCTGTCCAGCCAACCCCTCCGGACCGATTTTCGTGTTCGAGACGAACGAGTGCTGGCTAACCTGCATCACTTTCTGTACCTACTCGGCCGCGTCGAAGCGAAACTGCGCGACGTTGCGGATCCATGGCTTTTCAAGCGATTCGGTAGGCCGCGACGGGGTCGGAGAAAAGGTGCTTGCGTTCCGTCCTGCACGTCCGTATCGTGTGTGCGATTTCCCGATGATGAACTTCCTCATGGTGGCCGGCCTGCTGGTGAGCAGCGTGGCGCTCGTGATCATCGGCATCCGGACGTTCCGGAATCGGCCACATCTGCACTCCCATTCGTCCACCGGGCAACTCGGCACCGTCAGCCAGCAGTGGCTCACCACGCATCGTGCGGAGAAGTGATGGACAGCGCGTGTGAAAGTTTTGGGCGGCGGCTCAGATCAGAGAGAGAACGCCGCGGAATTCTGCTCGAAACGATCGCCGCGTCGAGCAAGATCAAGGCATCGCTGCTGGCGGATCTTGAGCGCGGCGATCTGTCGAAGTGGCCGCGAGGGATTTTCAAGCGCGCTTTCGTGCGCGAATACGCGGCGAGCGTAGGGTTGGTGCCTGGACCGATCGTCGCGGAGTGCGTCCGGCTTTTTCCCGACGAGCACTCCGGCCATGCCCGAATCTCGGAACAGCCGTCGGAGCTGCGGCTGACGCTGGCAGATGGCGGGCGTCCGGCGGTGCCAACGCTCGCAATTCAGGTGACGACTGCCGTGTTCGAGATATGCGTCATCGTGGCTGTCGCGCGCACGCTCACATCGCTCACCGGTTGGGCTTTCGGTCCGATTTGCGGGGCGGCGTCCTTGACGTACTACGGCTTGGCGTCTGCCGTGTGCGGGCGCAGTCCGGCCTTGTGGTGGCTGCACAGGTCCAGGCAGTCGCAAGTGCAAGTGGCGGGACACCGGACAGTGCGTGCTCCCGCCAGAGACCTTCTGGATTTCCTCGTCAAACAGGTGGCGATGCATAGAACGGCCGGCGACGAGGGCGCACTCGCCAGGCAACGCATTGCCGCCGAGGATCTCCAGCCAGCATCCGGAGCGATCTTGCGGTCTTGATTGAGCGTTCTGGGTATCGAGCACACTCGTGCCCCGCGCCCTGTCGGCTCTGCCCCGTGTTCAAGCCAACCGGCGAACTGCCCCTTCCACATTGGAGATGTTTGGGCGAAGAATTCCACCGCCCACGGTCACGCGCGTTATTTATGCAGTTCACGCACGCATCACAGCAACCGTGTCAGGGAGTTCGCGCCCCACTCTGCAACTCGCTGAAGCCACGATCGCCTCCTGAACGCCTCGAGCGTGATCTCCTCAGCGTGGCGCAAGTCGTCAATAAAGATCCGGTCCATGTTCTGACCAGCCGTGTGATCGAGCACCATCAGCGTCGCTTCATCGTTGAGCGCCATGGACCGATTGTCGAAGTTCATCGATCCCACGGTGAGCCACACGCCGTCAACGACGAATGTCTTGGCGTGCAGCGTGGTCGGTTGCCATTCGTATACACGCACCCTGCCACCAGCAGCGTGTCGTACCACGCTCGGCCGGCGAGCCGGACGACGTCGACATCCGTACGTCGCCCGGACGTCAGGATCCGTACGTCCACCCCACGTCGCGCAGCCGCCACGAGCAGGTCGATGAAGTTACGGTCGGGCGCGAAATACGGGTTGGTTATGTACAAGGTCTTCCGCGCGCCGGCGATAGACAGCGCGAAGAAGCGCTCGGCGGCCGTACTTCCCAGCGTTGGTGCCGTATACAGGAGGCCCGCCGTTGCCCCATTCGGTTCCCAATCGACGGTAGGGCGGCCCGTAAACATCACCCCCGGTGTCGTCGATGTCTTCGACCGCGAACATGATCTGCCGGAGGCCCAGCGTGTTCGGTGGGGCAATCGCTGGCTCGGCTCCGACCAGCTCCGGGTTGCGGAACTTCGTCAGCTCGACCCGCCCGTGGCCGTCCGGGGTCC
>JBKOZS010000274.1:0-15012 GCA_046726015.1 Acidobacteriota bacterium
GAGTGAGACCCTGACCGAAGTATTCATAGCTGTCGAAAAACGGGATCGTAGCGCAGTTGTGACAGGTACAGCAATATGTTAGCGTTCTCCCACTCTGATGGAAGCGCTTGGAATGGTTGAAACGCGGGGCCTGATCGGCTCCGTTGAAGCGGCCGACGCGATGGTGAAAGCCGCCAATGTCGTTCTGGTGGGCAAGGAATACATCGGCGCAGGTTACGTGACCGTGCTCGTGCGTGGTGATGTCGGCGCCGTGAAGGCAGCGACCGATGCCGGCGCTGCCGCCGCACGCCGGGTCGGAGAGCTCATCTCCGTGCACGTCATCCCGCGTCTGCATTCGGAAGTCGAGAAGGTGCTGCCGAAGGCCCCCAAGGACGCAAAGGGCGCGTAAATGGCGCAGACGGATCGCGATCTCGCCTCGATCGCGGAGGCGCGTGCGCTCGCGCGCCGCGCGAAGGCGGCCGCGCCGCAACTCGCAGAATTCTCCCAGGAACAAATCGACGCCATCGTCGACGCGATGGCCGCCGCCGTCACTCCCTGTGCCGAGGCGCTCGCGCGTCTCGCGCAGGAAGAGACTGGCTTCGGAGTGGTCGCCGACAAGGTCCAGAAGAATCTTTTCTCGTCGGAAACGGTCTACGAGTTCATCCGCCCGATGAAGACCGTGGGCGTGGTGAACCGGCTCGAGGATCGCAAGGTCATCGAGATCGCGGAGCCCTTCGGGGTCGTCTGCGCGATCGTCCCGTCCACGAATCCGACGTCCACCGCGATCTACAAGATCCTGATCGCGCTCAAGGCCCGCTGCCCCATCGTCATCAGCCCGCACCCCTCAGCCGTCCGATGCATCACGCGATCGGCGGAAATCATGAACGACGCGGCACGCCGCGCCGGCGCGCCCGACGGGTCGATCAACTGGATGTCGACGGTGACGCTCGAGGGCACGCAGGAATTGATGAAGGCGCGCGAGGTCGCGGTGATCCTGGCGACCGGTGGGATGGGCCTGGTGCGAGCCGCGTACAGCGCGGGCAAGCCGGCGTACGGCGTCGGCCCTGGCAACGCACCGGCGTTCATCGAACGGAGCGCCGACATCGTAAAAGCCGTGCGCGACATCATCACCGGAAAGACCTTCGACAACGGCCTGCTCTGCTCATCGGAGAACTCGGTCGTCGCCGACGCGCCAGTGGTTGAGGAGGTCAAGCGCGAACTCGTGAAGAACGGCGGCTACTTCCTGTCGCCGGCCGAGCAGGAAGCGCTCGCGCGCGTGCTCGTCACTCCGCAGCGGCTGCCGAACCCTGCGGTCGTCGGCAAGCCAGCGACATACGTCGCGCAGCAGTCGGGCATCACCGTTCCGCCTGGCACGCGCGTCCTGATCGCGGAACTCAAGGGCGTCGGCCGCGACTACCCGCTGTCGATCGAGAAGCTCTGCCCCGTGCTTTCCTTCTATGTTGTCGCGGACTGGAAGGAGGGCTGCCAGCGGTGCATCGAGATCCTGCGCTACGGCGGCATGGGTCACACCATGTCGATCCACTCGCGCAACGACGACATCATCCTGCAATTCGGCCTGAAGAAACCGGCCTTCCGAATCGTGGTCAACACGCCGACGACGCTCGGGTCGATCGGGCTGACGACAAGCCTCGATCCCGCGATGACGTTAGGGTGCGGCGGCTACGGCGGCAACATCACCTCGGACAACATCTCTCCGCGTCACCTGCTGAACATCAAGCGACTGGCGTACGAGACGAAACCAGTCGCGGTGCGCGCAGCGACGACGGAGCCGGCCGTGGCGACCGGGCGCGCATTGCCGCGAGCACCGGCGCCGCCAGCGGCGCCGGGTGGGATTGCCGCGGAGGTTCTCGCGCGTCGCATCGACGAGTTCCTCACGTCCCGCGGATACGGGGCAACGAAGGCGCCTGCAGTCGCGAAGCCCCCTGAGGCTCCGGTTCCCACCGCGCTGGTAAAAAGTGCACAGGCTGACGGCCCTTTGACTGAAAAGCCTGCGGACTTCGTGTGCGAAGAGGACGTAAGGCAGGCGATGCGACAGGGGCGCAAAATTGTAATTGGCGAGCGCTCAATCGTGACACCTGCCGCGCGCGACCTCGGAGAGCAGCATCGGCTGTTCGTCCAGGCCGCGTGGCCGCGGTGACGGGACAGGCTCCAGGCATCGCGCGGCGGGCATCTCGGGGCCGGATCGCCGGGGCCTTTAAGCCATTGAGTCTGAAGCCCCTGAGCCGCGATGCCCGAAGTCCGAAGCCGGTCTTATTGTTGAGCCGATTGGCTTTAGATTGACCCCAACCGGGGCCAGTGCTATGCTGACCGCCCCTGCAAGCTGAAGAGCGCGCCTCCTACTGGCGCGTCGGAGATCGGCCGATTTCCCGGGTAATGTGAAGTTTGGTCGAATCATGGGCGCCCCCCGTGCGGGGGGGCGACCTCAACAGGGCAACGGCCTTGCAGGGCTCGGACGCCATGCAGGCACCGGCTGCCCGCGAGGGAGCGCCCCGAATGATTAATCGGAGTTTGCGTCCAGGGTTGTTCGCCCTGGCTGCCGCTGGACTTTGCGTGACCGTCGCCGGGTGCGGCGGGAACCCCAAGCCAAAGGCAGCCGCCACGCCATCCGCCAAGTCGGCAGCCGCACCGGTCGCACAGGCGCCGGTCAAGAGCACGCCGCTTCCCGATCCAATCGCAGCGCTCATTGAGAACTCTCAGAAGCATTTCGAGGCGGGCGAACGCGAACTCAAGGCAGGCCATCTCGAGAAGGCACGGGTCGAGTTCGACCGCGCGGTAGAAGTGCTGCTCGAATCACCCTACGGCGCACGCACGGATGCGCGCCTGCGCGAGCACTTCGACCGGCTGGTCGATCGTATCAACGCCTACGAAGTCACCGCCCTCGCACAGGGCGACGGCTTCACCGAAAAGAAGTACGAGTCGGCCACGATCGACGAGCTGCTGGCCAACGCCACTACGTTCCCGGTGCTGCCGCCGGACGCGTGGACGAAGGCCGCCGTTGCAGCCGACCTCGAGACCACCGCGCACGACATCCCGATTCCGCAGCATTCAAAGGTGCTGTCGTACGTGGAGATCTTCCAGAACCGGCTCCGCGACTACATCCAGGACAGCCTGCAGCGCGGCGCCAGGTACCTGCCGATGATCCAGAACGTGTTCCGCGCCGAGGGACTCCCGCTGGATCTCGCCTACATCCCCATCATCGAAAGCTCCTTCAAGACCAACGCGCTGTCGAAGGCAAGCGCGAAGGGGCCGTGGCAGTTCATGAAGGCAACGGCGCAGGAGCACGGTCTGAAGACCGATTGGTTCATCGACGAACGTTCGGATCCCGAAAAGGCCACCGTCGCGGCAGCGCAGTACCTGAAGACGTTGAGCCGCATGTTCGACGGCGACTGGAACATGGTGCTGGCCGCGTATAACGGCGGGCCGGGCCGGGTGCAGCGCGCGATGAAGCGCTCCGGCATCGACGACTTCTGGTCGCTCGCGTCGACGTCGAAATTCCTGCCGCGCGAGACGCGCGAATACGTGCCGATGATCTTCGCGGCCATGATCATCGCGCGCAACCCGGTGCAGTACGGCTTCACGGTGCTCGAGACCGATCCGATCGCGTACGACAAGGTCACGCTGCCGCGCGCGGTCGACCTCCGTCGCGTCGCCGAATGGGCCGGCACGAGCGTCGACGACATCCAGGCGCTCAACCCCGAACTGCGCCGCTGGACGACCCCGGTCCGCTATCCGCAGTACGAGCTCAAGGTCCCCGTGGGCGCCGCGGATCGGCTCTCCGCACGGCTCGCGCAGGCGGCACCCGCGGACTTCACGGCGCTCAAGTGGTATACCGTGAAGAAGGGAGAGACACTGGTCACGGTTGCACGCAGGTTCAGCGTGTCGCGCAGCGACGTGGCCGAAGCGAACAACCTGTCAGTGAAGGCGCGTCTCCGCCCCGGACAGGACCTGATCATTCCGCGTGCCCCGGCCACGCTGCTCGCCGCCCGCACCGAGCGCACCGTCCCGTCCGAAGTCGCCTCGCGCTCGCTCGCCTCGTCGGCGGAAACGCCGTCGGCCGCAAAGACGAATCAGGTCACGCAGATTACGTATCGCGTGAAACGCGGCGACACCCTGTTTGCGATTGCGCAGTTGTTCGACACCACGGTCGCCAACATCAAGTCGTGGAACCGGCTCCGTGGTAACACGATCGCGCCCGGCGCGCGGTTGAAGATTCTGGCCAACCGCACCCAGTAAGGACGCGCAGGAACTGCGATCTTTTCAACGGCGCCGGGCACCCGGCGCCGTTTTTCCTTGTAATTCCGATCGTTGGCCGTCCGGGCGCCGCCTTGCACTGCGCGGCGCATGCTTGCCTGCATCCGTTCGGCCGCCGTCTTCGGCATCGATGCCGCACCGGTCACGATCGAAGTTGACGTCAGCTTCGGCTTTCCCAGTTTCACGGTCGTCGGCCTGCCGGACACGAGCGTCCGCGAGAGCCGCGATCGCATCAAGAGCGCGATCCGCAACTCCGGGTACGAGTTCCCACGCCATCGCGTCATCGTCAATCTGGCGCCTGCGGACGTGCGCAAGGCGGGTTCGTCGTTCGATCTCCCGATCGCACTGGGCGTTCTTGCCGCCAGCGGCGTCATTGCCCGACGGGACGTCGACGCGGTTCTCGTCCTGGGCGAGCTGTCGCTGGACGGCGGGATCCAGGCCGCGCGGGGCGTGCTGCCCATTGCGGCGGCCGCCCGCCGGCGGCAGTTTCGCGGTCTCCTGCTGCCCGACGCGAACAGCCGCGAAGCGGCGGTGGTGACCGGGCTGGACTTCTACCCTGTTCGTTCGCTCCGCGAGGCCGTTGGCGCGCTGAACGATCCGCGTCCGGTCGCGCTCGTTGCCGATCGGGCCGGCGACGCCACAGAGCACGTCCATGGCGACTTTGCCGATGTGCGCGGACAGTTCGCGGCGCGGCGCGCGCTGGAGATCGGGGCGGCGGGCGGGCACAACGTGTTGCTGGCGGGGCCGCCAGGCTCCGGCAAGACGATGATGGCGCGACGGGCGGCCGGTATCCTGCCGCCGCTGACGTTCGACGAAGCGTTGGAGGTGACGTCGATTCACTCCGTCGCCGGGCTGCTCGGCGCTGGCGCCGGCCTGATCCGCGCGCGCCCTTTCCGCGCGCCGCATCACACGGTCTCCGACATTGCGCTCGTCGGCGGAGGGCCGATTCCGCGGCCCGGTGAAATCAGCCTCGCGCATCACGGCGTCCTGTTTCTCGACGAGATGCCGGAATTCAGCCGGCACGTGCTGGAGGTCCTCCGCCAGCCCCTCGAAGACGGCCTGGTGCGCATCACGCGCGCGCAACGTGCCTCCGTCTTCCCCGCCCGCTTCGTCCTGATTGGCGCGATGAACCCGTGTCCCTGCGGCTACGTTGGCGATCCGCGCCGCGCGTGCCGTTGTACGCCGCAGCAGATCGATCGCTATGCGTCGCGGCTCTCGGGTCCGCTGCGGGATCGCATCGATCTCACGGTCGATGTGCCGGCGCTGCCCTCGTCCGACCTCGCGTCCGATGGAGGGGGTGAACCGACTGCCGCGATCCGCTCGCGCGTAGAACAGGCCCGGGCGCGACAGTCCGCGCGCGAACAGGCGGACGGCGTCCTGAACGCACGCCTCCCGCCGCGCACGCTGCGCCGCGTGTGCGCACTCGATGCGAAGGGATCGCGGCTGCTCGAACAGGCCGCGGAGCGCCTCGGCCTCACCGCGCGCGCGTTCGATCGAGTGCTGCGGGTAGCACGAACGATTGCGGATCTCGAAGGGGCTTCGACCGTGTCGGCAGATCACGTCGCGGAGGCTTTGCAGTTCAGAGGGAAGTAGCAGTTGGCGGTTCGCGGTTGGCGGTTGGCGGTTTGCGGTTGGTGGTTTGCGGCTCTCCAAGCCATGGGTGGCAGGAGGAGACTGCAGACGGCCGACTGCAGCCTGCGAACGGCTGGCACTTACCGTGAACCGCCCGCCGTCCCCACTCGCTTATCATCCCCGGCCGAAGCGGCGCGCGCCTCTTCGAGGTGCTTGCGATACGACGCATTCGACGGAGCGAGCTCCACGGCCCGCTGGAAGGCCGGCAGCGCGTGGACTGGCAGTTGTTTCTGCAGGTAGATCGATCCGAGTGTGTCGTGCGGCTCGGGGCGGTCGCGCAACTCCTCCGTCGCCACCGTCGCAAGTTTCAGCGCATCGTCGAGCTTGCCGTCTTCAGACAGCATCCAGGCCAGGTTGTTGGCAGCAACTCCGGCGCGTGGATCCTGGGCAAGGACCGCCTGGTACTGGGCGCGGGCTCCCTCGCGATCCC
Organism: Acidobacteriota bacterium; assembly: GCA_046726015.1. Classification (GTDB taxonomy): domain Bacteria; phylum Acidobacteriota; class Vicinamibacteria; order Vicinamibacterales; family 2-12-FULL-66-21; genus QHWT01. Next base: position 6,314 of record JBKOZS010000274.1, read on the forward strand.
CCTTCGATTGAAGGATCATGCCGATCATCGTCAACGGGCCCGTCGCTTTCGGCGCCTGCGTAGCCATCGCGCGGTATTTCCCCAGCGCGGCGTCCATCTGCCCCTGCTGCAGGTAGATCTGCCCGAGCATCTCGTACGCATCCAGACGTGAAGGCTGGCGCTCGACGACGGTCAACAGTCGACGCTCGGCGTCGGCTGGCTTCTTCTGTATCAGATCCAGCCGCGCAGCAAGAATCTGCGCGCCCGCGTCCTGCGGCCGCGCGGCGAGCCACCTGTCGATGCGCTCGCGCGCATTCCGGACGTCGCGCGCGGCAACGTCGCCGCTCACCGCACCCACGCGGGCGTCTTCGTAGTCTGGTGCGCGATCGAGCGCGCGATCGAAAGCCGCGCGCGCCTGGTCGACTCGTCCCGACGAGAGTTCGATCCATCCAAGCTCTGTCGTGAGCCGCGGATTATCGGGGGCCTTGTCCAGGCGTGCGGCAACCTCGCGCCTCGCGCGATCGAGCTTCCCTTGTGCCCTGAGGCTTCGCGACATGAGCACCGCGGCCTCCGCGTCGTCTGGCCGTCCCAGCGCAGCCTCCTCCGCCGCGGTGAGCGCACCGGCGGCATCGCCACGCGCGAGCCGCAGGCGCGCGAGCTGGAGCTGCGGCGCCGCGGCTCTGGGATTGAGCTTCAGCGTCTGTTCAAACGCGGCTTCGGCCGACTTGTAATCCTGCCGGGCAAGCGCAACGAGACCGAGCGTGTATTCCGCTATCGCCGAGGAGGGATCGGCGTCAACAGCGTCGCGTGCATGCTGTGACGCGACCGCCACGTCACCTCCTTCGGCGAGCAACATTCGGGCGGCGAGCACGTGCGCGTCAGGGTCCTTTGGCTTCTCCTTGACGAGCGCGTTCACGATGTCCGTCGCGTCCTTGTGGTTTCCGCGCGCGTGCTCGATCGCCGCCATCCGCATTCGCGCCTGGCGCGCCGTCGCGGAACGGGATGACGGATCTGTAGCGAACGAACGCAGCACGTTCATCGCCTGATCGTACCGCCCGAGTCCCATGTAGTAGTCGGCAAGCGCAATCTGCCCGTCGGGCGATGCCTCGGCGAGGGCCCTGAAATGGGGCTCCGCTTCTGCCGGACGCCGATCGTTGAGGTAATACAGCGCGAGGGCGCGATGCGCGAGCGGATTCTTCGGCTCGGTCGCAAGCGCCGCCTTCAGCTGCGCTTCTGCGGCCGCTCGTTTGCCGACCGCCCAGTTGTAGTTGGCCAGCGCGAGACGCGCGTCCACTGAACGCGGGTCGAGCTTCACGGCCTGTTCAAACGACTCGCGCGCCTCCTCCTTGCCTCCTCCGATGAACTGCACTGCCCCAAGCGCCGCATAGGCTGGCGCATACGTCGGGTCGAGCGCGACCGCCTGCTCCATCTGCTTGATGGCCTGTGTCGTGTCCTTCAGGCCAGCCATCGCATTGCCAAGAAGGATGTGCGCCTTGGCACTGTCCGGGTTGGCTTTGAGCGCCAGCTCCGCGCGGGCACGCGCCTGCGCGAATTCGCCCGCAATGAGCAGCAACGTGCCCGACTGCAACTGGGCGTCGACGTTCGAGGGGTCGAGATCTGCCGCCCGCGAGTACGCGCCGTATGCTCTCACCGGATCGTCGACTTCGGTGTACGCACGCGCGAGCTTGTAATGCACGTCGGCGCGCCCGGGCTGCGCCTTCACCGCGTTGCGGTACTCGATGATGGCATCCTTGTACTTGTGCTGCGCGACATACTCGTCGCCGCTCGCGCTGTACTTCTCGGCTCTCACCTTCGGGTCCTGCGTGCAGGACACCGCCCACATCAGCACCATCGTGAGCGTCAGCACACGCTTCGTCATGGCAGATACTCTGACAGTCGCGGGTAGACCACGCGCGCGAAGTCTTCGGCCGTCCGTCCGCTCGGCGCGACGATCCGGACGAGGGAACCGTTGGTGCGGCGCAGCCGCGCGGCGTCGAACATCAACCACAGCTTGTTCGCATACTCGTTCGCGACGACGCGACCGCGACCCTGGTACCAATACAAGACAACCTGTCGATCGCCGGCCTTTTCGATCACATATCGATTGACCGGCAATGTCTTTCCGTCCACCGAGAGCGACATGCGCGAGGATTCGACCGGTTGCCAGCCTGCTCCCGGAAGGCAGTTCTGCGGAGAGTGAATTGTGTCCCCTTGCCGCTGGCTCGAGTAGTACCCGACGTACAGGTTTGCGGGCTCGCCCGCTGCGCTCACGTACGTCCGGCTGACGTAATCGTCGACCCCGAGCACCCGGATGACATCCTCGCCGAGCGGGACGTCCCCCGCCGCGGTCCAGGAGGCCAGCGTTCGCGGAAACGTCGAAAGCGAGGCCCGGGTCACTGGTTGCTCGCGACCCGCACCGCGTGTACCAACGACACCTGCGCTCGCGATGAGCACCGAGAGGACGATGGCTCGCGCGATCATGACGGCAACGGCATCGCTGATGGCCCTGTCCTGCCGCCGGCCGCGCGCCGTTGGCGCCAGCGGCCGAGCGATCCGTGCGCGAGCGCGCGCTGTGTCAGCAGCAGCAGCGCGAACGCGAGCACGAACATCACCCACCCGGAAAACGTGTGAAGGAAGCCTTCGGCGGCGCTCGGTCCAACCCAGTGCGCGGCGAGACCCGTGCCGGCAACGCGCGCCGCGTTCTCGAGAATGGCAATAGGAATGGCAACCAGCGCAAGGAAGACGCGCGCCCAACGGCGCGGTTCGTTTAGTTTCCCGAGAATGACGCCAAGCGTGACGAGCGAGACAAGCGATCGAATCCCGCTGCACGCCTCGACCACCTCCAGCCTCGTCGTCGACAACTCGATGATGTTGCCCTCTCGTAGAACGGGAATGCCGGCGGTGGCCAGGGTCAGTTCACCGACGCGCGAGGCAAAGAGCTGGAGTGGAAACGCGATCTGATTGAACAACAACGCCGGCAGCGGCACCATCAGCACGAGCAGCGCAATCGGAAATGCGAGGAGGCGCAGGTGCCTCCATCCGAAGAGGTAGAGCACGGTCCCGGCGATCACGCCAATCAACGAGATGCGCGTGAGGAACAACTCGGCTCCCAGCAACCCCGCAATCAAGACGATGAGGCTGCCGCACACGACGACAAGGCCCAGGACCGATGGGCGGATCGGCGCCGCGGCAAGCGCCGGGCGCTGCGCCCACGCAAAGTAGATGGCGAAGGGAACGATCAGGAAGCCGTGTGAGTAGTTCTCGTCGCTCGCCCATTGCGAGACGAGCGACGAGAGGACTGGCAGATAGACGGCGATCGCCGCAAGGCTGACCACGCCGACCGCGGCGACTGTCCGTCTCGACATGATGCGGCGTCAGGCTGCCGAACGCCGGCGACGATATCCGACGAGGCCGGCCAGCCCAGTGCCAAGCAGAAGGAACGACGCCGGCTCAGGAGTCGAGGCGAATGGCGTGCCGTTGACCGAGAGCCGTATCCGGAACGTATGGCCTCCCATCCGGTCGCGAAGCCCGAACGTGACCTGCGCCGTATCGCCGCCGGAGAACCCCTCGAAGCGCAGCATGTCATGCGCATTCGTGTCTTCGTCGACGAAGAGGGTCGCCATGTCACCGTTCGCGAAGGTCGCGCTGCGTTTGAGTCCGCTGTTCCACGCGAAGCTCAACCCGTCCGTATTATTGGACGTGGAAAATCCCGCAGGCACGTACGCCGGTTGAGGGCTTGGATCCATCGCATCGAACCCGTCCGAGAGCGGATCGAGAATCTCCAACGTCAGTGTGTCCCACGGCTTGAGCCCCAGGTTGCCGTCCACCGTGAAGGTGACCGTGTAGTTCTTGTTGGCCTGCAAGCCGCTGACGGTCTTCATCGTGCTCGAGCCCGGGGCCAAGGTAATGGTCCCGAAGTCGAGATTCAACGACTCTGACGCCAACACACCCGTGGTCGCGCCTCCGCTCGTGGAATTCACGGATACGGTGATCGGGTCGGCGCGGGCCGCTGCGGGCGCGATCAGGGCCGCGCAGCTCAATACCAGAGCCACACCCAGTGCTCTCATATCACCTCCACACATTCTCGTCAGCGCAGGCAGGGCGAGAGTGTTACAACTACGGGACATAACGACGGACCGCGCTCGCAACACCCAGCAACGTGGCGCCCCAGAGGAGCATCCACGCCGGTTCGGGCGTCTGCGCGACGTGCCTGGTAGTCGCCATGACCCCCGCGGCCCCCGCCGCGGGCTCACCGGCAAGTGTTGCCAGCCACAGGATCACCAGCACGACAAGGAGAACGGTTGCCTTCATTTCCCGATCCGATTCCGCGAGTGAGAGGGTTTTTTCCCAATCACCTGCTTTTCGCAGGGCCTGCGCGACGGCAGTGCAAGGGGGCGACCAGCGCGCTATAGCTCAGCCGTTTGAAGACCCCCTAATCAGCACTTTCCAGATGGCCGAAAAGGCTTCCGGGCGGCGGAAGGCTTCCTCTTGGCAGAAAAGGGCTGGCCGTGGTACAGTTCAGTCCTCCTCAGCCAGGTCGTCCCTGGGCAACATCGACCCTTTCGTCGGAATTAATGCGATCGAAACGCTATACCCTCGTCCTGGCCGATCGGCAGACCGGCGCCATGCGCCGCGTCACGATTTCTTTATGGCCGTCAATCGGCACCATACTCGGCGTTTTTGCGTTGCCAGTCCTGATCGGCCTGGGTGCACGATGGAGCGCACGCACCACCATCGACGACCTGCAGTCGACGAATGCGGCGCTGCAGGTTGAAAACGCCAGTTACCGTGAGGCCACGGGACAACTATCCAACCAGATCTCAGCGCTCCAGGCGGCGGTAGATCAGCTCGGCGAGCGTGCGGTCGTAGACCCGTCAGTCGTTCGGGCCATGGACAAACTGCCGTCGCTCGTGAAATCGCGCGCGATGGGCGGCGCCACCATGGCGCCTACGACCGGGACACCTGCGTCGGCTTCATCCACGACGATCTTGAACGGGGCGATTGGATCGCCGGAAACCGCGCTCGGCGTGCTTGGCGATTTGCTCGGGGCCATCGGAACGCGCCTGGAATCGGTGCGCGACAACGTGGAGCGGCGCCATCAACTCGCGATGGCGACCCCTTCGATGTGGCCCGTTGCCGGGTGGCTCTCCTCGTCATTCGGCAGCCGTAAGGACCCCTTCACCGATCGTAACGACTTTCATCCCGGTCTCGACATCTCGGCCGACTACGGCCATCCTGTTCTCGCCACCGGCGATGCCATCGTCACCACGGCGGGCCGCAACGGCGCCTATGGGAACATGGTGATGCTCGATCACGGATTCGGCATCGTCACGAGATACGGTCATCTGTCGCGGATCGCGGTGTCCGAGCGCCAAACCGTGAAGCGCGGCGACATCATCGGCTACGTCGGATCCACAGGGCGGTCGACGGCCCCTCACCTGCACTACGAAGTGTGGATGAATGGCCGCCTGGCGAACCCGATGTCGCTTCTCACAAAGTAGAGTCCGGCATCGACCGGACTATCTCGACGCAGCAACCGGCGACTCGGTCGGCGGAAACCACTCCGGCCAGCGGGGTTGGTGTACAATCGCCTGAATACCCAGACGAAGCCCCGCATGTTCCTCGACAAGCTCCTGGCGAAAGTCATCGGCACGCAAAACGAGCGTGAGCTCAAACGGCTCGCGCCAATCGTTGCGGCGATCAACGCCAAAGAACCGGAAATCCAATCGCTTACGGACGAACACCTCCGCGCGAAGACGGCCGAGTTCCGTCACCGCCACGAGGCAGGTGAGACACTCGACGATCTTCTCCCTGAAGCGTTCGCCGTCGTGCGCGAAGCGGGGCGTCGCACGCTGAACATGCGGCACTTCGACGTGCAGCTCATCGGCGGCATGGTCCTGCACCGCGGCAAGATCGCCGAAATGAAGACGGGCGAAGGCAAGACGCTCGTCGCGACGCTGCCTGCGTATCTCAACGCGCTCGCCGGCAAGGGCGTGCACGTTGTCACCGTCAACGACTACCTGGCACGCCGCGACTCGGAGTGGATGGGGCGCATCTACCGCTTCCTCGGCATGACGGTCGGCGTCATCCAGCACGATCTCAATGATGCGGAGCGGCAGGTCGCCTACGCCTGCGACATCACGTACGGCACGAACAACGAATTCGGGTTCGACTACCTCCGCGACAACATGAAGTTCGAGCTCGCGCACTATGTGCAGCGCGGGCATCACTTCGCCATCGTGGACGAAGTCGACTCAATCCTCATCGACGAAGCACGGACGCCGCTGATCATCTCCGGCCCGGCCGAAGAAGCGCCCGACCTCTATTACGAGGTCGACCGCATCATTCCGAAGCTCTCGAAGGGGGCGGTGACGCGCGGCGACGTCAAGGCTGAAGACCGCGAGGAGCTTGAGAAAACCGGCGATTACATCGTCGACGAAAAGCACAAGACGGTCACGCTGACCGAGAGCGGCATGGCCAAGGCCGAGAAGTTGCTCGCGCACCGGCTCGAGCCGGGTACCGACGGGTTGTACGACCCGGCGAACATGAAGATCCTTCACCACATCAACCAGGCGTTGCGCGCGCACTCGTTGTTCCAGCTCGATGTCGAGTACATGGTGAAGGACAGCCAGGTCGTCATCGTCGACGAGTTCACGGGGCGCCTTATGCCCGGCCGGCGCTGGAGCGACGGCCTGCACCAGGCGGTGGAAGCCAAGGAACACAATACCAACCACCCCGAGGTGAAAATCGAGCGTGAGAACCAGACGCTCGCAACGGTCACGTTCCAGAATTACTTCCGCAAGTACGCCAAGCTCGCCGGAATGACCGGCACCGCCGATACCGAGGCGCAGGAGTTCGCGAGTATCTACAAACTCGACGTCATGGTGATCCCGACCAACCGGCCGCTCAAGCGCGTCGAGGAGCCGGATACCGTCTATCGGACCGAGAAGGAAAAGTACGACGCGATCGTCAACGACATCATCGAGAAGCAGCAGCAGGGGCGTCCGGCGCTCGTCGGCACGGTGTCGATCGAGAAGTCAGAACGGCTGTCGAAGCTCCTGAAGCTGCGCGGCATCCGCCATGTCGTGCTGAACGCGAAGTACCACGCGCAGGAAGCGGAAATCGTTGCGCAGGCGGGGCGCAAGAACACCGTCACGATCGCCACCAACATGGCGGGACGCGGCACCGACATCCTGCTCGGCGGCAACCCCGAGTTCATGGCGCGTCAACGCGCGCTCGCCGATGAAATCGCGGAAAAGCTGCCGAAGGGACAAGAGAAGTTCGTCGACGATGCGGACTTCGTCTACTTCTATCACCTCGACAACTTCTATCGCGTGCCGCGCGCCCAGTACGAGCAGCTGTTCGCGGCACACAAGAAGGAAACGGACGTGGAGCACGAGCAGGTCGTTGCGCTCGGCGGCCTCCACATAATCGCGACCGAGCGTCACGAGGCGCGGCGCATCGATAACCAGTTGCGCGGCCGCGCGGGACGCCAGGGCGATCCGGGTTCCTCACGTTTCTACCTGTCCCTGCAAGACGACCTGATGCGCATCTTCGGCTCCGATCGCATCTCCGGGCTCATGCAGCGCCTGGGCATGGAAGAAGGCGTGCCCATCGAGCACGGCATGGTGACGCGGGCCATCGAGCGCGCCCAGAAGCAGGTCGAGGCGCAGAATTTCTCCGTCCGCAAGCACCTCCTCGAATACGACGACGTGATGAACAAGCAGCGCGAGAATATCTACGCGCTGCGGCGCGAGCTGCTCGAAGCGAAGATCCACATCACCGAAGACGAGGAAGTCGACACCCGCGGCTACCTGATGACGCTCGCCGAGGAGCTCGCGGACGCCACGGTCCAGACCTACGCGGACAAGGAGACCGACCCCGACGAGTGGGACCTCGATGCGCTGCAGAAAGCGGTCGCCGAAATCTTCGGATTCGACGAGCAGGAGGTCGAGTCGCTCGATTTCTCGGGCATGACGCCGGACCAGATGACGGATGCCGTCTGGAAGCTGGCGCTCGAGAAGTACGAGAAAAAGGAAACACTGCTCGGCGATCCCTCCATACTGCATCGCGTAGAGCGCGACATCATGCTGCAGATCGTCGACGCGCAGTGGAAGGATCACCTCTACAGCCTCGACCATCTCAAGGAAGGTATTGGACTGCGCGGCTACGGGCAGCGTGATCCGCTCGTCGAGTACAAGAAAGAAAGCTTCGCGCTGTTCCAGGCAATGAAAGAGCGGATTGACGAGGAAACCGTCCGCTACCTCTGGCGGCTTATGCCGATCATCGGCGAAGAAGGGCCAGGCGTGCCGGTGCGTCGCCCGGCGCCGCGCCGGCCGCCGCAGATCACGATGAGTGCGCAGCCGGCGCCGTCCGACTCGCCGTTCGGGGCGATTCGCGCCGGCCGTGGCGCAACCGCTGTCGCCGAGCCGCCGCGCCCGGCGCGCAGCGGCGGCGACGATGTCGTGCGACAGGTGAAGCGCGACGAGCCGAAGGTGGGGCGCAACGACCCCTGCCCCTGTGGGAGCGGCAAAAAATACAAGAAATGCCACGGTTCCTAGACCAAGGCCGACACATGTCGGCCTTTTTTGCAGGTAGCGACTGATGAACACCCGCACGGACGTCCTCAACGCGGATCAGATTTCCGTCGGCCTCAGCACGGCGCTCACCTTCGACGACGTTCTGCTCGTCCCGCAGCACTCGACGGTGCTGCCCAGCGC
>JBKOZS010000275.1:0-18217 GCA_046726015.1 Acidobacteriota bacterium
AGCGACGGCTGTTCGAATTGCTGCCGGACGGTGCCGTCGGAGTGATCAACATCGACGATCGGCGTGGCGCTGACGTGGCGGCCGCGGCGCGGCGCCCTGTCACCTACGCGATCGATGGTGCGGCGGACGTGCGTCCCGGACCGTTGACGTTCTCGCTCGAGGGTCTGACGTTCGACATCCGCACGCCGCGCGGCGCGATTCACGTGCGCTCGCGCCTGGTCGGCCGCCCGAACGCCTACAACATCCTCGCCGCCTCGGCCGCGGCGATGGCGCTCGACCTGCCGTTCTCTGCGATCGAGGCAGGCATTACCGCGCTCGAGCACGTGCCGGGCCGCTTTCACGTCGTCTCCGAGCCGCGCGACGACGTGCGCGTGATTGTCGACTATGCGCACACCGACGACGCGTTGAAAAACCTGCTGGAGACCGCGCGTCCGCTCGCCGCGGCGCGCGTCATCACGGTCTTCGGGTGTGGCGGCGATCGCGATCGGACGAAGCGTCCGCTGATGGGCGCCGTTGCGGCGCGCCTGAGCGACCTGGTGATCGTCACCTCGGACAACCCGCGCAGCGAGGACCCTGAGCGCATCATCGAGGAAATTCGGCGCGGCATCGTGATTCCCGCCGAGCGCCTGGCGCGAAAAGGCAAGCACGGCACTCCTTCGCTCGCGATCGTCGATCGCCGCGAGGCGATTGAGAAGGCGATCCGCGAGGCAAAGCCGGGCGACCTCGTGCTAATCGCCGGGAAGGGACACGAGAAGTACCAGGTCATTGGAGATCGCACGCTGCCGTTCGACGACGTGGAAGTCGCGCGCGCCGCGTTGGCAAAGCGGCGTAGTGGGTCGAGGGTGCCCTAAGGTGTGGAACCGATCGCGTTGACCGCTGCCGAAATGGCCGCCGCAACCGGCGCCCGGCTGCTTTCCGGCGCGCCGGAGCGCCGCCTCGAACGGATCTCGATCGACTCGCGAACGGTCGCCCCGGGCGATCTGTTCATTGCGATTCGCGGCGATCGATTTGATGGCCACGAGTTCGTCACCGCCGCGCTGGCCGCGGGAGCCGCCGGTGCCGTAGTGACGGTGGCGCCGGCCGGCCCTGAGGCAGGTCACGGACGGCCCGCGCCCATTTTCTTGCAGGTGAGCGACACGACGCGCGCTTTGCAGGACATCGCGCGTGAAGTCCGAAGGCGGTCCGGCGCCAGGGTGGTCGCGATCACCGGAAGCGCCGGCAAGACGACGACGAAAGAGCTGACCGCGGAGTTCCTGTCCGCGAAGTACAGCGTGTTTCGGAACAAGGGGAACTTGAACAATCACATCGGCCTGCCGCTGTCGCTCCTGGAACTGCGGACGAGGCCGGCAGTGGCGGTAGTCGAGCTCGGCATGAATCATCCTGGTGAAATCAGCACGTTGGTTGGCGTCGCGGAGCCGGAGATCCGCGTGTGGACCAACGTCGGCGACGCGCACCTGGGATTTTTTGCATCCGCCGACGCGATTGCCGACGCGAAGGGAGAGATCCTCGAGCGGGCGCGACCGACCGATCTCCTCGTCGCAAACGCGGACGATCCGCGCGTGACGACGCACGCGTCGCGGTTCAGCGGCCGCACGATCACGTTCGGCGTCTCGGATCGTGCTGACGTGCGGGCGTCCGGCATTCAGCACCGCGGACTTGACGGCGTGGCCGCGACGGTCAGGACACCGCAGGGGCAGATCCACATCTCGACACCGCTCCTCGGCCTCGGCAATCTTTCGAATCTCCTGGCCGCTACCGCCGTGGCATCCGAGCTCGGGGTTCCCCTGGAGACCATCGCCGAACGCGCGGCGTCGATCCGCCCCGCGGCGCATCGCGGCGAGCTCTCGCGTCTCCCCGGCGGGATCACGCTCATCGACGATTCATACAACTCGAGCCCGTCCGCGCTGAAACAGTCGCTGGCGACGGTTGCGGCCGCGACCGGGAGCGCGCGGAAGGTGGCCGTGCTCGGCGAAATGCTCGAGCTCGGCGAGCATGCGACGCGGCTGCATCGTGAATGCGGCCTCGCAGCAGCCGATGCCGCGCTGGATCTGCTCATCGCCGTGGGTGGCGATCCGGCGAAGCACCTTGCGGAAGCGGCGCGTGCGGCCGGCTTGCCGGACGCGAACATCGTGCACGTCGCGACGAGCGCGGAAGCGGCGGATCTTGCGGCCAGGCGGATCCGTCCCGGGGATCTCGTGCTGGTCAAAGGTTCACGCGGCATTCGCACCGACATCGTCGTCGATCGCCTGAAGGTGGAGTTCGCCTGATGCTGTTCCACCTCCTGTATCCGCTTCACGACTCGGTGCCGGTCTTCAACGTGTTCCGCTACATCACGTTCAGGACCGCGGGGGCCAGCGTCACCGCGCTCGCGCTGAGCCTGGTGCTCGGTCCGATCCTGATCCGCCGGTTGCGTGAATTCCAGATCGGCCAGGTCATACGGCAGGAAGGACCGCAGACGCACCGTGCGAAGGCGGGCACCCCCACGATGGGCGGCCTGCTGATCATCTCGGCTTCGCTCATTCCGACGTTGCTGTGGGCCGATCTGCGCAACCCGTTCATCTGGATTGCGGTAATCGCGACGGCGGCGTTCGGCGCCGTGGGCTTTGCGGACGATTACCTGAAGATCGTTCGCCGCTCGCATCACGGGCTGCTGCCTCGCTACAAGATGGGCTGGCAGGTCGTGATTTCGCTCGGCGTCGGCATCGCCCTGCTGGCGCTCGCAAACTCCGAGCTCTACAACACGCGCCTCGTGTTCCCGTTTTTCAAACGGCTGATCCCCGAGTTGGGCTGGTTCTATGTCGTGTTCGCGGTCATCGTCCTCGTGAGCTGGACCAACGCCGTCAATCTCACGGACGGCCTCGATGGCCTCGCGATCAGCGTCTTTGCGGTGGCCGCCGCGGCGTTGACCGGGCTGACCTACGTGAGCGGTCACCGCGTGCTCGCCGAGTACCTGCAGCTGCCACGATTCTCGCCGCTGACCGGTGAGCTCACGATCTTCTGCGGTGCGCTGGTTGGCGCGAGTCTCGGCTTCCTCTGGTACAACTCGTACCCGGCCGACATCTTCATGGGCGACGTCGGGTCGCTTGCGCTCGGCGGAGCGCTGGGCACGATTGCGCTCCTCATCAAGCAGGAGTTCGTGCTGGTCATTGTCGGCGGCGTCTTCGTGCTGGAGGCGCTGTCCGTTGTCATCCAGGTCACGTCGTTCAAGCTGACCGGGCAACGTGTGTTCCGGATGGCGCCCATTCACCACCACTTCGAACTCGTCGGCTGGAGCGAGCCGAAGGTGATCGCGCGGTTCGTCATCATCGCGATCATCTTTGCCCTGTTCAGCCTGACCACGCTGAAGCTGCGATGACGGCGCGCTCCTCCTTCTCCGTTTCGGGTCAGCGCGTCGTCGTGGTCGGCGCGGCGCGGAGCGGCATCGCCGCGGCGGAACTGCTCGTGCGTCGTGGTGCGAGCGTCATCCTCAGCGACATGCGCCCGTCGATTCCGGAGGAGGCGCGGCTGCGCGAGACGGGTGTCCATCTCGAACTCGGGCAGCACTCGCTCGAAACGTTCGCGGCGGCCGATCTCATCGTGCTCAGCCCGGGCGTGCCGCCGGGCCAACCAGCGATCGCGCATGCACGGCAAGCGGGTGTGCCCGTCATGGGAGAACTCGAACTGGCGTCGCACTGGCTTCGCGGCCGCATCGTGGCGATCACCGGCACGAAGGGCAAGTCGACGACCACGACGCTCGCCGGGCGGATGCTCGAGGCGGGCGGTCACCGCGTGCTCGTGGGAGGGAACATCGGTCTCGCCCTCAGTGCGCAGGTCGACGAGTCCACCGACGATACCATCCACGTCGTCGAAACGAGCAGCTTCCAGCTTGAAGGGACGGACACGTTCCACCCGTGGATCGCGGTCCTGCTGAACTTCTCGCCCGACCACCTCGATCGCCATGCCACTGTCGACGAGTACGCCGCGGCCAAGGCGCGCATTTTTGCGAACCAGGACCGGGATGACTGGGCAGTGCTGAATGCCGACGACCGGCCGTCGCTCGCGCTGGCGCAGGACCTGAAGAGCCGCCGACTGTTGTTCGCCATGCGCGAGCACGTGGACGAGGGGATCGTGATCGCCGGCGATGCCATCGTTCGCCGTTCGCAAGGGAGCGAAGAACCACTCGTGCCGTTGTCCGCGGTAAAGCTGCTGGGGCGGCACCTGCTCGCAGACGTTCTCGCTGCGGCCGCTGTCGCCTCGATTGTCGGCGTCGATGCGGCGGCGATGACCCGCGCAGTGGAATCGTTCACAGGACTCGAGCATGCGTTGGAACCGGTGCGCGAAATCGCCGGCGTCCGCTTTGTGAACGATTCAAAGGCGACCAACATCGAGGCGGCACTCCGCGCCATTCAAAGCTTCGAGACCGGTCTCGTCGTGATTCTCGGTGGGAAGTTCAAGGGCGGCCATTTCGCCGATCTGCGCGACGCGCTCGTGGCCCGTCACGCGGTGGTCGTCGCGATTGGAGAGGCCACGCCGCTCATTCACGAAGCGCTGAACGGAGCCGTGCGGGTGATCGACGCGGCGGACATGTCGGCGGCGGTGCGCACGGCGTTCGCATCGGCAGCACCGGGTCACACCGTCGTACTCGCGCCCGCGTGCGCGAGCTTCGACATGTTTCGCGATTATGCCGAACGCGGACGTGTCTTCAAGCAGAACGTCGCGCGGTTGGCGGAGGAGTGGGACGGCGCAGGAGAACACTGACGCTGGTCGTACACCAGCAGTAAGCAGTCATCAGCCCGGTCGAGGCGGAGAAGAGCTGGCCGCTGGGAACGCAGGCTGCCCCGGTCTGCGAGGTCGGTGTCTTCCCCCGCGACCGGCTGATGACTGCTAACTGCTGGTGTAACGGGCTCCGGGTTCAGCCTGATGCATATGTCGGTTCAGCCGGGCTGGACCTTTAGGCCGCTGCACGGCGGACATTAATAACAATGGCGCGGAAACTCAAGTCGGACAAGCTGCTCTTTACCGCCATGCTGCTGCTGGTGTGCGCCAGCGTGGTCATGGTGTACAGCGCGTCCGCCGTCATCGCGATGGAGCGATACCACCAGCCCACGCTGTTCCTGTTCAAGCAGGGCACCTGGGTTCTGCTTGGTCTCGCGCTCATGCCGATCGTGATGCGGATCGACTACCGCCATTACCGGCAACCCGTCGTGATCTGGACGGCGCTGGGCCTGGTCGGATTGGCGCTCGTCGCTGTCCTGTTTGGACCGCGGATCAACGGCGCGCGCCGGTGGTTTGGTGTCGCCGGCATTGGCGTGCAGCCATCCGAGCTCGCGAAGATCGCCGTCATCTTCTTCGTCGCCGCGATCCTCGAGCGACGGATGGAACGGATCGACGACCTGAAGTACTCGTTGCTGCCTATCGGTGTCGTCGTCGGCGGCGTGGTCGGGTTGATTCTCCTGCAGCCGGACCTCGGCACCGCGCTGTCGATTCTGATCATCGCGTCCGCGATGGTGTTCGCAGCCGGGATCAACTACCGGTACATCGTCGGGCTGCTGCTGGTTTCTCTGCCTGCCGCATACATCGTGCTCGTGAGTGCGGATTACCGGCGCCGTCGCCTGACGGCGTTCCTGAATCCGTGGGACGACCCGCTCAATGACGGCTTCCAGGTGATCCAATCGCTCATCGCGGTCGGTACCGGCGGTGTCTTCGGTCGCGGGCTGATGGCAGGCGTGCAGAAGCTGTTCTTCCTGCCGTATCCCGAAACCGACTTCATTTACGCCGTGATTGGCGAGGAGCTGGGGCTCGTCGGCGCGACCATCGTGCTCGCGTGCTTCTGCGTGATCGCATGGCGCGGCCTGCGGACCGCCGTCCGTGCGCCCGATCGTTTCGGCGCGTTTCTGGCGCTCGGCCTCACGGCGATGGTCGCGTTCCAGGCCTTCTTCAACATCAGCGTCGTGCTCGGCCTGTTGCCGACGAAGGGCATTCCACTTCCGTTCGTGAGCTTCGGCGGATCGTCGCTCCTCATCAGCATGGTGGGCATGGGCATCCTGCTCAACGTGTCACAGCACGCGTCGACGACTCACGTCGTCACGACGGTCATCGAGCCGGGGACGGCGAATGCATGAGCGTACTCCGCGTCGTGATCGCCGGAGGGGGGACCGGCGGCCATCTCTACCCGGGGATTGCCGTCGCGCGCGAGCTCGTGTCGAGGAGACCGGACACGATCGTGACGTTTGCGGGGACGGCGCGCGGGATCGAGTCACGCGTCGTTCCGCGGGAAGGATTCGAGCTGGACGTGTTGCGGAGCACGGGCCTGAAGGGCAAGTCCCCGGCGGCGCTGCTGCGCGGCGTCGCGCTCCTGCCGCTGAGCGGGGTCGATGCGTGGCGGATTCTCTCGCGCCGGACGCCACAGCTCGTGATTGGCGTCGGCGGATACAGCTCCGGCCCGGTGATGCTGGCCGCGACCGCGCGGGGAATCCCGACGCTGCTGCTCGAGCAGAACGCGGTTCCGGGCCTGACCAATCGGATCCTGGCGCGCATGGTGAGCGCGGCGGCGGTGACATTCGAGTCCACGATCTCGTTCTTCGGCAGGAGGGGATTTGTCGCAGGCAATCCGGTACGTCCCGAGTTCGTACGCACTGAGTCGGATGCACAGCGCCCGTCCAGCGGGCGACCGAGGGTTTTGATCTTTGGCGGCTCCCAGGGCGCGCACGCGATCAACATGGCCATGGTGGAGGCGGCGCCGCGGTTGGCAGCCGATGCCGGCGTGGACATCACGCATCAGACAGGAGACCGCGATCTGGACGTGGTCCGGCGCGCTTACCGGGACGCGGGGCTCACGGCCCGCGTGGAACCGTTCATCTTCACCATGGACCGGGAAATGAAACACGCCGACGTGATCGTCTGCCGTGCGGGTGCGACGACGATCGCGGAACTGACCGCCGCGGGGCGTGCAGCGATCCTGGTTCCGCTGCCGACCGCGACTGACGATCACCAGCGCAAGAACGCGGAGGTGCTGGCGAATGCGGGAGCGGCGGAATTGATCGAACAGAAGGATCTGTCCGGCTCGCTGCTGTCCGATCGCATCCTGGCGCTGACGCGCGATGCGGCGCGGCGTTCTGCGATTGCGACCGCCGCGCGGCGGTTCGCCCGTCCCGATGCCGCCAGGGTGATCGTCGACAAGGCGCTGGAGCTTGCCAGGTGCTAGGACGCACGCGCCGAATCCACTTCGTGGGAGTCGGCGGCATCGGAATGAGCGGGATTGCGGAGCTGCTGGCCAACCTCGGATATGAGGTCAGCGGCTCTGACGCAAAAACGTCGGACGTGACCGATCGGCTGGCAACGCTCGGCGTGCGGGTCGAGCGTGGTCACGCCGCGTCGCAGATCGGGAGCGCTGACGTGGTCGTCGTTTCGTCGGCCATCGATGCGGCAAACCCGGAAGTCGAGGAGGCTCGCCGGCGCCGCATCCCGGTAATTCCGCGCGCGGAGATGCTCGCGGAACTGATGCGGCTGCGGTACGGCATCGCGATCGCCGGCGCGCACGGGAAGACCACCACGACGTCGATGGTGGCACTCGTGCTCGAGCGCGCGGGGCTCGACCCGACGGCGGTCATTGGTGGACGCCTGAGTGCCTTTGGCAGCAACGCGCGGCTTGGCCGCGGCGATTACATGGTCGCGGAGGCGGACGAGAGCGATCGCTCGTTCCTGAAGTTGTCTCCCTCGATCGCGGTGATTACGAACATCGACCACGAGCACATGGAGAGCTACGGCAGCTGGGACGCGCTGCAGCAGGCGTTCCTGGAGTTCGCGAACAAGGTTCCGTTCTACGGCGCGGTGATCGCGTGCGTGGACGACGGACCGGTGCGCGCGCTGGTGCCGAAGATCACGCGCCGTGTGATCACCTATGGCCTCGAGGAGAGCGGCGCCAGGATTGCCGGCCGCGGCATGGCGCTCGAGGCATTCGGGTCGACGTGCCGGGTGACGCAGCGTGCAGACGATGGCCGGTCGACGGAGTTGGGACAGTTGCGACTTCGCGTCCCTGGCCGGCACAACCTGCTCAACGCGCTGGCCGCTGTCGCCGTCGGTCTCGAGACCGGCGTGCCCTTCCCGCGCATCGCGTCCGCACTCGAGCAATTCGCCGGCGCCGAACGCCGCTTCCAGCGCCGTGGCGAAGAGCGCGGCGTCATGGTCGTCGACGATTACGGCCATCACCCCACCGAGATTGCGGCGGTGATTGCCGCGGCGCGCGCCGGACTGGATCGGCGCGTCGTCGTCGTGTTCCAGCCGCACCGCTACTCTCGAACGCGCGATCTCCTCGACGCTTTCGGTGACGCGCTCTCGGCGGCGGACGAGATCGTGCTGACCGACATCTACGCAGCCGGCGAGGCACCGCTCCCCGGGATCACCATCGAAGCCGTCGACGCGCGCGTGCGCGAGGGCGGCCGCCCGGTGCATCTCGTCAAGGCACTCGACGACGTCCCGGCCGCCGTCGCGAAGATCGCCCGGCCGAACGACCTGGTGATCACACTGGGCGCCGGTTCAATCGGGACCTTGCCCGACCGGATTCTCGCCGCCATTCGAGAGTCTGCCGTATCCACGGGCGCCGGAGGAAAGCGCTGATGGGCGCCCGCGCCAACGTGAAGGCGCCAGCGGAGAAGAACTTCCGCCGCGCCAAGGTGCGCCCATCGAAGAAGAAGTCGCGCGCGCTCTCGTGGCTGACGTGGCGCATGGTGCGATGGGCCATGGCGATCGCGGTCGTCGCATACGCCGGGTATCGCGCGACCAACCTCGTGCTCCATGCCTCCGCGCTGCAGGTGCGACGCATCAGCGTGCACGGCAACGTGCGCATTTCGAGCGGCCAGGTGCAAGACCTGGTGGACGGGTTGCGCGGCACGAGCATTCTCACGGCGGATCTGCCCCACTACCGCGAGCAGCTGCTCGCGTCTCCCTGGGTGTTCGACGCCGCGCTGCGCCGGGTGCTGCCGTCGACCGTGGAAGTGTTCGTGTCGGAACGGCAGCCGATGGGTCTGTGCCGTGTCAACCAGAAGCTGTGGCTCGTCGACGAGCACGGCACGTTGATCGATGAGTTCGGTCCGCAGTACTCCGAGTTCGATCTGCCGATCGTCGATGGCCTCGTGCGGCCCCCTTACTCGGGTCTGCCCACGATCGACGAACACCGCGCGGCGCTGGCGGCGCGGGCCATCGACGCGCTGGCACCACGGCCGGGCCTGGCGCAACGCGTCTCGCAGATTGACGTGAGCGATGCCCACGACGTTGTCGTCTTGCTCCAGGACGATCCGGCGCTGGTGCACCTGGGCGAAGAACGGTTCCTCGAGCGGCTTCAGGCGTACCTCGATCTGGTGCCGACGCTCCGATATCGAGTGCCGGACATCGACTACGTGGATATGCGGTTCGAACAGCGTGTGTACGTAGGTCCGGCACCCAAACGAGGTCGTTAGGCGGGTCGCTGTTGTACGGCGGGTCTTTACACCCGCCGCATGGAAGGCAGGTCGGTAGACCCGCCAGGAGATACACATTGGCGCGGAAAGAGCGTTACCTGGTCGGACTCGACGTCGGCACCTCGAAGATCGCCGCCATCGTGGGGGAGATTACGGACGACGGCGGCCTCGACATCATCGGGCTCGGCCTGGCCGAGTCGAAGGGCGTCAGGCGCGGGGTCGTCGTCAACCTGGAGGCGGCGGTCGAATCGATCAAGAAGGCGATCGACGAAGCGGAGCTGACGGCCGGCGTCGAGATCGACTCCGTGCACCTCGGGCTGCCCGGCGCGCACGTGAAAGCGTTCAACAGCCGCGGCGTCGTGGCGGTGGCCGGCAAGAACCGCGAGATCACGCGAGAAGACGTCCGACGTGCCATCGATGCCGCGAAAGCCGTCGCGCTTCCGAGCGGACGCGAGATTCTCCACGTGCTGCCACAGGACTTCGTTGTCGACGAGCAGGACGGGATTGGCGCGCCTGTCGGCATGACCGGCACGCGTCTCGAGGTCAACGTCCATGTCGTCACCGGCAGCGCCTCTTCAACGCAGAACATCGTCGCGTGCGTGAACCGCGCGGGCGTGGCCGTGCTCGACACGGTGCTGGAACAGCTTGCCGCGAGCGAGGCGGTGCTGACCGAGGATGAGAAGCAGCTCGGCGTGGCGATTGTCGATATCGGCGGCGGCACCACCGACTTCGCCATCTTCGAACGCGGGAGTCTCTGGCATACGGGAGTGGTCGCCGTCGGCGGCGATCACTTCACCAACGACATCGCCGTCGGCCTTCGCACACCGATTCCGGACGCCGAGAAGATCAAGCGCCGCTGCGGATGCGCCCTCTCCGCGATGGTCGACGAAGACGAAACGATGGACGTGCCGAGCGTGGGCGGGCGGAAGCCGCGCGTGATGGCGCGGCGGATCCTGTCTGAAATCCTGCAGCCGCGCGCCGAGGAGATCTTCCATCTCCTGTGGGACGAGATCCGGCGCGCCGGCTTCGAAAAATCACTCAACTCGGGGATCGTGCTGACGGGCGGAGGCGCAATGCTCGAGGGCACGGCGGAGATCGCGGAGCAGATTTTCGACCTGCCCATTCGCCGCGGATGTCCAGCGGGCATCGGCGGCCTCGCGGATCACGTGAACAACCCGGCGTTCGCCACCGCCGTCGGGCTCGTGATGTACGCACACAGAAATCACGTGGGAGAAGTGGCGCGGCCGGTGGGCGCCGGCGCGTTTGGTCGCGTAGCCGGTCGGCTGCGTACGTTGTTCAAGGAATTCTTCTGATGGAAATGGGAGGCCACGGCATGGCTGATCAACAGGCGTCCACCTTGCGGCTGAAGCTCGACGAAGACGGGCGCACCGGTGCTCGAATCAAGGTCGTCGGCGTCGGCGGCGGCGGCAGCAACGCAGTGAATCGCATGGTGCAGGCCGGCCTCGAAGGGGTCGAGTTCATCGTTGCGAACACCGACGTGCAGGCACTGAAACTCAACGCGGCGCCGCACAAACTGCAGATCGGCGCCAAGCTCACGAAAGGCCTCGGTGCCGGCGCCGACCCCAACGTCGGGCGGCAGGCGGCGCTCGAAGACACCGAGAAGCTGATCGAGGCGCTCGACGGCGCAGACATGGTGTTCGTGACCACCGGCCTTGGCGGCGGCACGGGCACCGGCGCGGCGCCTGTCATCGCCAGCCTTGCGAGCGAGCTTGGAGCCCTGACGATCGCCGTCGTGACCAAGCCGTTCAAGTTCGAAGGACGAAAGCGCCAGCTGCAGGCGGAGCGCGGACTCGAGGAGCTTCGCGGCTCCGTCGACACGGTCATCACGATCCCGAACGAGCGCCTGCTCGCCACGATCTCGCGCTCGACCTCGCTGAACGACGCCTTCACCAATGCCGACGATGTGCTGCGGCAGGCGATTCAGGGCATCTCGGACCTGATCCTCGTGCCGGGCATGATCAACCTCGACTTCGCCGACGTGAAAACGATCATGGCGGGCATGGGCATCGCGATCATGGGCACCGGCTTCTCGGAAGGGGAGAATCGCGCGATGGAGGCCGCCAACCACGCGATCTCGAGCCCGCTCCTCGAAGACGCGTCGGTCAAGGGCGCACGGGGCGTGATCATCAACGTGACCGGCGGACCGGACCTGTCGCTGATCGAGGTCAGCGAGGCGTCAGCGATCATCCAGGAAGCCGCGCACGAAGAAGCGAATATCATCTTCGGCGCCGTGGTCGATCCCAAGATGAACGGCAAGGTGAAGATCACGGTGATCGCCACCGGGTTCGATCGCCCGATGACGTCGCTGTCGGCCAAGCCCGTAAGTCCTTCGGCCGCGCAGACCCCGGTCGACCTGCAGAACTACACGGCGTGGCGCAACGAGGCGGTGGAAGTGCCGAAGGTTGCGGCGGCGGCGGGAGGAGGCGGGGGTTCACGTATGGCGTTCACGCGACGGCCCGTGCTCGAGATGCCGGCCGCGCCAGTGTCGGCGGCGGATCCCGCGGCCGACATCATCAGCCCCGGCGCCGAGTTCGAGCCGGTTTCTCCTCTAGACGTTCCCGCGTTTCTGAGGCGCCAGAACGAGGCGTAAGCCACTCCGGACGGCGCTCCCGCACGTGGTAAACTAAATAAACCCACGGTATGCGGGAGCGTCGTCTTCTCAGCTCGAGCCCGCGTACCACGTCCGTTCTTTTCCGGTTCGACATCGGCAATTTCTGATGGCGCAGCGCATCGATCGCGGGCGCCCGCGCGACGTTCTTTCCCGCGAAGTCGGCTTCATCCGCAAACCGCACGGCGGGCGGCTGCGCGTCGCGCTGGCGTTTCCGAACACGTACTTCGTCGGAATGTCCAACCTGGGCTTCCAGACGGTCTACCGGCTCTTCAACGAGCTGGAGGACGTCGTGTGCGAGCGCGTGTTCCTGCCGGGACGCCAGGAGCTGGCGGCGCAGCTTGCGTCCGGCAACCCGCTGCGCACGCTCGAGTCCGACACGCCGGTCCGGGACTTCGACGTTCTCGCCTTCTCCGTCTCATTCGAGTGGGACTACACCAACGTCGTCTCGATGTTGAGGTTGGCGGGCGTGCCGGTCCGTGCGGAGGCGCGCACTGTGCACGATCCGCTCGTGGTGATCGGCGGCGCCGTGACGTTCGTGAACCCCGAACCACTCGCTCCATTCGCCGACGTGATTGCCGCCGGAGAAGGAGAAGTGCTGATCCCGTCGCTCATGCGGTCGCTGGATACCGCAGCCGATCGCGACGATCTTCAGCGCCGCCTCGCGTCCGAACGGGGCTTCTACATCCCGTCCTTCTACACGGTCAACTACGCCGCGGATGGGACGATTGCCGGGTTCGAGCCGCGAGCCGGCACCGGCGCCCCTGCGGTCGTGAAGAAGGCCGCCGTGAAAGCGACGGAGCAGCTCGACCCGCCCGCGACCCGGATTTTCACGCCCGATACCGAGTTCGGATCGCGCTTCCTGATCGAGGTCGTGCGCGGCTGCGCGAATCTCTGCCGGTTCTGCTGGGCGGGCTACAACTACCTGCCCGTGCGGCCGTTCTCCGCGGATCGGATCCTCGAGCTCGCCGCCGAGGCGCGACCGCACGCAACACGTGCCGGGCTGGTGTCGATCGCGCTCTGCGATCATCCCGAGATCGAGCGGATCCTTTCCGGCCTGCTCGCGCTGGGCTACTCGATCAGCCCCGCATCGCTCCGCCTGGACGATCTCACCGAGCCGATCGTGCGCATGCTGCACGAGAGCGGCGAGCGCGGAATCACCATCGCGCCCGAGACCGGGTCGGACCGGCTGCGCCGCGTCATCAACAAAACGGTCACGAACGCCGAAATCCTCGAGAAGGCGAACCTGATCTTCGCCAACGGCATGGAGAACCTGAAGCTGTATTACATGATCGGTCTCCCCACTGAAACGGACGACGATCTGGCGGCGATTCGGGATCTCAGCGCGGAGCTGCAGTCGATTCTGGTCGAGCACGCACGCCCCAGGGGGCGCATCGGCCGCATCGTTGCCAGCGTGAACCCGCTGATTCCAAAGCCCGGGACGACCTACCAGTGGTTGCCGATGGAGGACCCGGCGATCACCGACCGCAAGGGGAAGCACCTGCGCGCGATGGTGGCGGATCTCGACAACGTCTACTTCAACATCAAGTCGGAGCGGCACTCCTTCTACCAGGCGCTGCTCTCGCTCGGTGATCGGCGCGTTGCGCCGGCCATTGAAGTCGCGGAACGCAACGGCGGAAACTGGCGCGCCGCGGTTGCCGAAGCCGGTGTCGATGCGAATTTCTACATCTTCCGCGACCGCTCGGCCGACCTGGTGCTGCCGTGGGACATCATCGACGGCGGGATGAAATCGTCGTTCTTCCGCGCCGAGTTCGACAAGGGGCTCCGGGAAGAGTGGACGCTTCCGCCGAAACGCCAGCAGGAAAATCGTAAGTTCCTGCCGGTGTTGTCGTAGCTGTCGGCTACGCCGTTGCCTCGATCCGGGCGCCCGCGAACTCTTCGTAGGCCTCGAGAATCAAATCCCGAACCCTGTTCTGTGCCGTGCTGTCGACGGCCGGACGAAGCAGCGCGAAGCTGCGGCGTTCGCCGTTGACGGAGAACTGCCGCGCGGGAAACGTGACGTTCCGCCCCGTGCCCGTCTTGCGCTCCCATACAGCGAAGCCGATTAGCTTGAGCCCTTCGAGCGGTCCGTCGGTGAAGTGCAGCTCCGCATCCGCCAGCTTGCCCGGCGGGTTGCCTTTGTCGTTTGCCACGAACTTGATCGTCATCACGCGTCTCCTCGCGCGGCAGGCGCTGCCATCGCGCGTGACGGAGAGGCAAGCCGCGCGCCGGAGGCGTGCGTCAGGAGCGGGCTTCGCAAGTGATGGTGGGGTGCGTGGTTACTGGCACGTGCGCGCGCCAGCACCCGGTCGAGACGACACTTCCCCGAAGGAATAACAACTCCAGTTACCGCTTGAAGCTCCTGTGAGCTCACGGACACGGAGAGAGATCGGAGAGGCCGGTTTATATATTTTTCTTGTGAGAAGAAGCCGCTCTCTCCGCTCTCTGCGCTCTCTCCGTGTACGTGAGTGCACAGGCGGTCAATCATTGAGGAGCAGCACCTGCGCCATCGCAAGCGTTTCGGCATGCGTGATGGTCAGCAACGATCGGACCGCGCGCATGGCCTCGAAGCGCCGCAGCGCTCCGCCCGTCAACCGCAGTTGCGGAGGACCGCCCCGGCGGAACACTTCGATGTCCTTCCAGAGCACGCCACGCGTGTGGCCGGTCCCGAGCGCCTTCATCGCCGCCTCTTTGGCTGCGAACCGGGCGGCCAGGCTCGGAACCGGATCGCGCTGCCGCGTACAATAGGCAATCTCTTCGTCGGTAAAGACGCGCTGGAGAAAGCGTTCGCCATGTCGCGCGAACACGTCGCGCACACGCGGAATGTCGGTGGCGTCGAAACCGAGCCCGATGATGCTCATGACCGACCCTCAGCCTATCGGTGCGTTCGAGTGGACGCAAGAGCCGTGGGGGCGCGCGCTGCGCTGCACGGCGCTCCCCGCCGCGCACCTGTTCACCAGCCGCGATGTCGGGCTCCGCGAGAGCGCGGAGGAATGGACGGCAGTAGCGGAGTCGCTCGGCGTCACGCGCGAGCGGGTGCTGCTGATCCGCCAGGTGCACGGCACTGGTGTCGCGATCGCGAAGCGGGGACGCGACGTGCCGAGGTCCGAGGTTCGAGGTCCGAGGTCCGAAGGTACACCGGCGTGGCCGGAGGCCGACATCGTTATTACCGATGATCCTGATGTCGCCATCGGCGTGCGGGTCGCCGACTGTGCGCCGGTGCTGCTGTTCGATCGCCGAACGGGAGCTGCGGGCGCGGCACACGCGGGGTGGAGAGGGGCCGCGGCGCAGGCCGCCGCCGTGGCGGTTCGCGCCATGCAGCGGACGTTTGGCTCCGAACCCTCACACATCGTGGCTGCGATCGGGCCGTGTCTGGGTGCGTGCTGTGGGGAAGTGGGACCTGACGTCGTCGACGCCTTCCGCGCGGGCGGTGCTGAGGCGTCGGCGATCGCGGCCTGGTTTCAGCCGGGACGCGGCGATCGATCGATGCTCGATCTGGCGCGTGCGAATCGGGATCAGCTGATTGGCGCAGGCGTGCCGCCCGACGCGATCTTCGATTCAGGGCTGTGCACGAAGACGCATCATGAGCGGCTGCACTCGTACCGCGCCGCGCGCGAGAAGGCGGGGCGCATGCTCGCCGCGATCCGCAGCGCCTCCTGACGGTACTCCCGCTTCACCTCGTAACAGCGTCATCGGTCCAAACGTCATGTCCTGCCCCACACGGGGGACGTCGAGGCCAATCGTGCCCTCGAGACGGTATGGGACGCCTCCCTGTTGACCAACCGCCGCGCGACATCGCCAAGTCCCGGGAGATCCGAGAAGCTGATCGAAAGGTCGATCGGAATCACTGTTTCCGCGCCGGCGCCAAGCGGAAGACCCAGTGGGAAATCCACGTCGGTGGCGCGAGAGTCCTCGAGGTACAGCGTGCCTTTGATGGTCTGCAGGGTGAGGCCGAAGGTGTTGGGGTTGGTCACTTTCGTCCAGAGCCGAACGCCGGCGCCGCCTAAGGGCTGCGAGCCAGACGGACCCTGGAGCCGGACTTCGGCGCGCCGACCGGCTGCCTGCTCGAGGCGCGGCGGCTGCACGAACGCGGAGAAATTGAGTCCCGCACACCCCTGGAGCGCGAGCAACAATATCGCCGCAAGCGCGGCCTTGCGCATCACGCGGACAGAAATTGCAAAAGATGGGCCCTAGCAGCTCTTCAGCATCTGCTCGGCTTCATCCATGCCGAGATTCGAGAGCCGATCGGCTTCCGTGTTGTACTCCCGGCGGATGTGCTCGAAGGTGACGGTGCCGAGCTTTCGAATCAGTCGGATTGCTTCGAGGAACAGCGGCTTGAGCCCTTCGTTCTTGACGCGGTACTCGCCGCGCATTTGTTTGACCAGGAGTTCCGAATCCGCCTTGACGTGCACGATGTCGTGGCCGTGTTCGACGGCGTACCGCAACGCCGCGAGCAGTCCGTTGTACTCGGCGATGTTGTTGGTGGCGACGCCGAGGCCGCCGTGCAATTCCGCGAACACCGAGCCATCGGGGCCTTCGATGCGAACGCCGTAGCCGGCAGGCCCGGGATTGCCACGGGCCCCGCCGTCGATATATGCGGTAATCATGAGGCCTGGGGACCCGCGTTTGGTACCGGGGCTGGAGAGTAGAAGAGGATTCTCAGGCAGCTCTCGCACTGGATCAGCGATTCGTTGCGGCGGACCTCGTTGAACACCTGGGGCCGGAGCCGCACGTGGCAGACGGTGCAGATCCCGTCCCGCGCTTCGGCGACCGCGAGCCCCTTGCGCTGCTTCGATACGTGCTCGAACAGGCGCAGCGCCGCGGGGGAGAGCTCGCCGGCAACGCTGGCGCGCATCGCTGAGGTCTCTGTCGTACGCGCCTGGAGCGTGGCCGCTTCTTCGTCGAGCCGCTTACGCTCGCGGACGATCTCGTCCTGCTGCGCCTTGAGCGCCGCCTCCGCGACTTTCAGCTCGTGCCCCAGGGTCTCGGCTTCTTCCATCTGTTCGAGGATGCGGTCTTCCTGCGATCGCACACCCTCCTCGGCGGTAGCGATCTCTTTCTGCATCGCCTGGTATTCCTTGTTGGTCTTCACCTCCATCAACTGCCCCTTGTATTTGGAGAGGCGGCCCTGGAGCGTCGCAACTTCCGCTTCCGTCGCGCGCCGCGCCGTCTGGCTCTCGGCCAGCCGCTGCTTGATGGCCGCGACCGCAGCCTGGCGTTCGGCGAGCTTCGCGTCGAGTGCAACCTGCGCCGACGGGATTTCGGCGATGCGCCGGCGTGCGGATTCGATTTCGGACTCGAGGTGTTGCAGGCGGATCAGGTGTTGGAGATCTGAGTTCACGCTCGGGACTTTGCTCTCAGCATATGCGCTCGATAGCTCTTTGGACGACTGTCGGACCTGCGGTCCTCCATAAAACCTTCAGGGATTCTGTCGCGTGTGGTCCGCCTTCGCGGCTTCGCCGCTTCGGCGAGACAAATTTTCCGCAGAGCGAAAAATTTGGGCCCACCAGGATTCGAACCTGGAACGGGCCGGTTATGAGCCGGCGGCTCTAACCGTTGAGCTATGGGCCCGCACAATCGTAACAAAAAAAACGCCTGCAGCCGCTCGGGCTGCAGGCGCTTGGGTCTAGGTGCGCCCTTCCAGGAACGCCTTCAACTTGCGGCTCCTCGATGGGTGGCGCAGCTTGCGCAGCGCCTTGGCTTCGATCTGACGAATGCGCTCGCGGGTGACGGCAAAGCTCTGGCCCACTTCTTCGAGCGTGTGCTCGCTGCCGTCGCCGACGCCGAACCGCATCTTGATGACCTTCTCTTCGCGCGGCGTCAGCGTCTTCAGCACCTGGTCCGTCTGTTCCTTCAGGTTCAGGTTGATCACTGCGTCGGACGGCGAGACGACCTGGCGATCCTCGATGAAGTCGCCAAGATGCGAATCTTCCTCTTCGCCAATCGGCGTTTCGAGCGAGATCGGCTCCTGCGCGATCTTGAGGACCTTGCGGACCTTCGAGACCGGAATGTCCATCCGCTGCGCGATCTCCTCCGAGGTCGGCTCGCGTCCCAGTTCCTGCACCAGCGCACGTGACGTGCGAATCAGCTTGTTGATCGTTTCGATCATGTGGACCGGGATGCGGATCGTCCGCGCCTGGTCCGCAATCGCGCG
>JBKOZS010000276.1:0-8140 GCA_046726015.1 Acidobacteriota bacterium
GTTCCAGGTGAAGCCGCGCAAGCGCGGCATTGGCCGGAATCCAAGGACCGGAAAAGAAGTGCGTATCCCGCCGGGTCGGACCATCCGCTTCAAGCCGGGCAAAGACCTCCAGAACATCGGGGGCTGATGGCCGACGGCGATCTCCAATTTCCCCAGGCTGGGTACTCCTCCGAGCCGTTCGAGCCCGTTTACGCGCCGCCTCGCCTGCGACCGCGCTTCCAGGGCCGCACGTGGCTCCACGTCCTGCTGTTCGTAATCACACTGTGCACTACCACCGTGGTGGGCGCCCTTCATTATTACTCGTTCGTTTCTGATTTCGAGCGAGCGCGGGTCTCGCTCGGGCTCGGATCGTTGTTCCTTCACGGCTTCTGGTACAGCGGAACGCTGCTCGCCATTCTTGGGGCGCACGAGATGGGGCACTACCTGCTGTGCCGGAGGTACAACGTCGACGCGTCGCTGCCCTATTTCATTCCCGCACCCATCCTGTTGACGGGGACGCTGGGCGCCGTCATCCGCATTCGCGAGGCGTTCCCCACGCGGACGGTGCTCTTCGACATCGGGATCGCGGGGCCGATCGCCGGGTTCGCGATCCTCGTGCCCGCGCTCTTCATCGGGCTCCACATGTCCACGGTGGTGCCGAGTCCGACGGAGGGGTTTGGACTGACGCTAGGCGAGCCGCTGCTCTTTCAATGGGCGTCACGCCTCATCTTCGGCGCGCTGCCGGATGGTTATTCGATCAACATCCACCCGATGGTGTTCGCGGCATGGTTCGGAATGCTGGCGACAGCGCTGAACCTGCTGCCCTTCGGGCAGCTCGATGGCGGGCACGTCACCTATTCGACGCTCGGCCGCGCGTCAACGCCGATCTCGATCGCAACCGTGACGTTCACGATTGCGATGACCTTCATCTCGCGCAGCTGGCTCGTGATGACGTTGATGATGGTGGCGATGCTGTTGATTCTCGGGCCGCGGCATCCGCGCGTGATTAACGAGTACGAACCGCTCGGACCCGGCCGCCGCGCGCTCGCGGTGTTCGGCCTGATCATGCTCATCCTCTGCTTCACCCCGGCGCCAATCGAGCCAATGGAGTTCTTCCGGCACTGACTCGTTGCGCGATTCGCGAGGTGCCGGCCTTCGCCGCTTCGCGGCTTCGGCGGGGCAGGCGGATGTTGAGTGCGTGGGATTCAAAACAGTACCGGCTTCTCTGCACAAAAGACGCGGCCCGGACCTGGGAAGGGGTACCAGCTCCGAGCCGCGCGTTTCCGCCCTAGGCGCGCCAGGGGACGGAGTCCCCCGGTCTGATTAAGAAACCGCCGGAGAAGGGGCGGCGACGACGCTCCCTGACGGGACGTCGACCGCCGCGGCGGGCAGTTCCGTCGAACCACCCGCGTGGACGTAGGCTTCCTCGCCGTGCTGCGTGACATCGAGGCCCGCGCCTTCTTCACCGTCCGCAGCGCGAAGCGGCGTCACGAGGCCGATGGCCTTCAGCAGCACGAAGCTCAGCGCGCCGCTATAGGCGATCGTGGCGAGCACCGCGAGGCCTTGAATAAGGACCTGCGAGGGATTTCCAAACAACGCACCGTCAGCCACGCCGTTGAGCGCCTTCTGCGCGAGCACGCCGGTCAGCAGCGCGCCAACCGTACCACCGACGCCGTGCGCGGCAACCACGTCGAGTGAATCGTCGAGCGATGTGCGCGCGCGGATGAGGAGGCCCGCATAGCTGGGAAGCGCCGCGATGGCGCCGAGCACAATCGCGCTCATCGGCCCGACGAATCCTGCCGCGGGTGTCACCGCTACCAGGCCGACCACGATCGCGGTCGCGGCGCCCACGGCCGTGGACCTGCGCGAGCGCGCCATGTCGAGCAGCGTCCAGACGACCAGGGTGGCCGCCGGCGCGAGCATGGTGCTGGTGAAGGCCAGCGCCGCGATGCCATTCGCCGCGACGGCGCTCCCCGCGTTGAACCCGAACCATCCGAACCACAGAACGCCCGCGCCAAGCAGCGTGAACGGGACGTTGTGCGGCAGCAGCGACGAGGACGGATAGTCGCGCCGTTTGCCGATGACGGCCGCCGCCACGAGCGCGGCAATGCCGGCGTTCACGTGCACGACCGTGCCGCCGGCGAAATCAAGCGCGCCCAGCTTCGACAGCCAACCGCCGCCCCACACCCAGTGCGCAATTGGCGCGTAGACGATGACCGACCACAGCGTGATAAAGGCGACGTAGGCCGGGAAGCGCATCCGCTCGACGATGGCGCCGGAGATCAGCGCGGCCGTGATGATGCAGAAGGTGGCCTGGTAGCACATGAACAGGAGGTGCGGGATCGTGCCCTGCGGCTCGAGCCCGACGCCGCGCAGGAACACGCGGGAGAGATCGCCGATGAGCGCATTCCCTGGCGCGAAAGCCAGTGAATACCCAATGATCGCCCACGCAACACCGACGAATCCGAGCGACACGAAACTCATCATCATGGTGTTGAGCGCGTTCTTCGAGCGGACGAGCCCGCCGTAGAAGAACGCCAACGCCGGCGTCATCAGCAACACGAGCGCGGTGGACACGAGCATCCATGCGGTATCAGCCTGGTTCATCGACAGCACCTCACATGCGAGCGGCAATAGGCCGGAAACGACATCTGCCGCTGGACAGGAGCAACACCGCCGCCACGAAAGATCGCGAGATCCGGGCGGGAAATCGGATCGGCCGATCGACAATTTTGTCGATCCGCACGTACAGACCAACAGTTTGGTCGTAATGGGCAATCGCCCACAGTGCGAGCGGGTTACCGGCTACCGCGCCGCTGGCCGGCCAAACGGAGGGTATGCGACAAAATTGTCGGCTTGATGGATCGCGGAGACAGGAATGTCGATTACGTGCGCCGCGGGCGGGCCGCGACAAGTGCAGGATGCTGCAAACGGATCTCACAACACCGACATCGGGTCGACATCGACAATCGTCCGCCGCTTCAACTCCGGCCGCGCGTCCAGCACCGTCAGCAGCGCCTTGCGCATGGCGTTGCGCTGGCTTCCCTTGAGGAACAGTTGCGCGCGGTGCTCTCCCTTGAGGCGGCCGAGCGGTGCCGGGGCGGGCCCGAGGATCCGGCAGGTGTCGAACCCCGGGATTCGCATCGCGGTGGCGATCTCGCCGGCATCGGTCATCGCCTCCGGCCGCGACTTCGCCTTCACGACGACGTTGATGAGCGCCACGGCCGGCGGATAGCGCATCGACTGGCGGAAGTGCAGCTCGTCGGCGTAGAACGCGCCGTAGTCCTGCCGGCACGCGTGGCGGATGCTGTAGTGATCAGGATGCAAGGTCTGCACGACGGCCTCTCCAGCCACGTCGCCGCGTCCCGCGCGGCCGGCGACCTGCGTGAGCAGCTGGAAGGTCCGTTCCGCCGCGCGAAAATCCGCAAGCCCCAGGCCGACATCCGCGCTGACGACCCCGACCAGCGTGACGCGTGGAAAATCGTGTCCCTTGGCAATCATCTGCGTGCCGACGAGCACGTCGATCTCGCCGGCGGCAAACCGCGCGAGCAGCGTCGTAATCGCCCCGCGACGCCGGATCGTGTCGCGATCGACGCGTCCGACGCGCGCCCCCGGCAGCAGGTCACGAATCTCCTGCTCGATCCGCTCCGTGCCGAACCCGAGCTGCTCGAGGTACGGTCCTGCGCACTTCGCGCAGACTTTCGGAAGCGCCGCCGAGTAGTTGCAGTAGTGACAGCGCGCCCGCCCCGCGGCCTTGTGCACCGTGAGCGACACGCTGCAGTTCGGGCATTCGAGCGTATCGCCGCACTGGCGGCAGAACACGGCGGTTGCGAAACCGCGCCGGTTCAGCAGCACGATCGATTGCTCGCCGCGTTCGAGCCGTGCAGCGAGCGCCTCGCGCAGCGGCCGGCTCAGCACGATGTCCGGCCCCTCGACGGCGTACTCCGCGCGCATGTCGACGATCGTCACGTTCGCGAGCGGCCGGTCCAGGACGCGCCGCTCGAGCGTGATCAACGTGTAGCGGCCGCTCTGCGCGTTGTAATACGTCTCCAGCGATGGCGTTGCCGAGCCGAGCACGACGAGCGCGTTCGCCGATCGCGCGCGCACGACCGCGACATCGCGTCCGTGATATCGCGGGCTCTCTTCCTGCTTGTAGGACCCGTCGTGCTCCTCGTCGACGACGATCACGCCGACATGAGCGAGCGGCGTAAACACCGCGCTGCGGGTGCCGACGACAACGTCGACGTCTCCCCGCCTGATGCGCTGCCACTGGTCGTATCGTTCGCCGTCGGAGAGGCCGCTGTGCTGGATGGCCACCCGCGCGCCAAATGCGGCGCGGAAGATCGCCGCCGCCGCGGGGGTCAGCGCAATCTCGGGCACCATGAGCAGCACGCCGCGCCCGCTCGCCTGCACGTCACGCGCGAGACGCAGGTAGATCTCGGTCTTGCCGCTGCCGGTGACGCCGTGGAGAAGCGCCGCCTCGAAGCGGCCGGATGATGAAAGATCTTGCAGGCGCTGCAGCGCGGCTTCCTGTTCGGCGGTGAGGTTGAGGATCGCGGGCCGCGGCGGAGCCTCTGTCGTGGTCTCGAAGGGATCGCGCTCGACCCGCCGTCGCTCGATCGTGACGAGGCCGAGACGAACCAGCCCGGCCACCGAGCCGGGCGGGATCTCCTGGTCCGCGAGATCGCTGACCAGGAGGCCCTCCGGCGCACCGCGCAGCAGGTCGAGCGCCGCCTGCTGCCGTGGTCCAAGCCGAGGGGGGGTGTCCAGATCCTCGCTTCCCTGCGCCGTCAGCATCGCCACGCGCACGGTGCGCGACGCATCGGCGCGTCCGCGCAACGGGCGCGTCAGCGTAATCAGCCCGTCCTGTGCGAGCGTCTGCAGGGCTCCGTGAGTGCCGCGGGACTTTTTCGCAAGCGCCTCAACCGACACCACGCGTCCGCCTCCGAGCTTCTCGAGCACGTCACGGCGCAGGCCGCGCTCGGTGAGCAGGCGCGCTTCACCAAGGTCGGTGATGCGCGCATGCCGCTCGGTTTCGACCCACGCCCGCGGCGGCATGGCGGTCGCGATGGCCTCCCCCACGCCGCAGGCGTAGTAGTCCGCCACCCAGCTGGCCAGGTTGACGACGTCAGGTGGCAGGAACGGGCGGTCGTCGAGCACGTCCACCACGTCGCGGGTATGGCTGTCACTGGGGTCAGACCCCGGTTGTCCGTTTACACACTGGGGAGCCGGACGACTGGTGTCTGACCCCAGGCAGATACCCGTCACGGTCCGGTTGCCGAGCGGAACCAGAACGCGGGAGCCAATCGGGGGATCCGGGATGCCGTCGGGTACGGCGTAGGTCAGTGCCCCGAGACCGGGCACTGGTACAGCCACGGCGATTGCGCGCATTTTCTTGAGTGGCGGGGACCCCTGCACCCCGCCAAGCTCGTCGCTCGCGGGGGCCCCAGGCCCCGCTCCGCTCCTCGCCATGGCGCTACTCGTCGCTGCCCTGCAGGATCGCGCGCGCCTTTTTCAGGTCTTCCCACGCCTCGCGCTTGTAGTTCGGGCTGCGCAAAAGGAATGACGGATGGAATGTCGGGATCAGCTTGACGCCGCGGAAGTTGTAGACGCGTCCGCGCAGACGCGAGATCGGGTCCTGCGTGCGCAGCAGCGTTTGTGCCGCGAACTTTCCCAGCGCCACGATCACCTTCGGCTGGATCGCATCAATCTGCTGGAACAGGAACGGCTCGCAGGTCTGCACTTCGTCGGGCTCGGGATTGCGATTCTGCGGCGGCCGGCACTTGATCACATTCGCGATATACACATCGTCGCGCTCGATCTGGATCGCGTTGATCATCTTCGTCAGGAGCTGACCTGCGCGGCCGACGAACGGGATCCCCTGGATGTCCTCGTCGGCGCCCGGCGCCTCCCCGACGAACATCAGATCGGCGTTGGGATTCCCCACGCCAAACACGATCTGCCTGCGGCCAAGCGTGTGCAGCTTGCACCGGGAGCAGTCCGGCCCGATATCCGCGCGAATCGCGTCGAGGAGTTCCTGCGAGGACCGGGCGATCTGAACGATGCCGCCTGCCTCGGCGAAGCCGCGTCGCGGCGAAGGCGGGAGGTCCGAGGGCCCAGGTTCGAGGTCCGGAGGTTCGAGCGCGGGAGCTGCCGCCTGGGTTACTTCTCGTATCCGCCACGCGGCGTCCCTGCTGATGCCGCTGACGCCGAGTTCGTCGTAGAAACGCAGGTGATCCGCGAGCTGGTTCCGGATGTCGGTCACGATTGCCTGGCCGCCGCCGCGCGCGTGGAGAGCAACTGTTCGATCCGATCGACGATCGTTGAGGCGAGCTCGCTCTTGAGCTGAACGGGCGTGTCGACCTCACCATCCGCCGCGATCAGCGTCGCGCTGTTGGTGTCGACGTCGAAACCCGCGTCGGCACGCGACACGTCGTTCGCGACGATCAGGTCCACCTGCTTCGCCTGGAGCTTCTGCCGCGCGCGAGGCCGGGGATCGCCCGTCTCCGCGGCGAATCCGACAAGGACCGGCAGCGGCGAGTCGCCTCGCTGGCGCCCGAGCTCCGCGAGGATGTCGCGCGTGCGAACCAGCGTGATCTGAAGGGGCCCTTCCCCTTTTGGCATCTTCGAATCAAGCGGCCGTTCCGGCGTGTAGTCGGCAACGGCGGCAGCCATGACGACTGCGTCCGCTCCGCTGGCATGGGTCATCATCGCCTTCGCCATCTCGGCGGCACTTCTCACGCGCTCGACGAGGGCGCCGGCGGGAGGATCGAGCTTGACCGGACCCGAGACGAGCACGACGTGCGCGCCCCGCCGCGCCGCCTCCGCGGCAACCGCGAATCCCATGCGTCCGCTGGATCGATTGCCGATGAAGCGAACCGGGTCGAGATCTTCGAACGTCGGTCCCGCGGAGACCACGATGCGCCGCCCGAGCAACGACCCCGACGGACGCATCATGCGCTCGGCCGCTTCGACGATCGCCTCCGGCTCGGCCAGCCGGCCCTTGCCGATCCAGCCGCACGCGAGGAAGCCCTCGCCCGGATCGACGAACCGGACGCCGCGCGACGCGAGCGTCTGCAGATTCCGCTGCACCGCCGCGTGCTCGAGCATGTTGGTATTCATCGCCGGCGCCATCAGCACCGGCGCGCGCGTCGCGAGATACAGCGAGGTCAGGAAATCATCGGCAATGCCATTCGCGAACTTGCCTATGACATTGGCCGTCGCGGGCGCGACAAGCAGCAGCGACGCGTCGGTGGCGAGCGCGATGTGCTCGATATCCGCGTTCATGCCGCGGGCGAATTGATCCGTGATGACCGGCCGCCGCGTGATCGCTTCGAACGTCACCTCGCCGACGAACCGGCGCGCCGAGCGCGTCATGATCGCGGCGACATCGTGGCCGCGCTTCTGCAGCCCGCGTGCGACCTCGACCGCCTTGTAAGCGCCGATGCCGCCGGTGACCCCGAGAGCAATCAGCATGGCGTCCTAGTCGGCGGTCTTGATCGCCTCGACCTTCCGCTCCTTGACTTCCTTCATCGCCAGGCGCACCAGCTTCTCGTTGGGCGTGGTGGTGGTCTTTGGCGTGCAGCCCTTGAGCAGCTGCTTTGCCCGCGCGCCCGACAGGATGACGAACTCGAACTTGTTCACACGGTTTCCTTTCGACTGAACGAATTGACGATGCGTTTCACGGTTGGCGCCATGGCGCGAGGCCGTGCCCGCTCGGCGAGCACAATCGCGCGGAGGCGATCCACACAGGCGTCGAGCTCGTCGTTCACGACCACGTAGTCGTAGTCGCTGACAGCCTCGATCTCGGCGCGCGCCGTCGCCAGGCGCCGCCGAATGGCCTCTTCACTGTCCTTGCTGCGTCCGCGCAGCCGCTGCTCGAGCGCCTCGAAGGAGGGGGGCAGCACGAAAATCCCCACCGTATCGAGACCGCGGTTACGGACCTGCCGGGCCCCCTGGACGTCGATGACGAGCACGAGGTCCCGGCCGCTGGCGAGTTCCCGGTCCACGGTTTCCGCGCACGTACCGTAGAGGTTTCCAAACACATCGGCCCATTCGAGGAATTCGTTCCCCGCGATCATCGTCTCGAACCGTGGGCGTGTTATGAAATTATAGTCTACCCCGTCAGATTCCCCTTCCCGAATCGCGCGCGAGGTATAGG
>JBKOZS010000277.1:0-9986 GCA_046726015.1 Acidobacteriota bacterium
CGGCCGTCGCGATCGCCGCGCCCGGGTTGCGGGTGCTCAAGGAATGGGCGTACGCGGGTTCCTTTTTCCTGTGGTCGGGTGCCGTGACGTCGCACCTGTTAACCGGCGACGGTCCTGAGGCGTGGTCGGCGCCGCTGTTCTTCGTGACGTGCGCTATCACGTCGTGGGCGCTGCGGCCAGCCGACCGTCGGCTCCCGAATTCGGGGCTCCCGCCGGAAACCCGCCCTCTCGCTTGGGCCGTTCCGATCGGGATCCTCATTCTTCTGTATGCCGTTTCTTTCCTTACGCTGCCCGCGGTCGAAGCAGCCCTGCACGAGCGGGCAGTTGAGCTCGGGTGGATTGCGCGCTAAGTCGAACGGTCGCCTGACCGAGCGCGTTCGGGCAGCCGTGATTGGGTGACACGGCGCGGCGTTGAAGATCTCGACGTCACGCGCAAACGCCCAGGTGCATGGTGGCGGGCGGCCTTCGAGAATTGAGGCGACGTCATTCGGGCACTGTACGTGGTGCGCAATCCGGACAAGTTGCGGCACCTGGCGACGGCGCCGCTGCCTCACGTCAGAGGAGTTCGATCCAAGGCTGTTGAACACCTGATCGAGAATCGGGGGCTGGCAACTCGCTACCCGGTTTACCTTGAACACGCGACAGCACCGCCGCCAAGTACATGACGGCAGCGACTACGCACCGGTTCCCCTTGATTACCGAGCGGAGCTGCGGTATTCTTCGCTCGGTAACCGAGGAAACCATGAGCAAACCTCAGGATCTGGTTCAGGGCACGCTGGACCTGCTGCTGCTGAAAATCCTCGCTCTCGAGCCGATGAACGGGCATACGATCGGCCTCCGCCTCCGCCAGGTGTCGGGCGATGTCCTCCAGGTGAGCGATGGCTCGCTCTACCCAGCGCTGCACAAGCTGGAACAGCAAGGCTGGGTGACCGCGACGTGGAAAGTCACGGAGAACAACCGGCGCGCGAAATTCTACGCGCTTAGCCGGCCGGGACGCCGGCATCTGAATCGCGAAGCGGAGAACTGGAGCCGTCTGTCCACCGCGATCACTCAGGTCGTCAGGCTCGAGCGCGCATGACAAGGAGGCGCCATGCGGTTCGAACGCTGGCTCTACATGCTCCCGCTCAAGTGGCGCTCGGTCGTTAGGCGTGAGAAAGTCGAGCGCGATCTTGATGACGAGATCCAGTACCACCTCGAGCAACAGCTGGATGCGCTTGTTGCGCAGGGCGCCGACCGCGACGAGGCGTGGCGCACGGTGCGGCGCACCTTCGGTTCCGTCGATGTGTCGAAGGAAGAGTGCCGCGATGCTCGCGGTGTGCAGCTGATCGACACGCTGCGGCAGGACGTGCGCTACGCGGGCCGAACGCTGCGCCGCAACCCGGGTTTTGCGACCGTCGCGGTGCTGACGCTGGCATTGGGGATCGGCGCGAACACGGCCGTGTTCAGTCTCGTGGACGGCATCCTGCTTTCGCGCCTGCCGTACGCCGCACCGGAGCGGCTCGTGAGCATCAAGGGCGCGACCTACCCGAACGGCGGCTTCGCCGCAATGCGCGAAGAGATTCGGAGCATGGACGTCGCCGCCTATGCAGAAGGGCATTCCTTCACGTTGACCGGCGGCGGCGAGCCGATGCGGCTCACCGGATCGCGCGTTTCCGCGGAGCTCTTCTCGATCCTCGGCGTGCGTCCCGCGCTCGGCCGGTGGCTGCAACGCGGTGAGGATGTGTCGCCGCAGGATCGATACGTCGTGATCAGCTACGCTCTATGGGCGAGCCGATTCCATCAGGATCAAACGATCATCGGTCGATCCATTCAGCTCGATGGCGCATCGCGCGAAGTGGTCGCCGTGATGCCGCCGTCGTTCCAGTTCCCGTCGGCGCGCACACAGATCTGGCTGCCGCTCGGCCTGGACGCGCGCGATACGACAACCTACTGGGCCGGCGACTACATGCCTATTGTCGGGCGCCTGCGGCCCGGCGCGACGATGGCGAGCGCGCTGGGCGACGTTCGAGTCTTTCAGTCGCGCATCGGCGCGCGCTTTCCCTGGCGCATGCCGGATTCGTGGAACCGCGATCTCACGGTGATTCCCCTGCAGGAAGCGCTGGTCGGTGATGTCCGCCCGCAGCTGTTGATCCTGATTGCGGCCGTGGCCCTGGTACTGCTGATCGCCTGCGCCAATGTCGCCAATCTGAGCCTGTCCCGCGCGATTGCCCGCGAGCGGGAGATTGTCATCCGGACGGCAATTGGCGCGGCGCCGCGCCGCATCGCCCGACAGCTCCTCACCGAGAGCGTCATGCTGGCGTCGATGGGCGCGGTCGTCGGCCTGCTCTTTGCCACGCAGGCACTCGCGATCATGAAGCTCGTCCTGCCGGCGGACACACCGCGACTCGCAGACGTGCATTTGAACTGGCGCGTGTTGGCATTCACCGGCTTCCTCGGCGTACTCACCGGCTGCGCTTTCGGCCTGGCCCCGGTCCTGCGAGCGCTGCGGCTCAAGCTCCGATCCGCGCTCGACGCGGGCGGCCGCGGTGGCGGTGGCGCCGTCGCAATGCCGCTCCGATCCGCGTTGACGATCGGTCAGATCGCCTGTGCCGTGCTGCTGGTGATCAGCGCGGGCCTCCTCGTGCGCAGCTTGTGGCGGTTGTCCCACACTGATCCCGGATTCCAGCCGGCGGACGTCGTAACGGCACGGATCTCGCCGACCGAGTCGGTCTGCAGGGATTCCGAACGCTGCCTCGCCTTCTATCGCGCGTTCGAGACCGAGCTGCAGGGGACGGCGGGTATTCGGAGTGCCGCGCTGATCAACACGCTGCCGTTGACGGGCGCAGTCGCCAAGCGGTCGCTCGAGCTCGAACGCTTCACGATGCCAGGGAATCAGGCGGCGCCACTCTTCTGGATGAACACGATCACGCCGGATTATTTTCGTGTGATGAACATTCGTCTCGTTTCAGGACGAGCGTTTACGCGCGAGGATCTGACGGGGCATCCGGCGGCCGCGATCGTCAGTGCATCGACGGCTCGGAGGTTCTGGCCCGCGCAGGATCCAGTTGGCCTGCACATCCGATTCGTCGGCGAGGCCGGGTGGCGCACGATTGTTGGGGTCGTTTCCGACATCCGCGCCTACGACCTGACAAGGGACGTCCCCGAGTGGATTACCGGATGCATTTACGTGCCATACGGCTCGAATGCGACGATGGAGGACCAGCGTATCCCGAGCGACATGACCCTCACACTCGGGACCGCGTTGGGACCGGCGCAAGTCGCCGGCATGATCCGGAGCGCAGCTGTCTCTGCAGGCGGAGACGTCGCGGCAAGTGACATTCGTACGATGGAGTCGGTGCTGACCGATGCCGTGGCGGCGCCGGCCGCCACCGCGTCGTTGCTGGTGACAATGGCGGGGCTTGCGCTGGCGCTGGGCAGCATCGGCGTCTACGGTGTGCTGTCGTTTCTTGTCTCGCGACGGACGCGTGATCTCGGCATCCGCATCGCCCTCGGCGCGCAGCGCCGCGATCTGTTCTGGCTCGTCATCAGAGAAGGCGGCGTGCTGTGCGGCGCGGGCGTCTTGATCGGTTTTGCCGGTGCGCTCGCCGCGACGCGCCTGATGTCGAGCGAGCTCCATGGCATCAGTCCGACGGATCCTCTGACCTACGCCGCCGTCGGCGTCGTCGTCTCGCTGGTGACGATGATGGCGTGCTACGTGCCAACGCGCCGGGCAATGGGAGTGGACCCGCTGATGGCGTTGAGGGACCAGTAGAAGGGGAGTTCCGTGATGGACGCCTCTGATGCGGCGGCGGCCTTCACGTCGATGCTTCACGCGATCGATGCCACAGATTGGACGTCGTGCGTCGGGCGGCACGGGCCAATTCGTCTGCAGGAATGAGCGCCAAAGCGACGAGCCCGGCGAATTTCAAAGTGCAGCCACATTCATTGCTGTTGCGCGCCGAGCGCCGGATTTTCGATTACCCGCCAGGGTGTGACGAAACATCTGCGTGTGATGGAGAAGGCCGGCCTCGTGCGGACGTACCGGCATAAACTCTCTTCGCACCCCGTCTGAGCGCCTCGTCGACGAGCGCCCGACCAATGCCTCGGTTGCCTCCGGTGATCAAGACGGTCTTCTTCTCGATGGACTCGCTGATCACAGGCCGCGACGAACAATAAGGACTTCGCCCGCTTCACGGCTTAAGGTCGAGAACTGGTCGAAGCGCCAGGTCGGCCAGAAGACCCAGCCGCCTGCACGCTGCTGGCGGAGCCCGACACCCCGATGCGCTGTGACCTCACGTAGGGGTTGCCGAACTCATCGATCAATGAGTACAGGATGAGGCAACCTGAGGCATGCGGTGTGGCGCGCTCTGTTGTTCGCGCCTATCCGACGGTCGCCGGAACCGGCTGGCGCTGCACGCGCGTCGCCCACCATCGTTCGAAGCGCGGCGTCAGCCAGATCGTCCACGGCACGAGCAGAGTCCCTGCCAGCAGATCCACCACCCAGTGGTGCCGCAGGTACACGGTTGAAACGAGCAACCCGCACACGAAGAGAAGCAAGACCGGGAAGAACCACTGACAGTACTTCCACGCATAATAGAGGCTCAGGAAGCTTACAGCCGAGTGCAGGCTCGGGAACGCCGCCCGCTCGGCGTGGTTCGGCATCATTGCAAACAGCGCATCCTGAAACTGCGTAATGGGTCCTCCTTTAAGCGTGACCTTGAACAGCCCGAGGGACGCGAAATAGAGGCGGGGGGGCGCGGCGGGGAAGATGAGGTACAGCACGTACCCTGAGTAGAAGCAGAGGACAATCCCGAGCAAGACGTGCCTGGCCTCGTTGCGCCTGCCCATCATCCACAAGACGATCATGACGGACGGTGCGACCGCATAGAAATTCGCGTAGAAGAAGTTGAAGAACTCAGTACGGGCGCCCGTGATGTAGGGCTCGGCCCAGATCACAGGCTGCCCGCCGAAGATCCACTCCTCCGCGGCCGCCAGGTATTGATGAATGTCGTGACGGTTGACATAGCGCACCGTGTCATGGAGATTCGTGTACACCGCGATGCACATGAAAAACGGCAGGACCGTGCGCAGGAATTCAGCGGTCTTCAGCCAGAAGGACGGCCCTGCACGCTGCCGCAGCGTGCGCTCCAGCGACGGGAGCGCCGCCGCCATGCCCGCCACTACCAGCAGCCGCAGTAATCCCCCGCGGATGCGCCGCGAGTTGATGTCCTGCGTGTAGAGATCGATGTTGGCATAGACGGTGAGGACGGCGGACGCCACAAACGCGATGGCAAGCAATCCCTCTTCTGGCCGCAGCCGGCCGAACACGCGAGAGAGCATCTCGCCGGAGAGTATCACGCAGGTCCGGTAGGCGGCCGGTGAGGCAAGCTCGATCAGGGACGCGCGGCCGTCCACCGTTCGGTCGTCGCGGTAGATTCGGAAGGAACGGCGTCGTGAGACGCTTCTCGATGCGGTGCACAAATATCTGCGCGAACGCGTTGAAGTCACCGGCGACCGTGCAGGAGCCCGTCTTTCGGCGGTAGGCGTGTAACCGACACGCGAGCACTCCGTGTCATCGACTGGAGTTGCATTGCCTTTCACGGCTTCTCAGGCGGTTGGAGGCGTTCGCCTGCAGGCAGGGCGTGAGCGCAGCGATCCTGGCAAACGCCCGGTGAGAAGAATAGCGCGACCACCTTGCCGCGCGCGCCGCTCAACATCGACTTTTCGCCGTTGCCGGCACGGGACGCTGGGTGGAGGAGTGACAACCCAACTGATTACCGGGGCGCGGACCGGAGACGGCGACAAGCCGTCGATCTTTTGTGACGAAGCGGGGAAAGAAGGGCACGAGAACAATCAGAGCAGAGCGAACGATTCGCACGACCGCTCTATGCATAGGTCTCACAACCCAGAACCCGTTAGCGTCACCGTCACTATCAGAATCTTTCGATGATGCAGCATCGCTGCGTTTAGCGCCTACAATGAAGGGGGAGGCCTGACGTGGGTGCGTCGATTCGAGCACGGCCAGCCGTTTCCGAGACACCGCTGCGAGAACCGTCGAGTCGCGGCGCGGACTCAACGTCGCGGACGCGACTGCTCGAGTCGCACGTTGCCCTGGTCGAAACCCTTCGCGCTTCTGGGGTACGCACGAGAAAGTTGGAGGAAGGGTTCTCACCGGTGTTTCAGGTGTGCCTGCCGTATCGCGGGCTGTTCGTGTGGCACGTTGGTGGTGAGGAGGTTGTCGGCGATGGCAACCAGGTGTTGTTCGTGTCCGCCGGAGAGAGCTTTTATCTCAGTCAGCCGCTTGTGGGGGATTACGCGGAACTGATCATCACACCCGATATGGAGCTCCTCACCAGCCTCGCTCACGCGCATGACGGTAGTCTCTCCGGACATCCATTGTTTCGGCGACGGAGCCGGCGAGCAGGCTTCGCGCTTCAGCACCTTCGTTCTCGTTTTCTTCAGGACGCGACAGACGGCGGCTGGAATCCGTTGCGTGGCGAGGAATGTGTCGTCAGGATCCTTCGCGCTGCTCTCGAGCCTGCCGCTCCGAGGCGTGAACCGAGTCAGCGGACTCGCAGGCTGGTTTCGCGAACGAAGGCATTTCTGGAAGCGTATCTCGCCAGCCCGCTGCGCCTTGCGGACATCGCCCAGGCCGTCGGCGCGTCGCCGGCATATCTCACCGACGTGTTTCGTCGCGTCGAAGGGCTGCCGCTGCACGGCTACCTGACCGAGCTGCGGCTGGCGCGATCGCTCGTGGAACTTCCACACGCCACCGATCTGACGACGCTCGCGCTGTCCCTGGGATTCTCGAGCCACAGTCACTTTACGGCGACGTTTCGACGCGCGTACGGCTGCTCGCCGTCGCAGTTCCGCGCGTCGACGAGCCGCAACCGGAAACCCGCCGCGCGCCGCCGGTCCTTCGACAAATTGTCCGCATGATCACGCACTTATGCTGCCGGCGTACTAATAGCTCTCGCTCTGGCCGACGCAGCAGAACCATCAGTCAGGTCGCCGCGGCGTGGCCACGAATGCGACCAAGCCCGAGCCAGTCCATGCTCTGCCAGTGATCTGTCCCCGGTTGTTGATGTCCATCGCCTCCAACAGTTGATGAGGATAGGACCCCTTGAACAGGTTCAGGTCTTTCATCATGCCGTTTTCCCACACGAACGCACGACAGTCACCGGCCGGTGAGCACGAATTGCCGACAACCTGACCTCGATCGTTGACGCCCCAGGCTTCGGCAGTCCCACCGATGTCGAGCGTGCCCAGATCGCAGATATCAGTCCCCGGGAGCTTGGCGCATGCAACGTCGCTGCGCTCGGTCCAGAGCCAGGCGCGCAAGAAGGGATTGTCGGGATCGGCTCCCGGCGCATTCGCAAAGCCCACGACGATGTCGCCGCGAGACGTAAT
Source organism: Acidobacteriota bacterium (assembly GCA_046726015.1). Taxonomy (GTDB): domain Bacteria; phylum Acidobacteriota; class Vicinamibacteria; order Vicinamibacterales; family 2-12-FULL-66-21; genus QHWT01. Next base: position 7,390 of record JBKOZS010000277.1, read on the forward strand.
GGCGGTTGGAGTATTCCACGTGTCCGATCCCAGGTTGCCGAGATCGCGGACAATGCCCTCGTCCCACAGAACAGCGTGGCGGGCGCTCCTGCGCCCGACCGACTGATCGCAATCGCCGGAGATGCCGACGACCTGTCCGCGATCGCTGACGGCCGTCGCCGCGCTGGCGCTGTCACCGGCAAGCGGCGGAAGCTCGATCGTCTGGTTCGTGTTCAGGTTCCACAGCACGCCGTGGAATCCGCGCTGATCGGGAAGCGTACAAGTCGCGTCCACCGAAGCGGTTTCTGCCCAGCCGACCACCTGACGCTGCGAATTTGCGGCTGTCGCAAACCCGTTATCACCGCCGAGCGTGGGCAGCACTCGCATCTTCCCGCCCTCCCACGCAAAACCGAGGCATGTGTACTTTGCGCGGTCGGGCGCCGGAAAAAAAGCGCGGCAACTCCACCCATCAGCGCGCGTCTGCAGGGTGGCGGTTTGCGCGATTCCCGCAACGAGACCGCTGTCGGTGTGTCCCGACCACGGAATACTGCTGTTGGTGCCGCCCAGCGTGCCGATGGCCATGGTTTGACCGTGAAACCAGAGCGTCGCGCGGCGCGCGGTATTGCCCGCAAGATTGGAGAATCCCGAGACCAGTTCCGACGTATTGATGCCATTGCCTCTGTTGCTGGTGCCGCCCAGCGAGTCGAGCGACCGCACGTCGTACGACAGTTCACCGGGCTGGTCCGCGGCGTGAAAGCGGACACCCGGTGCGACTACCATGAGGGTGGCCAACGAGGTGATGCCGAGGCGTGCGAAGCGCAGTTTCACGATGCCTCCTCTTCGGTGAGATCGTCGCTAAAGAGATCGAATCCGGCGCATAGGGATGTTTCGGTCTCACACGCGTGTGACGTGTGCAGCGACGGCAAGCCAACGGCCGTCGCGTTTGGCCCACACGTCCGTATACCGTCCCGAGCCCGCGCTCCCGTCGGGCAGCGTGAACGTCGTGCGCCCGTGCACCACCGCGACGTCACCCAGGATCCTGACGTTGACATCATGCGCGGTCAGCGCGCGCAGCGCATACGGCTTTGCCGCGTTTGCCAGAAACTGCCCGCGATCGATCAGCATGCCGTCCGGCAGCGTGCATAGAAAATCTTCGGCAAGGATCTCGCGAAAGCGCTGGACGTCTGATGTCTTCACCGACTCGATGTAGTCTGTGTTCAGACGCAGGAGCGAGGCGATATCGGACGAACCGGGGTCGGTTTCCATGATGGCTGGATCATGGCGCGCCGCCGTCGCCGCCGCTATCAAGGATTTTCGATGGATGCAATACGACGGAGGTTTCAGTCGCACTTCGCAAACGGGAGTACTGTGATCGGCGACCTTGCTCGATCGCAGCGGTACTTGAGATGCCCGTGGCGAATCATGTGCATTCGGTCCTTCCGTTCTCGGTTGGTTTGCTTGTAGCTATCTGACTGGAGCGGCCCGCTCTCGCCCGGGCGGCGCGCCGATAGGCGGCCGGTGGCTTGCCGATGGTCTGGCGAAAGACGCGGCTGAACGAGGCTTCCGACTGATAGCCGACCCGCGCGGCGATCTCGCCGAGGCTCAGGCTCTCGGTGCGAATCAGCAGGCATTTCAGAAGCAGGAACTGGAGCGGTGGACGACTACGATCGCGCCCGACGTAACAATTGACAGCCCTGCGGGCCGCGGGTTCAAGGGCCTGGACGTATTGACAGGGTGGGCGGCCGAGTTCGGCGGCAGCTCGCGTATCGAATCGATCTCGTCGACGAGCACCTCGCCCTCGATGCGGACGGGAACGGCCGCGGGTTCATCACCTTCAACCTGCACTGGAAGCACGATCAGAAAGTGTTCGGTCTCGAGCCGACCGGTCGCGAAGGGACGTCGGTGGAAACCCTGCTGCTGACGATCCGCGGCAATTGCGTCACCCACATTCACGTCGGAGACAACTCGCTCGATCTCGTTCTGTACATGTGGGACCGCGGCTGGCCCCATCCCCATAACGTGCGCCCCGAAGCGCTCGTCGTCGGAGTCGAGCGACGGAGGACGCCATGAAAGATCGGGTGATCTGCGCAGGAATCGTCGGTGGCTCGGTGGCCAAGGCCTGATGACCGTGTGGAACGGACACGTGGGGTCGTCGTTCCTCAAGGCCTGGCTCGCGCGTTCGTTCGCGCATACATCGTCGTCGTTCCGCCGTCCGAGTGTCGCCCGAACCAGCGTCCTGACGGCCGGCAGTGAATGACGATCCAGATCGGCATCCGTCAGGCGACATTGACATTGGAAGATGTCCGTGGATTGCTCTCTTGCTTGCACGAAGCATTTGAACGATACCGGGACGCCTACACACCCGAGGGGTTCACCGACACGACGCTCTCGGACGCAAGCATTCGCCGGCGTTTGCGAGAGATGCACGTGCTAGTGGCGGTGACCGCACGAGACGACGTAGTCGGAACGGTGGGCGGAATCGCGAATGGCGACGAGGGTCACATTCGTGGGATGGCGGTGCGCCACCAAATGGGGAGGTTCAGGAGTAGCAAGAAAGTTGCTCGATGCGATTGAGGGGAATTCTGCGGGCATGCGGCTGTATGCGCGGACCACTGGAC
>JBKOZS010000278.1:0-21217 GCA_046726015.1 Acidobacteriota bacterium
CTCGCGATTGGCCTCCTGGGCGGCGCCCTGGTCGTTATCGCCTGGAACGGTCGCGACGTATCCGGGCGCGCCTCCGCGGCACCAGCCGTGATCGGCGGTCCCGCGTCGGAGCCGCTGCCGGTTCCCTCCCCAGCGGAAGTCTCGCTCGCGCGCGCGCGGACGTTCTACTCCAAAGGACGCGTGCGCGATGCCCTGGTGGCGCTCGACGCCATACGGCCCGGCGATCCGCTTCGCGGGCAGGCTGACGACCTGCGCATTGCCATCCAGCGTCAGCTGCTTGCCACCGCCCGCACCGGATCGCGCGCGGCTCCCCAGGGTGGCTCCACCGCGCGATGAGATGTCCGAAGTGCCAGTACATCAGCTTCGAGAGCGGCGAGCGCTGCCGGAACTGCGGCTACGATTTCTCTCTTTCCGTCGACGTCGAGTCGATGGAACTGCCCATTCACAACGACACTGAACCCATCGGCCCCCTCTCCGATTTCTCGCTGAACGAACTCCAACGATCGGATGAACACGGCGACGACCAGGCTGACACGCTGAGCACGCCCGGGCAGCAGATCGCTGCAGCGCCAGCCGCGGCACCGATGACGAGCAGCTTCGACTTGCCGTTGTTCAAGGAACGAGGCGTCAAAGACGACGAGCCGCTGGTCACGCCAGGTGCGGCCCCGCGTGCGCCGCTCGCCGTGCGGCGGACCAGCGCAGCGGCGACGAAGCCGCGCCCCAGGCAGGCGGACCCGAACCCGCGTCTCGCGCTCGAGACCGCGGAGATGCCCTTCGTGCCCGAACGGGTCAAGGCGGCGCCGGAGCCGGAAGCGGTGGAGAGCACGTCGGACGAAGCGGTCTCGGGCTCGCCCGCGCCCGTGGTGCCGCGCCTGGGCGCCGCCCTCATCGACGCGCTGATCCTCGGCAGCATCGATGCGACCGTGCTGTATTTCACGCTGAAGATCTGCGAGTTGCCGCTTGCCGAGATCAGCGCGCTGCCGCTCGCGCCATTCAGTGCGTTCCTGCTGCTGATGAACGGTGCGTACTTGTCGACGTTCGTCGCGGCAGGTGGACAGACGATCGGCAAGATGGCGACTGGCATCCGCGTCGTCAGGGGCCACCCTGACGAGGATGGCAGGGAGCGCGTGACGCTTGGCCACGCTATTGTCCGTGCGGCCGGCTATCTCGTGTCGGCGCTTCCTGCCGGACTGGGGTTCGTGCCGGCACTCTTCGGGGACCGACGCGCGCTTCACGATCGCCTCGCCGACACTCGCGTCGTGAAAGCGTGACTCGCCTCGCCGTTTTCATTGCCACGGTCGGATACTGCGGCTACTTTCCAATCGCGCCCGGAACCGTCGGCTCCGCTGCGGGGCTCGTGTTCTATTGGCTTGTCTGGTGGACGAAGTCTCCAGTCGTCGAAGCGGCGCTGATTGCCGTGGTATTTACCGCGGGAGCGTGGGCCGGCACGCACGCGGAACGTTACTTCGGTGGCATCGATCCGGGTCCCGTCGTGATCGACGAAGTCCTCGGGATGTTGATCACATTGGCCTTCATTCCCGTCGGGTGGTCGGGGGCGCTCGCGGGGTTCTTCCTGTTCCGCGTGTTCGACGTTATCAAGCCGTATCCCGCCGATCGCCTGGAACGCCTGCACGGCGGAGTTGGCGTGATGGCCGACGATGCGATGGCAGCCATTTATGCGAACGTCAGCCTGCGGCTCTTGATCTGGCTGCTGCCTTCGTGGATTCATTGAGGCATGCCGACGCTCTCGCCGCTCCGCACCGCCGAAATCATCGCGGTCGGTTCGGAGCTGCTTGGGACCTCCCGTCTCGACACCAACTCGCTTTTCCTCGCTGAACAGCTCGCCTCGATGGGCATCGAGGTGCTCACGAAACACGTCGTTGGCGACCATCGCGCGACGCTTGCGCAGGTCTTCAGGGAAGCGCGCCAGCGGGCCGATGTGATCGTCTTCACCGGCGGACTCGGGCCGACCGACGACGATCTGACGCGTGAGGTCGTGGCCGATGTGCTCGGGCGCGCGATGGACGTCGACGAGGCGATCGTTGAGAAGATCCGCGCGCGGTTCGCGCGGCGCGGGATGAAGATGCCGGAGGTGAACCGCCGCCAGGCGCAGGTGCCGCGAGGCGCCGCGGTGCTCGACAATCCCAACGGCACCGCGCCAGGGCTCCTTCTCGAAGACGGCGAGCGGGTCGTCGTGTTGCTGCCGGGCCCGCCGCGTGAAATGAAGCCGATGTTCGAGCGCGTGTGCGGGGGCATGCTTGCGGCTCGGGCGGGTGTCGAGCGGATCTACACGGCAAGTCTGTTCATCACGGGTCGATCGGAATCGGCGGTCGAGCAGACCGTGCAGCCGATCTACTCGAAGTGGCGGGATGCGACGCCACCGATTGTCACGACGATTCTCGCGGCCATGGGACAGATCGAGCTGCACCTGTCGCTGCGTTCGGCGGACGAATCGGCGGCACGCGCCGAGGTGATTCGCGCACGTGACGAGCTTGCGCACGCGCTTGGCGTTGATGTCTACAGCACGGACGGGCGGATGATGCCGGAGATCGTCGGCGACCTGCTGCGTACTCGCGGGCTCAGCTTTGCTGCAGCCGAATCGTGCACGGGTGGATTGCTGCTATCGCGTATGACGGACGTCCCCGGGAGTTCGGCGTACGTGCACGGTGGCGTCGTCGCATACGACAACGAGGCGAAGATTGCATGGCTCGACGTGCCGCGAGCGTTGATTGAGCAGCATGGCGCGGTGAGCGAACCGGTGGCAGCGGCAATGGCCGAAGGCATTCGCGCGCGCACGAAGGCGGACGTCGCCGTTGCCATCACCGGCATCGCGGGACCGGGTGGCGGCACGCCGGAGAAGCCCGTCGGAACCGTCGTGATTGCCGTGCTCGTGCCCGGTCGTCCCCTGTATGTCCGGACGCATGTGTTTCTTGGCGGTCGCGAGATGGTGAAATTCCAGTCGACGCAAGCCGCGCTCGACCGCGTCAGGCGAATGATCGGGTGATGCGGCTGTTCGTTGCGGTGGAGCTCGACCCGGCCGTGCGCGCCGCGGCGGAACGCACGGCCGACGACCTGCGGCACCAACTTCGCCCAACGAGGCTCGATGCGCGCTGGGTCGCGTCCGACAACCTTCACTTCACACTCGTGTTCATCGGACAGGTCGAAGATGCTGCCGCGCAGTCGTTCGTTGCGGCAATCGAGCGGCCGTTCAACCAGGCCCCTTTTTCACTGCGCCTCGGCCGGTGCGGCGCGTTTCCCCCATCGGGGCCGCCTCGCGTGCTGTGGATTGGCCTTGGCGAGGGAGCCGACGGACTCCGTCAGTTGCAAGCCGAAGTCGTGCGCCGGTTGCAGCCGCTCGGGTTCGAGCCCGAAGCCCGTCCCTTCAGCGCGCACCTGACGATTGCCCGCGTCAGGGACGTTTCCCGCGCGGCGGCGCGCGATGCGCGCGCGATCGTGACAGCGGCGAGCGTCCCCGACGCCGGCTATCTGGTCACGCGCGTCACGCTCTTTCGCAGTCACCTGTCCCCGAAGGGCTCACGGTACGAAGCGCTGACGCACGGGACGCTGGCTCAAGGCTCATGACTCAGGCTCAAGGCGTCTGGCCATGTAAGCCGGGTCTTAGACCCGGCCGCCTTGAGCCCTAAGCCATGAGTCTTGAGCCCTAAGTCCTAAGCCTGTACGCTGTTCAGTTGTGCTTCGCTGGATCCTGTTTGGCTACGCGCTTGGCTCGGTGCCGTTTGCGTTCCTCCTTGCGAGGCGCGCGGGCGTAGATATCCGCGTGTCCGGCAGCGGGAATGTTGGCGCCGCGAATGTGCTGCGCGCGGCCGGCGCGCCCCTGGGCGTGGCGGTGATGCTGCTCGACGTGTCAAAAGGGGCGGCAAGCGTGTGGGGCGCGCATGCCGGCGGGGGCACGCCCGACGCGATGGCGGCGGCCGGGATCGCCGCCATCCTCGGCCACATCTATCCCGTCTGGCTGCGTTTTCATGGCGGCAAGGGCGTTGCGGTCGCGGCGGGCGTCTTCAGCGTCCTGGCGCCGCTTGCAACATTGATTGCCGCAGGAGTGTTTCTCACCATCGTCTGGCTCACGCGCCTCGTCTCGCTCGGATCCCTCGCCGCGACCGTGACGTTGCCGTCAGTGGCGCTGGCGTCCGGCGCGCCCGCGCAGGTGCTCAGCGCCGCCATCGGGTCCAGTGCGCTGATCCTCTTCCGTCATCGCGCGAACCTGCGACGGCTGATCGCCGGCGCCGAGCGCCGCATGGGTGAACGGGTGCGATGACCGAGCGTATCGCCGTGCTTGGGGCCGGCAGCTGGGGCACCGCGCTCGCCAGCCACTGCGCCCGCGTCGGCCACGACGTGCGGCTGTGGGGACGCGATCGGTCGCTCCTCGACGAGATCACGCGCGCGCGCGAGAACTGCCGCTACTTGCCAGGTGTGCCGCTGTCGAGTGGCATCACCGCGACGGCCTCGCTCGAGCAGGCGCTGGACGGGACATCGATCGTCGTTGCGGCCGTTCCGTCGCACGGCATGCGCGGCGTCCTGAAGGCCGCATCGCCGGCGCTCGCTGGCGACACGATTCTCGTCAGCGCGACGAAGGGACTTGAAACCGACTCACTCGACCGCATGTCTCAGGTGATAGCGGACGAGACAGGTGCCGCTCGGCCTGTTGTCGTTCTGTCGGGTCCGAGTTTCGCATCAGAAGTCGCGCGAGGGCTGCCGACCGCGGTGGTGGCGGCCTCGGCCAATGCCGATGCCGGGGCCCGCGTGCAAGAAGCGCTCAAGGGTCCGACATTCAGACTCTACGCAAGCGACGATGTACGTGGCGTTGAGTTTGGTGGTGCGCTGAAGAACGTGATCGCGATCGCGGCCGGCGCCGTCGAAGGACTGGGCCTGGGTCACAATGCGATGGCCGCGTTAATCACGCGAGGACTCGTCGAGATGTCGCGGCTCGCGTGCGCCGAAGGGGCGCGTCGCGACACGTTGAGCGGGCTCAGCGGCCTGGGCGATCTGGTGCTGACGTGCACCGGAGACCTCAGCCGTAACCGTCGCGTCGGTATCGAGCTTGGCCGTGGACGCTCGCTCGACGACATCCTGTCGCACATGCGGATGGTCGCCGAAGGCGTGCGCACCACGCACGCAGCGCTTGCGCTCGGCGCGCGTCACGACGTCGAGTTGCCAATCGCCGCGCAGATGGCAGCGGTGCTCGACGGCCGCACGTCGCCGCGCGATGCGGTCGAGGCATTGATGCTGCGACGGCAGCGGCACGAGGCGGATCGCACATAGCAACGTCCGGCGCCGCAGGCCGCACATCGCACATCGCGAATCGCACATCGGGTGTTTATGGGATTTTTCGACAAGATCAAACAGTCGCTGACACGCACGAAGGAGCAGTTCGTCGAGCGCTTCGACGAGATCGTGCGCGGCGCGGACGCCCCGGCACAACGGAGCCGGCCGGTAGACATCGAGACGCTCGACGCGCTCGAGGAAGCGCTGATCTCCGCGGACGTTGGCGTAGCCGCCACCGATCAGATCGTGAGCGCCGTTCGTCAGCGCCGCACGCGCGGCGAGTCACTTCGCGATCTCGTGAAGGGGGAGATTCTGTCCATCCTTCGCGCGGCCGAACACCCGGCTTCCAATGGCCAGACTCCCCACGTCGTGCTGATCGTGGGGGTGAACGGAACGGGGAAGACCACTACGGTCGGCAAGCTCGCCCGCTTCATCAAGGAATCCGGCAAGACCCCGCTCATCTGCGCGGCGGACACGTTCCGCGCAGCCGCCGTCGAGCAGCTCCAGGTGTGGGCCACCCGCGCCGGTGTGGATTTCATCCGCGCCAAGGCCGGCGCCGATCCCGCGGCCGTTGTCTTCGACGCGATCGCCGCAGGCAAGGCGCGGCGGCGGGACGTCGTGCTCGTCGACACCGCGGGCCGTCTTCACACGCGCGTCAACCTGATGGCGGAGCTGGAAAAAATCCGGCGCATTGCGTCGCGGGAGATCGAGGGGGCGCCCCACGAAGTACTGCTCGTCCTCGACGCGACGGTCGGGCAGAACGGATTGAACCAGGCGCGCGAGTTCATGGGCGTCGCAGGCGTCAACGGCATCGTGCTCACCAAACTCGATGGCACTGCGAAAGGCGGCATTGCTGTCGCCATCGCGCACGATCTGAGACTTCCAATCCGCTACGTCGGCGTGGGCGAGGGCATCGACGACCTCGTGCCGTTCTCGCCGGAAGAATACGTAGACGCGTTGTTCGAAGAAAAGTGGTAGCACCCGAGGCCATGAACGACGCCTATTACATGCGCAAGGCGATTGCGATCGCCGAGCGCGGACGCGGGCGCACGAATCCCAATCCGATGGTCGGCGCGTTGGTGGTCGACGACGGCGGCGTGATCGTCGGCCGCGGACGGCACGAGGTTGCCGGCGGACCTCACGCTGAAGTGAATGCGCTGCGCGACGCGGGGGACCGTGCTCGTGGCGCAACGCTCTACTGCACGCTCGAACCGTGCAGTCATACCGGGCGAACCGGTCCGTGCGCGCCGCTCGTCGCTGAAGCAGGCATTCGCCGCGTGGTCGTGGCGATTGAGGATCCCAATCCGCTGGTCAACGGCGGTGGGCTCGCGTACCTGCGCGAACGCGGCATCGATACAGTGGTCGGCATTGCGCGTGAGCAGGCGGAGCGGCAGAACGAAGCGTTCCTGACGACGATGCGACGGCAGCGGCCGTTCGTCATCCTCAAGGTGGCGCTGAGCCTCGATGGCTGCATTGCCGCCGCGCCTGGCGTGCGCACGCAGCTGACCGGGCCCGCGGCGAACCGCGTGATTCATCGCCAGCGGGCGGAAGTGGATGCAATCGCGGTCGGATCGGGGACAGTCCTGGCGGACGATCCGCTGCTCACACCGCGCGGCGCGTATCGAGCTCGACCCCTGACCCGGGTGGTTTTCGACAGGCGGCTCCGCACGCCGCCCTCGGCGCGCCTGCTCTCGACGCTCGACAGCGGGCCGGTCATAATCGTCAGTACCGAGCACGCCTGTGCCGCTACACCTGCGGCGGTCGATCGGCTCTCGGGTGCGGGCGCTCGCATCATCGCGCTCCCCGCCGAGGACATCGGATCCGCCATCGCGGCTCTGAAGGACGTCGGCGTAACGTCCGTCGTGCTCGAAGGGGGGGCGACGCTGCACCGCGCCGCCCTGGACGCCGGCGTCGTGGACGTCGTGCACGCCTATATCACGCCACGGGTGCTCGGACCCTCAGGACAGAAGTGGGTGGGCGAAGGCTGCCTTTCGCTCGGGCAGCTCCACGATCGCCGCGCCACGTGGCTCGGCGACGACGTGCTGGTGGAGGGACATGTTTACCGGCCTGATTGAAGCGGTTGGAGAAGTGACCGAGGTGAAGCCCACGCCGGCGGGTTTCCGCCTGCGGGTGACGACCGGCCTCTCCTCCGAGCTGACGCCGGGCGACAGCCTCGCCATGAACGGCGTGTGCCTCACCGTCGTCGCAACGGACGAAGGGGGCGTCCATGCGGACGTTTCTCCCGAGACCGCGCGCGTCACGGCACTCGGGGGCCTCAAACGTGGATCGCTGCTGAATCTCGAGCGGCCGATGCGTGCCGATGCCCGCCTTGGGGGGCATTTTGTGCAGGGGCACGTCGACGCGACCGGCACGGTCGAAGAGATCAGGCCGGAAGGGGACGCATGGTGGCTGACGGTGAAGTTCCCCTCGTCGCTGGCCGCGTATATCGTCCGGAAAGGCTCGATCGCGGTGGACGGCATCAGCCTGACGGTTGCCGGCGTGGACGAACGACGGTTCGACGTGCAGATCATTCCCTTCACTTGGGAGCACACGAACCTGCGTACTATGAAAGTGAACGATCTCGTGAACCTCGAATGTGACATCCTCGGCAAGTACGTGCTTCGCGCTATCGAGGTGACGGCCGCGGGGCGGCTTGGGAAGACATCGTAATGGCAACGAAACGAAAGACCCGTAAACCGCGTTCTCCCTTCGCGTCGATTGATGCGGCGGTCGACGCGATCCGCGACGGCAAGATGATCATCGTCGTCGACGACGAGGATCGCGAGAACGAGGGGGACCTGACGATCGCGGCGGAGAAGGTCACGCCCGAAGTCATCAACTTCATGGCGAAGTACGGGCGCGGTCAGATCTGTCTGTCGATGACGGGGCAAAGGCTCGACGAGCTCGACGTACCGCTTGCGGTCAACGCCAATACGACGCCATTCGGCACGGCGTTCTGCGTGCCGATCGATGCGAAGAATCACGTCACGACCGGGATTTCTGCCGCCGATCGCGCCGCAACCGTGCTGGCCGCGATCGACCCCAAGACGAAACCATCGGATCTCGCGAGACCCGGCCACATATCACCGCTGCGTGCGCGCGACGGCGGCGTGCTCGTCCGGGCCGGCCAGACCGAAGCCGCGGTCGATCTCGCGCGTATCGCGGGTTTGTATCCCGCCGGCGTCATCTGCGAAATCATGAACGAGGACGGGACGATGGCGCGCGTTCCCGAGCTCGCACGGTTTGCGCGGCGGCACAGGATGCTGATGATCACGATCGCGGATCTGATCAAGTACCGCATGCGCACCGAGGCGCTCGTGCACCGCATTGCGTCCGCGTCGCTGCCAACCGCGCACGGTGATTTCCGCGTGATTGCCTTCGAGAGCCCGATGGATGGTGAAACACACATTGCGCTGGTGCGCGGCGAGATCGGCGACGGCGAAGACGTCATGGTTCGCGTCCACTCGAAGTGCCTCACCGGCGACGTCTTTCATTCGGCACGGTGCGACTGCGGCCCGCAACTCGAGGCGGCGATGGAACGAATCGCGCTGGAAGGGCGGGGCGTGCTGCTCTATCTCAACCAGGAAGGGCGCGGTATCGGTCTGGCGAACAAGATTCGCGCTTACGAGCTCCAGGACCAGGGATACGACACGGTCGAGGCCAACGAGCGTCTGGGCTTCAAGGCCGATCAGCGCGACTACGGGATCGGCGTACAGATCCTCAAGGACCTCGGGATCCGCAGCATGCGCTTGCTATCCAATAATCCGCGAAAGCTGGTGGGCCTCGAAGGCTACGGGTTGTCAGTGGCCGAGTGGATTCCGCTCGAGATCCCGGCCTCAGAACACACGCAGCGTTATCTGCGGACCAAGAAAGAAAAACTCGGGCACAAGCTCCGCGGAGTGTAATCCGGGTTCGGGGTTCGGGGTTCGACGTCACGTTCGTCGTTCGAGGTAGGGTTCTCGGTTCACGGTTCGAGGTCGGTTCCGTCGCTGCGAGTCGCCGGCGGATCCGATGGAGGGTTGGGGCGGGGTCTTCGTCCTGGACCATCCGGAGAGCAACTGTCCAGATACGTCAGCCAACCCGTGGACACGCTGAGAAACGCTGCACTAACGCCGAACCCGGAACTCCGAACCAGCCGCGAACCCCGAACCAGCCGCGAACCGCGAACCCGAACGACAACGAACGTTGACAGTTTGCGCTCGTTCCTCTACGATAAAGGTTTGCGCCTGAATAGCTTAGGCCCTCCGTCTGGTCATGTTTGAGTCTCTCTCAACCCGTTTGCAGGACGTTTTCCGCCAGATTCGCGGAGAGGCGCGGCTCACGGAAGAGACAGTCGAGCTGGCGCTCCGGGAAATCCGGATGGCCCTGCTCGAAGCGGACGTCAATTTCAAGGTCGTCAAGGCGTTCATCGACCGCGTCCGCGACCGCGCCGTCGACCAGGACGTCCTCAAGAGCCTGACACCGGACCAGCAGGTCGTGCGCATCGTCCGCGACGAGATGCTGGCGTTATTTGGCGATGCGCAGGGCGGTCTGCCGACGAGCGCACAGCGGCCTCGCGTCGTCATGCTCCTTGGGCTCCAGGGTTCGGGCAAGACGACGACGTCGGCAAAACTGGGGCGCTGGCTGACGAAGCAGGGACGGCATCCGTTGCTGGTCTCGACTGACGTGCGCCGCCCGGCGGCGATCGAACAGCTCTCGGTCGTTGGGAAGCAGGCGGGTGTGAGGGTCTACGACCCGGCCGGGCAGATGGATCCGGTGGCGCGCGCGACGGGTGCGCTGACCGAGGCGAAGAACAGCGGCTTCGACGTCGTGATTGTCGATACCGCGGGTCGGCTGCACATCGACGACCAGTTGATGGACGAGCTGCAGGCGATCAAGGAGGCGGCACAGCCCGTCGATCAGCTGTTCGTGGCCGACGCGATGACGGGCCAGGACGCGATCAAGAGCGCCGGTGAATTCAACCGGCGGATTGGCGTTACCGGCGTCGTGCTTACGAAGATGGACGGCGATGCGCGCGGCGGCGCGGCGCTCTCCGTCGTGTCGGTTGTCGGCGTCCCGATCGCGTTTGTCGGCAGCGGCGAGCGGCTGCAGGATCTCGAGCCGTTCCACGCGGACCGCGTCGTCTCGCGCGTGCTCGGGATGGGCGACGTGCTGTCGCTCATCGAGCGGGCGGAAGAAGCGGTTTCGCAGGAAGACGCCGAGAAGCTCGAGAAGAAGCTCCGCCTCGACGACTTCACGCTGGAAGACTTCCGCGATCAGCTGCGCACGATTCGGAAGATGGGGCCGCTCGAGCAGATCATCGGCATGCTCCCCGGCATGGGCGCGCTGAAAGAAATGAAGCAGGCGCGCGAGCAGGTGGATGACAAGCAGTTGCTGCGCGTCGAGGCAATCATCAACTCGATGACGCCGAAGGAACGGCGCAACCACCAGCTGATCAACGGGCAGCGGCGCAAGCGGATTGCGAAAGGTTCGGGCACGTCGGTGGAAGAAGTGAATCGCCTGTTGAAGCAGTTCATCCAGATGAAGAAGATGCTCAAGGCGATGGGCGGAATGGCAGGACTCGGGAAAGGCAAGCGTCCGAATCTCTCGGCGCTGAAAGGGCTGATGCGGTAATGCTGGTTATACGTTTGAGACGTGCGGGTTCCAAGAAGCGTCCGTTTTTCCGCGTGGTCGTCATCGACTCGCGGGCGGCGCGCGACAGCAGCTTCGTCGAGGTGCTCGGACACTACAACCCGCGCACGAACCCGGAGACGCTGAAGCTCGATCGCGAGCGATTCGATCACTGGGTGAAGGCAGGCGCGCTGCCGTCCGACACCGTTCGAACGCTTGTCGATCGTACGCCGGTGGAAACGCCGGCGGCCGAGGCGACCTCCGCATCGTGAGTCGCGCGCGCGACGTCGTCGAAGTGGTCGCAAAGGCGCTGGCCGACAAGCCGGACGCCGTCAACGTCACCGAGCGCGAGAGTGGTGGCCAGACCATCGTCGAGCTGACGATGGCGCCTGGCGATCTGGGACGGGTGATCGGCCGCCAGGGACGGACAGCGCAGGCTCTGCGCACCCTCGCGGGCGCCGCGGCGGAACTCGAGGGGACAAAGGCGACGGTCGATTTCCGCGATTAACGTGGACAATTTCCTGCTGGTCGGGCGTATCGCCCGCGCCCACGGGAACCGCGGGCAGGTGATCGTGAACCTCGACACCGATTTCCCCGAGGCACGATTCGCGGTCGGCCAGGTCCTGCACGTGGGTGTTGGTGAACGGCTGGAGCCGAAGCGGATCGAGTCGGTGCGGTTTCACCAGGGGCGTCCGGTGATTGCGCTCGAAGGCGTCGATTCCATGAACGACGCGGAGGCGCTGGCAGGTGCGGAACTGAAGATTCCGGCAGCGGAACTCGCGCCGCTGCCCGAAGGCACGTTTTACCACCACGACCTCGTGGGCTGCGAAGTGCGCGATCGCAGCGCGCGCGTCATCGGACGGGTCACGGGCGTGGAAGGGACGATGGAGCGCAGCCGGCTCGTCGTCGAGGGACCGAAGGGGGAGGACGTGCTGATCCCGATGGTCGCCGAGATTTGCGTGACGATCGACCCGGCCTCGCGCGTGATCGTGATCGATCCGCCGGAAGGTTTGATCGATCTCAACGCATGAAAGTGGATGTAGTCACCATCTTTCCAAAGATGGTGGAAGCGCCGCTCGCGGAAGGGATCGTTGCGCGGGCCATCGCGCACGGCGTGATCGATGTGCGCGTGCACGACCTGCGTGACTACACGACGGATCGTCACCGGGTCGTGGACGATATGCCGTTCGGCGGCGGGCCCGGGATGGTGTTGAAGCCGGAGACGTTGTTCACCGCGGTGGATCGTATCCGCGAGGAGCGTGGAGCACCGACGGCGGTGATTCTAACGTCTCCGGATGGCGAGCGCCTGACGCATGCGGTAGCGGAGCGATTGAGCGCGCTGGATCACCTGGTGATCCTCTGCGGCCGCTACGAAGGAGTCGACGAGCGGGTCCGCGAGCATCTCGCGACCGACGTGATTTCCATCGGCGACTACGTGCTGACGGGTGGCGAGCTGCCCGCACTCGTGATCGTCGATGCCGTGGCGCGGTTGATTCCCGGCGTCGTTGGCGATGAAGCGTCGGTGACAGGTGACACGTTCGCCAGTGGGCTGCTGGACTTCCCGCAGTACACGCGCCCCGCGGAGTACCGCGGACTTGCGGTGCCTTCCGTGCTGTTGTCAGGGCACCACGCCGAGATTGAAAAGTGGCGGCGGCAGCAGGCGCTGGAGCGCACACGGAGACACCGCCCGGATTTGCTAAGCGATTCGTGAAGTGAGCCAGGCGGGGTGCAGGGTCCCCGCCGATTCAAAAGAGGAGAAGACGTCATGACTGCCGTTGAGACCGTCGAGCGCGGACAGCTCGCCCAGCGCCCGGCGATCAAGCCGGGTGACACCGTGCGCGTGCACGTGAAGGTGCGCGAAGGGGACAAGGAGCGCATCCAGGTGTTCGAGGGCATGGTCATTGGAATGCATCGGGGCGGCGCGCGGGCCACGTTCACCGTGCGCAAGGTTTCGTTCGGCCAGGGCGTCGAGCGCATCTTCCCGCTGCACTCGCCTGTCATCGACAAGATCGACGTTCTCCGCACCGCCAAGGTCCGCCGCGCGAAGCTGTACTTCCTGCGCGAGCTCAAGGGCAAGGCCGCGCGGATGAAAGAGACCGGCGGCAAGAGGCAGCAGGCGTCCTGAAAGACCCAGGCCGCAGCTTGAGGTTCCCGGTAGACTGGTTTCGTCCTGAGGCCTGAAGCCCGGAGCCGTTCTCATGGTCAAAGTCCGCGCGTTCCGAACCCTGGAGAATGCGCTCCGGCGCATGGGGTTCGTGTACGTCGCGGGCGTCGACGAGGTGGGGCGCGGCTGCCTGGCTGGCCCCGTCCTTGCCGGTGCCGTCGTGCTCGATCCCGACTGCTACATCCCCCGCGTTTGTGATTCCAAAACCGTAACCGCGCTCGAGCGCGAGCGGCTCTACGACCGCATCACGAGCAGGGCCATCGCGTGGTCCGTCATCAGCGTCCCACCCGACGAGATCGATCGCATCAATATTCACCAGGCGTCGCTGCGCGCGATGCAGCGAGCGGTGCTGTCGCTGGCGCCGCTGCCCGATATGGTGCTGGTGGATGCCTTCCGCATTCCTGACATCCCTATGGCACAGCGCCGCGTGATCCATGGCGACGCGAGGTGCACGGCCATTGCTGCCGCGTCGATTGTTGCGAAAGTGACACGGGATCGCCTGATGCTGGAATTACACGGTCAGGATCCGCGTTACGGTTTTGATCGGCACAAGGGCTATGCCACGCGTGAACACCTCGATGCCGTGTCACGCTTCGGCTATTCCCAGGTCCATCGCCGCACGTTCCGTCCTCCCTCGCTCTTTGATAAAATTTAAGCTTCCCTTGGCTTTTGACCGCGAAGACACGCTGAAAAAAGCGGAGAAGCTGCTCCGTCAGGGCCGGCTCGACGCCGCGATTGCGGAATACGCTCGCGTCGTCGACGATCAGCCGCGGGACTGGAACACGCTCAACACGCTCGGCGACCTCTACGCGCGAGCGGGCCAGACCGACAAGGCCGCGACGATGTACATGCGGATCGCGGATCACCTCTTTCACGAGGGGTTCTATCCGCGTGCGGCCGCGCTCTACAAGAAGATCCTCAAAATCAAGCCGGACGAGGAAGCCTGCCAGCTCAATCTCGGTGAGATCTCCGCGAAGCAGGGGCTGCTCGCAGAAGCGAAGTCGTATTTCAATGCGATTGCCGAGCGCCGCCGCGCGCGCGGCGACCGGAGCGGCGCTGACGAAATGGTCGTGCGGCTCGGCAGCCTGGATCCCGCGGACATCGACGGGCGGATCGCCGCCGCACGCATCATCGAGCAGCAGGGGGACGCCGTGCTGGCGGCGTTTCGCTATCGCGAACTCCATGGCGATCTGATCGAGAAGGGACGCAAAGAGGAAGCGTTTGCCGCGTTGCGGGAGGCAATCCGCCTGAACCCCGAGGACAGGGGAGGGCGCGTCGAGCTCGCGCGCGACGCGATTGCCAGGAACGACTTCGAGGCGGCGCGCACGCACCTCGATCGGCAGACCGCAGGAGACGATCCGGATCTGCTGCTCGCGTTGACCAATATTGAGTTACGCTCCGGCGCGCTGGAGCAGGCGCGCGAGCTGCTGCCTCAACTGCTCGCGCTCGATCGCGCACTGCGTCACAGGATCGTCGAACTCGCATGGACGCTCGCCGAGTCGTCGCCCGATGCGGCCTTCGTCTGCATCGACACTGCTGTCGATGCGTCGATGGCCGCCAACGACTACGCCGACGCCGCGGGCACATTGCAGGAGTTCGTCGCGCGTGTGCCGGCGCAGATCCCGGCGCTGCTGAAGCTCGTAGAGGTCTGCGTCGATGGCGGGCTCGAGGCCACGATGTACGAGACGCAGGCGCAGCTGGCGGATGCGTACCTCGCGGCGGGCAGGGCGGGAGAGGCGCGCGTGATCGCCGAGGATCTCGTCGCGCGCGAACCGTGGGAACGCGCGCACATCGATCGGTTCCGCAAGGCACTCGTGCTGCTGAAAGTTTCGGAGCCCGACACGCTCATCGCCGAGCGGCTGAGCGGACAGGCTCCGTTCATGATGAAGGATCCCTTCGCCGATTCCCCGGCCGAGACCGTGGACGCCCCTGCTGAAACCACTGAAACGGAATCGGAGCGGGTGACCGACGCGGCGGAGGACGAGGATCTGCTCGCGGCAGCTGTTGCGGCGGCGGTGCAGGCCACGCCTGTCGTTGCGCCCGCTCCCGCCGCGCCAGTGGACAAACCACAGAAGCCGGGCGGGACGGTCGAGATCGATCTCACGCTGCTGCTCGGAGATTTACGAGGAACGCCGACTATGACTGCATCGAGTGATCCGCCACCAGGTCGAGACAACCTCGACGAAGTGTTCCAGGACTTCCGCGACGAGGTGTCGCGGCAGACCGGTGCCGAGGAAGCGGCGCAGCACCTGAAGCTCGCGCGCACCTACCTCGAGATGGGAATGGCCGACGATGCCGTCGGATCGCTGGAGACCGCGGCGCGCTCGCCGCGGCATCGGTTCGAGGCGGCGTCGATGCTCGGGCGGCTCTATCGCGACCAGAAGGATCTTCCGCACGCCATCGAGTGGCTCGAACGCGCGGCCGAAGCCCCCGCGCCGGGCGTCGAGGACGGGCGTTCGCTGCTCTACGACCTTGGCGTCACGCTCGAATCTGCCGGCGAGACCGCCCGTGCGCTGGCCGTGTTCATGGAACTCCAGGCGGACGCGGGGGACTACCGCGACGTCGCCGCGCGCGTCGAGCGCCTGGCGAAAGTGCAGACGGGGAGCTGATCATCCGGGTCATCAGCCGGCTGCTGTTCGCCGCGTATTTCCTCGAAGCGGGGTTCATCCTGATCGTCGCGCCGTGGTCCGCGTTCTGGGAACACAACCGGTTTGCGGAGGCGCGCCCCAGCGTGGAGACGGTCGTAAACAGCCCCTATGTCCGCGGCGCTGTCTCGGGTGTAGGCGTCATCACCACGGCGGCCGGCCTCGCCGAACTGGCCGCGCTGGTCTCACGGCGGCGGCGCCATGCTGATTCGAGCCAGGTGGAACCGTGATTTGTTTCGTGACGGATCGCCATCGTGGGGCGGATTCGTCGCGCACCTATCTCCTCGATCGCATTCACGCCGCGGCCGCGGCCGGCGTTGACGTCATCCAGGTCCGCGAACGGGATCTTCCCGATCGTGATCTGCTCTCGCTGGTACGCGACGCGCTTGGCGCGATCCGCGGGACTGCCGCGCGCCTCCTCGTCAACGACCGCCTCGATATCGCGCTTGCATCGGCCGCCGCCGGCGTCCAACTTCGCGCCGATTCGATTGACGCCACGCGCATCAGGGAAATCGTCCCGCGAGGGTTTTTGATTGGACGGTCCATCCACCATCCAACCGAAGCAGCCGCGGCGCGCGACTGCGACTTCCTGCTATTTGGCACCGTGTTCGCCTCTTCGGGGAAGCCCGCCGGCCATCGGGTCGCGGGGGTCGACATGCTGGCAGACGCCTGCAGACGCACGCGGGTGCCGGTGCTGGCGATTGGCGGGATCGACGAGACGAATGTGCATGAAGTGGCCGCAGCGGGCGCGGCGGGGATTGCGGCCGTGAGCCTGTTCATGGCCGACCGATCGGTCGAGGAGGTCGTGTCGGCGGTGCGCGCAATCCGTCAACAGTTTGCGGTTCGCAGTTAGCAGTTGGCACTTCACCGTTAACCGTTAACAGTAGACGGTTCCCGGTTGCAGTTTTTTTTCAACCTGCTAAAGTGACGCGGGACCCCATGAACGATTTCGGCGGGAGGCTGCGCCAGGCGCGCGAGCGGCGCGGCATCTCGCTGCGGCAGATTGCCGCGAGCACAAAAATCTCGGTGGCGGCGCTCGAGGCGCTCGAGCGCAACGACGTTTCCAAGCTGCCCGGCGGCATTTTCAGCCGCGCCTTCGTGAAATCGTACGCGGCAGAGGTCGGCCTCGATCCGGACACCACGGTCAGGGAGTTCCTCGAGCGGTTCCACGAAGCGCCGCCGCCCTCCGACGCGCAGGCCGCTCATCACGTTCCCGAACAGGAAAGCCAGTTCGAGAGCCAGCAGCGGATGGCCTCCGTGCTGCTGAAGCTGGTCGTCATCAGCGTCCCGCTGATCGTCACGATTCTCTATTTCACGCTCCGATCGCGCCCGTCCGCGACACCGGCCGCGGAAGCGTCATTGCCCGACGCCGCACCCGCGAGCGTCGCGGATTCCGCGCTGCCGACCGCGCCCGTCGCGCAGGCGTCGCTTCCGGGACCAGGCACTCCGTCGACGCCGGCGCCGCCGCCGGGCGCGACGCCCGCTCCGATGCAGCTCGAACTGCATCCGGCCGGACTGTGCTGGGTGGCGCTGACCGTCGACGGCACGAAGATGTTCGGGCGCCTGATGCAGCCGGGAGAGCGCGCCACATACACCGTGCAGAAAGACGCGGTCGTGGAGATCGGCGATGCCGGCGCGTTCGCGTTCTCGATCGACGGCCGTGAAGGGCGACCGCTCGGAACTGCCGGCCAGGTGCGCACGTTGAGGATCACGCGGGATAGCGTGGCCACACAGGTGAAATAGCCGCATGGACCCAGGGTTCCGTTCCCCTTTAATCGATTTCTTTCGTCGAGGTGAAGTCGCCCGCGATGTCCGCATGCTTGCGGCGCAGGGAGCGCTCGCGCCGCGCGCGCATGAACAGCTCGCCCTGCTGCTGGTGCTCTCGGACGATCCCGATCCGGAGATCGCCCGTGCGTCTGCCGACACGCTGAACGCGCTGCCCGGGGAGCCGCTGCGCGCGTTTCTCGCGCGCGCCGACGTTCCTGATGAAATGCGCCGGTTTTTCAGCGCACGAGGGATCGACACGGCCGGTGTCGCGGCATCCGATGCCGAGGCACCGCTCATCGACACGCTGGCCGAGCTCGCGGAGGTGCCGGAGACGGCCGACGAAGCGGAGCCGGAGCGCAAGCTGCTGTCGTCGCTGCCGGTGATCGAGCGGATGAAGCTGGCCATGAAGGGCACGCGCGAGCAACGGTCGCAGCTCATTCGCGACTCGAACCGGCTGGTGTCCGCGGCCGTGCTCAGCAGCCCAAAGCTCACTGAGTCCGAGGTCGAGGCGTTCACCAAAATGGGGAATGTTTCGGAAGACGTCCTCCGCATTATCGGGATGAATCGCGCGTGGACGAAGAACTACGGGGTCATCGCCGGCCTGTGCCGGCATCCCAAGACGCCGCCCGGGCTCTCGATGCACATGCTGCATCGCCTCAACGAGCGCGATCTGAAGATGCTGTCGATTGATCGCAACGTGTCAGAGACGCTGCGGCAGCAGAGCAAGAAGCTGTTGTCGAAGGCGAAGCTCGGTTAGTGGCGCAGGCGTGTCAATGCCGAATGGCGAATGCCGAATGTGTGATCGCTCGCGGCGCGCGCTAGCGTTTCGGCTTCCTGCCCCGAAATTCCTTGCGCATCTCGTTGAGACCCTGCATGTAGACCGAGACCTTGCTCCGCTCGTCGTCGTCCTTCATGGATTTCAGCAGGTCGATCGCGCGTGCAATGTCGCGTTCGATGGTTGCGCGGCTGGTCTTGAAGTACAGCCGCCGGATCTCCTCAATCGCGTTCACGCCGATCTCCTGTGACGCCGCAGGCCCGCACGGAACCCCTCGATGTCGCGCGTGTTGAGCACGTCGGCCGGCGTCAGCCATGCGCGGCGGGCGACGACGACACCCCAGCGGAGGTTGCCCAGGGCACCCGTGCTGTGCGCGTCCGAGCTGATGACGATCATCGCGCCGGCCGCGCGCGCCTGGCGCGCGTGCAGGTCGTCGAGATCGAGCCGATCCACCTGGCTGTTGATCTCGAGACAGACTCCCTTGGTGGCCGCGGACGCGAACACGCGTGGCCAGTCGGCCTGGAGCGGCTGGCGCCGCAGGATCACGCGCCCGGTCGGGTGACCGAGCACATCGAGCCAGGGGCATTCGAGCGCGCGCAACACCCGGTCGGTCAACTGCGCTGGTTCCTGGTTGAACGCCGAGTGGATCGATCCGACAACAAGATCGAGCTGGGCGAGGCAGTCGTCGGCGAGATCCATTGCGCCATCCGGCCGGATGTCGCACTCGATGCCGGCGAGCAGCGTGATCCCCTCCAGGGCTGCGCCGATCTCCCGCACCGTGCGCGCGTGCTCGAGCGCGCGCGCTTCGTCGAGGCCGTTGGCCATCGCTAACGATTGGCTGTGATCGGTGATCGCGAGGTAGCGCAGCCCCGCCGCCTGCGCGGCACGCGCCATGGACTCGATGTCCGCGCGGCCGTCGGTGACATTCGTGTGCGAGTGCAGATCTCCTTGCAGGTCGGCGTGTTGCACGAGGCGGGGCAGCGCACGCGCTTCCGCCGCTGTCATCTCGCCGCGATTCTCACGCAGTTCCGGCGGAACGAGTGCGAGACCGAGCGCTTCGTAAATGCCTTCCTCATCGTCACCAGCAATTCGCTCGTCCGTGTCGACGCGATACAAGCCGTACTCGTTCAGCTTCAGTCCGCGCTGGATCGCGCGATCGCGGAGCGCGATGTTGTGGGCCTTCGAGCCGGTGAAGTACTGCAGCGCGGCGCCCAGGCTCTCGCGCGGAACGAGGCGGAGGTCTGCCTGGAAGTCTCCCCACAACCGCACGCTTGACTTCGTGTCGCCGTGCGCCAGGATGCGCTCGACGAGCTTATAGCCCGTGAACGCATCCATGATCGATGCGGGAGCGCCCGCGGCCAGGATGTCGAGGTCGCCGCAGGTGTCGCATCCGCGACGCAGGCTGCCGACCATCGAGATCTCCGCGGCCGGGGCGTGCTCGCGCAACTCGGCGACAAGTGCGGCGGCGGTCTCGTAGGCCTCTGGCATCAAGCGCCGTCCGGTGAAGCGGCGTTGCTCTTCGAGCGCTTTCAGGATCAACGCCTCTTTCTTCGCGCCCATGCCCTTGATGGCGCGGAGGCGCCCCGCCTTTGCCGCTTCCTCGAGTTCCTGGAGCGTGCGGATCTCCAGTTCGCGATAGAGCAAAGCCACGGTTTTGGGCCCGACGCCCTGGAGGTGCAGCAGGTCGAGGACGGTTGGCGGGAACTGTTGCAGCAGGTCCTTGTAATAGGCCATCTCGCCGGTGTCGACGAGCTCGCCGATTTTCGCGGCGATGTCTTTGCCTATCCCGGGCAGGTCGAGGCGCTCGGAGGGGGTGAGCTCGGCGACCCGCCGCGTCTCGTGGACGATGGTTTCGGCCGCGTTGCGATACGCGCGAATCTTGAAAGGGTTTTCACCCTTGATCTCGAGCAGGTCGCCGATTTCGGTGAGGACGCGGGCGATGGCGAGATTTTCCATTTCGCTCGATCGACGTCCTCACTTCTTGCGGTCGACCTTCAGGCCTTCTTCCTCGATCCGAAAATCCAGCACGCGGGCGCCTGACCGCTTGAGCGCGTCGCGCACGGCCGGGATGACGTGTGGCTCGCCAAAGCAAAACAGGCACCCTCCGCCGCCGGCGCCGCAGACCTTGCCCGCGATGGCGCCGGCGGCGCGCGCGGCCTCCATCATCGCGTCGATCTCGGGGGTCGTCACGCCCGGCGCGAGCTGCTTGCGGTTCTCCCATTCCGCGGCAATCTGGCGTCCGACTTCTCCCCAGTCGTGACGCTCGAGCGCATTTCGCATCGCCGCGGCGATGTCGCGGATCCGCGCGAAGCTTTTCTGGACCGCTGCATCACCGTCGATGTGCCGCTTCGTCACTTCCCAGTTGTTGATCCCAGAGTTCCGCGACGCGTTGGTGTAGGCGAGGGCCAGGCGGTCCTGCAGCTGTTTCGGCGCCACGTTCAGGGCGACGCGGCGCACGCCGCTGACGCCAAGTTCCACGGCCGAAATCCCGCCGTAATAGGCGGGCCGATAGTCCTGGACGCCGGTCGGCACGTCAATCGCCTGCGCTTCGACGTTCATCGCGATCTGGAAGATTTCGTCCGCGGTCCGGCGTCCGCCAGTCCATTCGTTCAGCGCGCCGCAGACGGCGATATTCAATGCCGACGAGCCCGCGATACCGGCGCCGAACGGCGATTCCGAGCTCGTGTGCAGTTCGAGCCCTTCCGCCTGGAAGTGGAGGAGCAGCCGGCCGAGGAGCTTCAGGTCGTGCCCGTCGCGCAGGTGCGACCAGTGCTCGACCTCGACGCGCTGCCCGGCATCTTCCGACACGATGACGAGCCGCCGATCGCTGCGCGGCCGGATCGTGCATCGCGCGCGCAAGCTGATGGCCGCGTTCAGCGTCTGCGCGCCATGATGAAAGAGATAGAGCGGCCAGATATCGAGAGTACCGCCCGCCAGATCGATTCGGGTCGGTGCCGATGCTTCTATGTGCAC
>JBKOZS010000279.1:0-12420 GCA_046726015.1 Acidobacteriota bacterium
GGTAGTCGCTGAACGCCTCGACGGTGTAGAGCGAGTTTTCACTCAGCGCATACGCGCCGGCGGCGGTCGCGGCCCAGGTATCGACGAGCGACGCCTGGATGATGTCGTACCTGGTGGATGACCGCCGGACGTAGCTCCGTCCGTCCTCGACGGCGACGTGGACGTTCGGCCGATCGTAGATCCCGCCC
The DNA here is from genome assembly GCA_046726015.1 of Acidobacteriota bacterium. Lineage (GTDB taxonomy): Bacteria > Acidobacteriota > Vicinamibacteria > Vicinamibacterales > 2-12-FULL-66-21 > QHWT01. The sequence goes on from JBKOZS010000279.1 coordinate 189, forward strand.
GAGTATGCCTTGAACCGATCGCGCATCACGTCGTTGACGATGATCGGGTTGATTTCGACGCCGTCGACAGCGGAGGCGCCAAACACGAGCGCCGACAGGAGATCGCGGCCGCCACCCGTGCCAATGACCAGCGCGCTGAACGGCGATGACGGCGTGCCGCCAGGATCGCCAAAGAGACGATACCCCATGGCCGTCAGCTCGTATTGCAGGTAGTTCACTTCATTGACGTCCCCGTGGAAACGCAGGATCTGCGTGCCCGCGGCGGAGTCGATGTCCATCAGGTGCGTCTCGGGGAGCGGCCCCGTGTATCGTTCGCTCAGCGACCACGCGCCATAGGGCTGGTCGTAGACCCCGATCCGCGAGAACGAGTTCCACTTGCTGAACAGGACGGCGTGCTGCTCGTGCCCCTTCGTCACGCTGACGGAGAACAGCCGCAGCGGCGACACGCCAGCCGCGAGCACGACAAGCGCGAGCGCGCCCCCCTGAGCGACGACGGGCGCGCGCTGTCCGGGCGGGTGGAAGAGCGCAGCGGAAAGCGCGCCCATGCATGCGGCGGCAAGGATGGCACCCGGCGCACCCAGGTTGTTCAAGGCCGGCATCAGCAGCAGGCACGCGAGAGCCGCCCCGAGCAGGTCGGCGGCGTAGACGGCGCTGATGTGTGCGCTCAGCCGCGCGATGGCAATCGAGATCGCCGCGCCGCCGGCAAAAAACGGCAACGCCGACAGCAGATAGGTGACCGCCATCAGCGCGACGTTCGTCGGCGTGTAGTTCAACCCGACGCGCATGCGGACGAGAATCGCGAGCGCGATCACCGTAATGATCGCGTAGGCGATGGCGTGGATCGACAGCAGCCGCTCGGTGGACACGCGCGCGAATCGATCGCGCATCAGGAAGACGTACACCCCGCTCGCGCTCAGCCCGAACAGCGCGATCGAAATCGCCATGAACGCGAAGTGGTAATACATCGTGACCGAGAAGATGCGCGTCAGCGACAACTCGGTCATCAGCAACGATCCGGAGACGAGGGCGACGCCGATGAGGACGCGTGCGGGCACGGACGAGGGCACACTTGAGTCTGTCGGACGGACGCCGCGATCGTCAAGCGCAGGTGGGGCGGGTCTTGGGACCGGACCGTTCTTCAGGCGCGGCTCACCTGAAGTTCGTGTCGACTTTGAGTGCCTCATCCAGCAGCCGCAGGTAGCGCCGGCGCGGAATCTCGACCGCACCGAACTGCGCCAGGTGATCGGTGACCCACTGCGTGTCGAGCAGGCGGAAACGGCGCTCGCGCAAACGCTCGACCAGCGCGACCAGCGCGACTTTCGACGCATCCGTAACACGGTGAAACATCGATTCACCGAAGAACGCGCCGCCGAGCGCGACGCCATAGAGGCCCCCGGCGAGCATCCCGTCCTGCCAGGTCTCGACGGAATGCGCGATGCCGGCCGCATGCAGCGCGCAATAACTCTCCAGGATCTCGTCGTCGATCCAGCTGCCGTCTTCATCCTGCCGCGCCGCGCACGCGCGGATCACCGCCGTGAAGTCGGAATCGACACGCACCTCGAAGCGTCCCTGCCGCACGACGCGCTCGAGCCGTTTCGGCGCATGGAAGGTGTCGAGCGGAATGACCCCGCGCGGGTCCGGCGAGTACCAGCGGATTTCCCCCGGCTCCACCGCCATTGGAAACCAGCCGCTTGCGTAGGCCGACACAAGGAGATCCGCGGGAATCACTGATCAGAGAGTACATGAGAGGACGGTTGCCGGAGGACGGAGGACGGCTGATGACTGAGGGCTCAGGACTCAGGGTGGCTCACGACAACGACGGCTTACGGCGTGAGCCATTAACGCGGCGTGTGCCATGAGCCTTGAGCCATCGAGCCTTGAGCCCTGAGCCCTGAGCCGCGCCGCACTCCGTGGCAGGGGCGCTCAGGGCCGCACGATCAAGACCGAGCAGCGGCCGGCGTCAACGAACGCGCGCGCGTGTTCGTCGGAGCCCTGCACGATCGCCAGGTCGACGGTGTTCTCTCCGGTGTAGCGCACCAGCTCTGTGGAGGTGTCGCCCGTGCGGATGGCAATCGTAATGCGATCCTGTAACTCGGCAGGCAGCAGCCGACCCAGCCGCTCGCGCGCCTCTTCCTCCATGGCCACATGCAGTTCAGGAAGCTGCGAGGGTGACACCTCCGCGGTCCACCCGGCCTTGAGCGGTTCTTCAACGACGTACACGACGTGCAGTTCCGCATTGAATTCGCGCGCGAGGCGCCCCGCCACCCTCGCCGATCGATCGAAGGACTCATCCGTGCTGCCGTGCAGCAGCACGCGCGCCATATCTCCCGTCGCCATCTCGCCTCCATGTCCAGGCGGTCGCCCGCATTCGACGTGCTACAATAGGATGCTCCCGCAGAATCACTGCAATGCCCACTCCAACATGGATGCCGGCATCGGTCCGCGCATTGCGCCAGTACTCGTGGCCGATGCTCACGAGCGACCTGATTGCCGGTGTCACAGTCGGTCTCGTCGCGCTGCCGCTGGCGATGGCGTTTGCCATCGCATCAGGGCTCACCCCGCAAGCGGGGATCTACTGCGCCATTGTTACCGGTTTTCTGATTTCCGCATTCGGAGGGTCGCGCTACCAGATCGGCGGACCGACCGGCGCGTTCGTGGTGGTCGTTGCGGGGATCATCGCGACCTACGGCGTGGACGGGCTGTTCATGTGCACGATGATGGCGGGCGTGATGCTCGTCGTCCTCGGGGTGACCGGCATGGGCACCGCGGTGAAGTACCTGCCGCGGCCGGTCGTGATTGGCTTCACCAACGGCATCGCGGTGCTCATTGCGAGCACGCAGATCCGCGATTTCCTGGGGCTCCAGATCCCACACCTCTCCTCCGAATTCGGCCCGCGCCTGATGGCGCTCGCGCGCTACGCCGACACGTTCTCGCCGGCCGCCGCGATGCTGGGCGGTGTGGCACTGGCCGGCATGATCGTGCTCCGGCAGAAGTTCCCGCGCGTACCGGGCGCAATTCTCGCGCTCATCGCCGGGACCGCCGTGGTCATGCTCACCGGACTTGCCGTCGAGACCGTTGGATCCCGCTTCGGTGGAATTCCAGGCGGCCTCCCCGAGCTCAAACTCCCGGCGTTCAAGCCGGCGCTGATTCCGGTGCTGCTCAGGCCCGCGCTGACGGTCGCGCTCCTCGGTGCGATCGAGTCGCTGCTGTCAGCAGTCGTGGCGGACCGGATGGGCAGGGATCAGCACAATCCAAATACGGAGCTGGTCGCGCAGGGGATCGCGAACATCGCCTCGCCGATGTTTGGAGGGCTGCCCGCGACCGGAGCCATCGCGCGCACGGCGACCAACATCCGCTCCGGGGCGAAATCACCTGTCGCCGGCATGGTCCACGCGATCACGCTGCTCATCGTCTTGCTCTCGGCGGCACCGCTCGCGAGGTTCATCCCGATGCCGGTGCTTGCCGCGATCCTGCTCATGGTGTCGTGGAACATGGGCGAGTGGCACGAGATCCCGAAGCTGCTGCGGCTGACGAAGACCGACATCGGCGTCTGGATCGTCACGTTCGCGCTCACGGTGTTTGCGGACCTGACGATCGCCGTCGAAGTGGGCATGGTGCTGGCGGCATTGACGTTCATCCGCCGCGTCGCGGTGACGACGACCGTGTCGGAAGTAACGCGTGATTACGTCGAGTCGGGCCGGCCGCACATCCTGCAGGACAAAACCATTCCCGACTACGTCGCCATCTTCCGCATCCACGGGCCGTTCCTGTTCGGCACGACCGACAAGATCGCGAAGATCACCGACGACATCGATCGGCTGCCGCCGGTCGTGATCATTCGCCTGCGCAACATGACCGCCATTGATGGCACCGGGCTTCGGGCGATCGAGGACGTGGCCGATCGGCTGCGTGCATCGGGGCGCACGCTGCTGCTGTGCGGCGCACGGGAACAGCCAGCCGCGGTGATGCGGCAGGCGCGCTTCCATCACCACATCGGCGACGACAACATCTGTCCGAACGTTGCCGCCGCGCTCGCGCGCGCGGCTGAAGTCATCTCGACGCGCGCCGCGTGAGACGTTACTGCTTGGGTATCCACACCGGCGGCGGCTGAATGGTCGGCTCCGGCTTTGGGCCAGGATCGGGGCGGCCGCTGCCTTCGAGGCGGCTGATCGCGCGCACGACCATGTCGTGATCGCAGGTCATCTGGCACGACAGGCGCACGCCGACGGCGCCGCGCGCGGTGAGTACGTTCCGCTCCGCTTCCGTCATTTGCTCCGGCTCGCCGGCGATGAACTCGACGCGACAGGTGGTGCATCGCGCGTTGCCGCCACAGGCGTGCAGGATGTCCACGCCCACGTCTTCTTCAATCGCCCTGACCAGGCGTTTGTCTGACGGAACTTCGACGGTCCGGTACCCTTCCACTGTCAGCTTCGGCATGCCCGCTCAACCTCTCCTGAATTCTACGCATAACGTCTTCTGATGGTGGGAATGAGGTAGTCGCTGAACGCCCGCTCGAAATCGTAGCGCGGCGAGAACCCCCAGTCGCGCCGCGCGGCCGTGTCGTCCACGTCCGCCGGCCACGAATCGACAATCGCCTGTCGCTTGTGGTCCGTCACCCACGCGATCTGCGCGTTCGGGAACGCCTTCAGCACGACATCGCGGATCTGCTCGGCGGTCGGGTTGAACGCGCCGACATTGTAGGCGGTCCGCTGCAGCCGATCGCGCGGCGCTGACGCGAGCGCCAGCAGCGCCTCGACGCCATCGGGCATCGCCATGAACGGGATCTGCGTGTCCGGCCGCACGAAACAGCCGTACTTCTCTCCCTTGGCCGCGGCGTGAATCATCTCGGGCGCGTAATCGGACGTGCCTCCGGACGGCAGCGTCAGCGCCGAGATGAGCCCCGGGAAACGCACGCACCGGAAATCCACGCGGCTGCTGTGCGTATCCGCGGCGAGCTGCTTGTAATGCCTGGCGTAGTAGGTCCCGATCAGCTCGCTATACAACTTGTTGCACCCGTACATCGTCGTCGGATGCAGGTACTGATCCTCGGATACTTTGCCCGCGCTCTGCTTCGTCTCGAGGCCTGGAAGACCGTAAGCCGCAATGGACGAGGGGTAGATGAACACGACGGGACGGCCGTGTGATTCCCCTTCCTGCTGCGCGAACTCGAGCAGGCTCAGCGTGCCTTCGACATTCACCTGGTGCGCGGCAACCGGCGTGAACTCGGCGCGCGTCGACAGCAGCGCGGCAAGATGAAAGATCAGATCGATCTCGTACTCGGCCATCAGCCGCTCGAGCAACGCGCGGTCGAGGATCGATCCCGTGACCTCGCGATCCACCTTCTTCGCGATCGAGTCGTCGAGCTTCGAGATGTCAATGGTGACGATCGCGCGATCGCCGCGCTGCGCCAGGCGATCGATCAGACCGTGACCGATCTCGCCGCCGGCACCTGTAATGAGAACGACAGGTTTGCGCACGCGAAACTATCCTAGCTGAGGATGCGGGGAAGCCCGGTGATCAGCGACCAGAGGATGCTGATGCCGGTGAGGAGGAGACAAATGGCGGCGCCGACGAAATGATCCATCCGCTCTCGTTTCAACGGATCGAGCCACATCGAGGCAAGATAGCCGCCAACAAAGCCGCCGGCGTGCGCGTAGTTGTCGACTCCCGGCATCAACAGCCCGAACACGAAATTCGTCAGGGCGTAGCTGAAAGCCTGGGACCCGACGAACGAGCTGCCGCCTCGACGCCCGTAGTACACGAGCGCCCCGAGCAGGCCGAAGATTGGCGCGGAAGCGCCAATCGTTACGGAGGCGCCGTGCAGGAACGGCAGCCCTGGCAGATACGCGCCGGCAAACGAACTGAAGAAGAAGCCCACGACGCCGGCGATCGTGTAGATGATGATCATTCGCGCGGCGCCATACATATCCGCCACAGCCGGCCCAAGCTGCCGCACCCACATCATGTTGAACAGGATGTGGAGGGCACCTGCATGGAGCCACCCGGCACTCAGCAACGTCCACCAGCGGTCGTAAACGAATACCGGTACGCCGCCGCTCGCACCGAAGAGAAATAACGTGACACTGCCAGGACCCAGGATCGAGAACATCGACCCCGACATGATCGACTCGCCCAGCATCACCGACACCACGAGCGTGGCGAGGTAGAGCCCGGTGCAACCGTAAACGACGAGCGTGATGAATCCGAGGTCGTTGCCGAACCGCCGCAGCGCGGGGCCAAATCCCCACAACCCGGGATTACGGCGGCCGCAGTTGTAGCACCGGTCGTCGTTGACGCCGACCAGCGATCCGCAGGAGGCGCAGACCACGGAGCCGGTTCTCTGCCTGAACATAAGGGAACAGTGTACTTTGGAATCGCGTGATTTCGCGATTTGCGGATTTCGTGATTTGGTGATGAACGATGCGCGTGCTCGTGACGGGCGGAACCGGCTATCTTGGATCGGCAATCGCTCGATCGCTCGAGCGGGCGGGGCACGAACCGGTCGTGTTCGCGCGGCGCGCGACCGCCGCAGCGCTGCCCGGACGCGCCATCGACGGCGACATCCGCGACACCACGAACGTGACGCGTGCCGCCGAGGGCTGCGATGCCATCTGCCACACCGCGGCGCTGGTGGCAGTGTGGCGGCGGGATCCTTCGGAGTTCGATGCGGTCAATGTCGGCGGGCTGCAGTCTGTGCTCGCGGCGGCGCGCGCGCATCACACGCCCCGGGTCGTCTACACGTCATCGTTTCTTGCGCTCCCACCGGCCGACAGTCCGCGGCCACTAACCGCGAATCATTATCAGCGCACGAAGGTGGCCGCACGCGACGTGGCGCGGCGGGCGGCAGCGGACGGGCTGCCTGTCGTGACGCTCTACCCCGGCGTGATTTACGGACCCGGCCCGGCGACCGAAGGGAACCTGGTCGGACGATTGATGCGCGACCACCTCGCCGGGAAGCTGCCTGGAGTGATCGGCCCGGAGCATCTCTGGTCGTACGCATTCGTGGACGATGTGGCGGCGGCACACGTGGCGGCGCTGACGCATCCCGCTCCCGCGCGCGAGTATGTCGTGGGCGGCGTGAACGCGCCGCAGCGCGCGATCTTCGATTACCTGCAGCGCGCGCGCGGCCGCAAGCATCCCTTCCGCATCCCGTATGCAATCGCAACAGCTGCAGCGTTTGCCGAAGAGGTGCGCGCCGCGGCCACGAAGCGGCCGCCTCTGCTGACGCGCGGGATCGTGCACATTTTTCGTCATGACTGGCCGCTCGCGAGCGAGGCCGCCGTCGACGCCCTTCATCTGCGCATCACGCCACTCGACGAGGGATTCGAACGCACGCTGGCATCGTTGAGTTAACCACGGTGAGCTTTTTGCAGCCGCAGCGGGGTGCTCCCTGCGACCTGACTCACGAACCGCCAATGATCTGCCCGTACTGCGGCGTCAGTACCGACGTCGCACATGAAAGCCAGGAGGGCTGCATCAAAGCACTCAACGCAGAAATTGCGAAAATGCGGGACCTTCTCCATCACGTGCGCTCGGTGAAGGTGCCGGGAGCCGTCGATCCGCATCGCGAGGAGGAGCTGGATCCAGCCGCGCGCGATCCCACAGAGGTCTGATCCAAAAAAATCAACGACTTCCCGCCTGTCGCCAGCGCAGACAGACCGAGCAGAATTCACCTCATCCGTTAGCTAACCGTTCCGCACAACCCCCGTCTAATCACTCGGATGCCGCACACGGACGCCGCCGCCGTCGCGCTGGCCCGCGATGGAGATAGCGAAGCTTTCCGATCGCTCGTCGAGCGCCACAGCCGCGCCGTCTATCGGCTGGCGCACCGGATGACCGGCAACCCGCAGGACGCGGAGGACGTGGTCCAGGAGACGTTCCTGCGGGCGTACCGTCAATTGGGCCGTTTCGAGTCGCGCGCGAACTTCGGCACGTGGCTCCATCGAATTGCCGTGAACTGTTCAATCGATCTCATTCGCTCGCGCAGGCACCAGGAGTCAGGCGCGGACGCCGCGGACCTCGAACACTTCGAAGGCGCGGCGGAAGACCGCGACGACCCGTCGCCAGAACGACTGATGCTCAGCACGGAAGTGCAGGAGCGCGTCGGCCGCGCGATGGCGTCACTCAGTCACATGGAACGTGCCGCGTTCGTGCTGCGGCACTTCGAAGGACAGTCGATCGAGGAAATCAGCCGCGCGCTCGGACTGAAAGCCAACGCCGCGAAGCACAGCGTGTTCAGGGCGGTGCGCAAGATGCGCCTCGCGCTCGAACCTTTTGTTGAAAGTTGATCCCATGGCCACGCTTCACCTGACTGACGACGACCTGGTGCTGCATTACTACGGGGAAATGACGCTGCCGGAAGAAAGCCGCGCGGCCGGCCATCTCGCCGAGTGCCACCACTGCCAGCAGAACTACGGGCGTCTGAAGCGCGTGCTGGCGCTCGTCGATAGCGCGCCAGCCGCGGAAGCCCCGGAAGGATTCGAGCGCGTAACATGGGCGCGCCTGGAGCCGGCGCTTCCCGTGCGCGGCCGCGGATGGTGGTCGTGGTTCGTGCTCTCTCCCTCGCGTCTCGCATGGGCCGCGATGGTGGTGCTGCTCGTGACCGGCGCGTTCATCGCAGGACGGCTGACGCGCTCGATACCGTCAACCGGGACGTCCGCGCCAGCGCAGGCATCGGCCGAGAACGTGCGCGAACGCATCCTGCTCGTCGATCTCGGCGATCACCTCGATCGAACGCAGATGGTGCTGGTGGAGCTGGTGAGCGCAGAGAACACGGGGACAGTCGACATTTCCTCGGAGCAGGAACGAGCGCAGCAACTGCTGGCGGCGAACCGGTTGTATCGGCAGAGCGCCGCGACGACGGGAGACGCCGCCGTCGCGTCCGTGCTCGACGAGCTCGAGCGCGTGCTGGTGGACGTCACGGCCAGCCCGTCGACGCTGTCGCAGGAAGACCTCGACATCGTGCGGCGCCGCATCAATGCGGGATTGTTGTTCAAGGTGAGGGTGGTTTCGTCGGAAGTGCGTGAGCGGCAGAAGGCCGCGATCCAGGAGCGAACGGGCCAGCGGGCGCTCAATACAACCAAGAGCTGAGATAACCAACCATGAAGAGACAGATGCTCAATATCACGTGCCTGCTGGCGCTCGCCACGCCGGCTGCCGCACAAGGCCAGTTCACTCTCACCGCCCCGGCAGGTCTTTCGAGCCCGTCGCTGGTCGACCAGGATCGCGAGCGCGAGTACGAGCTCGCACGAGACGAACGAGACCGCGAACGCCAGGAAGCGCAGCGCGATCGGGAACGCGAGCGGGGCGAGCGCGAACAGGAGCAGCGCGAGCGCGAACGCGAGCAGCGGGACCGTCAGCGCGACCAGGAGTCGCGGTATTACGACCAGGGGATCTCGGCGCTCGATGCCTCCCGCTGGGACCGCGCCGCCGCCAGCTTCGATCGCGTCGTCGAGATGAAGGGGTCGAAGGCGGACGCGGCACTCTACTGGAAGGCGTACGCGCAGAACAAGCAGGGGCAGCGTGCGGAGGCGCTCGGGACCATCGCCGCATTGATGAAGGAGTTCCCGAAGAGCCGGTATCTCGAACAAGCCAAGGCGCTCGATCAGGAAGTCCGGCGCGACGCCGGGCAGCCCCCGCGCCCGGAATCGGAGAGTGACGAGGAGATGAAGCTGTATGCGCTCAACGCGCTGCAGAACTCCGACCCGGAACAGGCGATTCCGATGCTGCAGAAGCTCCTGCAAGGCACCGGTTCGCCCCGGCTGAAGGAGCGCGCCCTGTTCGTGCTCGCGCAGAGCAACTCGCCGCGGGCACGCGAGGTGCTCGTCAACGTCGCGAAAGGCAATTCGACGCCCGACCTGCAGTCGAAAGCCATCCAGTACCTTGGCATTCATGGCGGTCCTGAAAGCCGCGCGGCCCTCGGCGACATTTACTCGGGCAGCAGCGATGTCGACGTGAAACGACGCATCCTGCGCGCGTTCATGGTCGCGGGCGAGAAGGATCGGTTGCTCAAGGCCGCGCAAAGCGAGCAGAACGCCGAGCTTCGCGCCGAGGCGGTCCGCCAGCTTGGCGTGATGGGAGCCCACGACGAGCTGTGGACGCTGTACCAGAAGGAAACATCGCTCGACGTCAAGAAACAGATCCTCCAGGCGATGTTTGTCGGCGGCAATGCCACAAAGCTCATCGACCTGGCGAAGACCGAGCAGAACCCGGAGCTGCGCCGCGTGGCGGTGCGGAACCTCGGCCTCATCGGCTCGAAGCGTACGGGCGACGCGCTCGTCGAGATCTACGGCTCTGACAAGGATCCGGAAATCAAGAAGGCGGTCATCAATGCGCTCTTCATCCAGAACAACGCGGAATCGCTCGTCGCCATCGCGCGCAAGGAGCAGGACGCGGCGATGAAGAAAGAGATCGTCCAGAAGCTGTCGCTGATGGGGCGTTCGAAGGTTGCGACCGACTACCTGCTCGAAATTCTCAACAAATAGGACACGACTATGCGACGCCATGTCATCGCGTCAACGCTCGTGACCCTCGCGCTTGCTGCGCCTGCGTTCGCGCAGCCCCGAATCATCAACGGCCGCCTGGCTGCCCAGGCGGCCGGCCAGGGACTCGACCCGGCCTTCCGAAGCCTCGTCGCGGCGCAGACGGAGCCCGCATGGATTGGCTACGCGGTGCCTATCACGCCGGGAGATCACTCGATGTGCTGCTACGGCGACGGCTGGATGACGTCGTGCGGGCTGGAGCGCTCGGACTCGCAAACGCGCGGCCAGGGCCAGTCGCGGGCGCAGAGTACGGGGCCGGTGAAACTCGAAGGAACCGACTCGATGATCGTGCTCATCCGAGTTGAAGACAAGACGGTGCAGAAAGTTCGCACGTTCACGCCGGATTGCGAGCTCGATGCCGGCGGCCGCACGATTCACTGGCTCGAGGGGGTCGCACCCGCCGATTCAGTCACGCTGCTCGCCAGCCTGATCACTCGCGACGAGCAGAAGCGTGACCGGGTCACGAACGGCGCACTCGCCGCCATCTCCATGCATCGCGATCCGTCGGCAGACAGCACGTTGATCCGGCTGGCGCGGCAGGACACGAGTGCAAAGGTTCGCAGCCAGGCGATCTTCTGGCTCGGACAGAAAGCCGGTGAGAAAGCCGCCAAAGAGATCACTGCCGCGATCGAGCAGGATCCGGACACCGAGGTGAAAAAGCGCGCGGTATTTGCGCTCAGTCAGCTTCCGAAGGATGAGGGGGTGCCGCTCCTCATCCAGGTGGCGAAAACCAACAAGAATCCCGCCGTGCGGAAGCAGGCGATGTTCTGGCTGGGACAGTCGAAGGATCCGCGCGCGCTCGATTTCTTCGCGGAGGTGCTGTCGAAGTAGGCGGGTCTGAAGACCCGCCTTATTCTCCTTCGATACTCTTCTCCTTCGACCCTTCGGGTTCTTCGATTCTTCGACGTCGGGTTCTTCGATTCTTCGACGTCGGGTTCTTCGATTCTTCGCCGATTAGTGGACGCCGTGGCCCATCGTCAGCGTCGATGGATCCGCGCCCAGTCGACGGATGGCGGTCTCCCACATCACGCCTGGCTTCACGTCGAAGATCAAGTCGAGCTCGATATCACTCAGCAACCAGGCGGACTGCGCAAGTTCCTCGTCGAGCTGACCGGGCCCCCAGCCCGCGTAACCCGCGAGCACGCGCGCACGCGGCGCCGGACGCGCCTCGAGCACTTGCCGTAACAGCGTGGGGGACGTCGACAGGTACAACCCATCGCTGATGGTCTTGAACTCGGTGTCGGGCTCCTCGCCGAGGAGAATCCACCCGCGCTGGGGTTCGACGGGCCCGCCGATGTACAACGGCATGTCGTTGCCGGTGGTCACTGGCGGCTCGAGTCGAACCATCGACATCGCGGACATGTCGGTCGGACGATTCAGCACGACCCCGAACGCGCCGTCCGGGTTGTACTCGCACAGCAACACGACGGTCTTGACGAAATTCGGGTCCTGCAGTTGCGGCATCGACAGCAGCAGTGCAGGGCGAAACGGTTCGGCCATTACTTGACTCCCGGTTTGGCGAGCTCAGCGGCAACACGTCGCAAGTCTTCGACGAAACGTCTCATTTCCGCCTGCCGGCTTTCATCATCGGGTGCCCGAAGGATCGACGACGGGTGCACGGTTGCCGTTACATGTGGGGCGAGCGGCGACGGCACGAACGATCCGCGGTGCTGCGACACCCTGAACGCGCG
>JBKOZS010000280.1:0-11808 GCA_046726015.1 Acidobacteriota bacterium
GTCCCGTCCTGGTCGTCGCTCCCACGAGCGTAAAGCGCTGAAGCGGCACTTTCACGGAACGCGCGCTGGGCCCCTGGCCGATGACGATGTCCAGCTCGTAGTCCTCCATCGCGGGATAGAGGATTTCCTCGATCGCCGGGCTCATACGGTGGATCTCGTCGATGAACAGAACCTCGCGCGCTTGAAGATTCGTGAGCATCGCCGCCAGGTCGCCTGGTTTTTCAATCACCGGCCCCGCCGTGGGACGAATCGCGACGCCAAGCTCGTTCGCGATCACTGTCGCGAGCGTCGTCTTGCCGAGACCCGGGGGTCCGTACAGCAGGACGTGGTCGAGCGCTTCGCCGCGTCGCTTCGCGGCTTCGATCGAGACGTGCAGGTTCTCGCGAACCTTGTCCTGCCCGATGTACTCGTTCAGCGTGCGAGGCCGAAGCCCCGCCTCGTACTGGACCTCTTCGTCCTCGCGCGACGCGTTCACCAGTCGATCGTCGCTCATGCGCGCTCCATGCTCATGCTCTCATCATTGCACGGAGAACGTCTCGAACGAGCTGTTCGAAGGGAGCGTCGGGCGTCTTCTTCAATGCCGCATCGATGGCTTTCTCGGCCGCGGCGCGCTGGTAGCCGAGATTGGTCAGCGCGGACAGCAGATCGTCTCGCAACTGGTCGCCCGGGCTGGCGGAGGCGGCGGTCGCGCCCGCTGGTTGCAGCGCGGCGGGCAGACGATCTTTCAGCTCGAGGCCGATGCGCTCCGCGGTCTTCTTGCCGACGCCCGGAATCTTCACGAGCCGCGCCACGTCCTGTGCGCGAATCGCCCGCACCAGCTCGCCGGCATCGATTCCCGAAAGCACCGCGAGCGCGAGCTTCGGGCCGATGCCGCTGATACCGATCAACCGCTCGAAAAGATCCTGCTCCACGGCGGACGCAAAGCCGTAGAGCGCGATGACGTCTTCGCGGACGTGGGTGTGCACGCGTAACGCGACGTCGGAGCCAGCCTCGCCGACGGTATAAAACGTGGACAGCGGAACGATCACGTCGTAGCCGACACCGCCGACATCGACGATCAGGCGCGTGGGAGCTTTCTCGAGCAACGTGCCTTTGAGACGGGCAATCACGGCCGGTATGCCCGCCAGCTGCGCGGCGCCGCCGTGGTGCGGCCGCGGAGCTGCGCGTCGCTGCGGATCGCCTCGGCGACGGCGCCATGCGACGAATGCACGTGGCAGACGGCGACGGCCAGTGCGTCCGCGGCATCGTTGGGCGTCGGTACCGATTCGAGACCGAGCAACAGCTTGATCATCTGGCCGACCTGGTGCTTGTCGGCACGCCCGAAGCCCACGACCGCGCGCTTGATCTCGGCCGGCGCGTATTCGATGACCGTGATCCCCGCCTGGGACGCCGCCAGTAACGCCACCCCGCGCGCGTGACCGAGTTTCAGCGCGCTCCTGACGTTCTTTGCGTGGAAGACATTCTCGATCGCGACGCAGTCCGGCCGATGCTCCGCGAGCAGCGCGGTGAGCCCGGCGTGAATCATGTGCAGTCTGTCTGGAAATGACGTCCGGGCGGGGGCGCTGAGCGCGCCGCAGATGACGAGCCGGTGACGGCTGCCATCGGTGTCGATGCAGCCGTATCCGGTACGCTCGGAACCGGGATCGATCCCGAAGATTTTCACGCCAAGGAAGCCTCGATCTCCTTCTCCTCGATATCAGCGTTCGTCCACACCTTCTTGGTGTCGTCGTGCTCTTCGAGGAGTTCCATCAGCTTGACCATCTGCTGCGCGGCCTTGCCTTCGAGCTTGACGTAGTTCTGCGGCAGCATCGCGATCTCGGCGGCCGCGGGCTCGATGCCAAGGCCCTTCACGGCGGTGTGCACGGCCGGAAATACCTCTGGAGCGGAAACGATCTCCCAGTTGTCCTCGTCGTCTTTCATGTCGTCGGCGCCGGCGTCGATGACGGCCGCGAGCAGCTTCTCTTCGTCCGCCTTGCCCTTCTCGACGACGATATAGCCCTTCTTCTCGAACATCCAGGCGACGCTGTTCGCCTCACCGAGGTTGCCGCCATGCTTCGACAGCGTATGGCGCATCTCGCCCACGGTGCGGTTCTTGTTGTCGGTGAGCACCTCGATCATGATCGCAACGCCGCCGGGCCCGTAGCCCTCGTACGTGACCTCTTCGTACGAAACGCCGGGGAGCTCGCCCGTGCCGCGCTGAATGGCGCGCTTGATGTTTTCGGCCGGCATGTTGACCGACTTTGCTTCCGCGACAATCGTGCGCAGGCGTGGGTTGGTGTCGGCGTCGCCGCCGCCGTTGCGGGCCGCGACCGTCAGTTCCTTGATGATGCGCGTGAACACCTTGCCGCGCTTCGCGTCGGCCGCGCCCTTCTTGTGCTTGATCGTGTGCCACTTGGAATGGCCGGACATGGGGAAACTCCAGGGAAACTTCGTGATTTGCGAAGAAAAATGACCGTCTATCCTACCACGCAGCCACGCGGCCGGACAATCGACGACGCGGCTCACCGCTCAAGACGCATGGCGGCTCGGGGTCAGATGACTCATGGCCGTGAGCCGGATTGCGGTTGCACCCACCATGGGCCACAGCTCCTGAGCCCTGAGTCCTGAGCCGTCATCGTTCGCCCTTCAGCTGCGACTTCGAAAGCAGCGCGGACGTGAGCGTCGACTGGCGGAAATGACGCTCGGCGCCGGCGCGCGGCGTAATCGTGCTCTCCCACGTCCAGATGTAGTCGTCGTTGACGAAATCTGCTCGCAGCGCGACATGGATTCGGGTGCCGCGCTCGCATTGCACCGGGCTTGGCCACGGTACCAGCGCGCGGCCGTAGACCAGGGACGGCCCGCTCGGGCCGGTCGACAACGTGACACTCGGCGACAGGTGGGCCTCGAACCACAACATGACACCATGGGCGCTGCCGGGTTCCGTGATGTCCCATTCGAGCGGCGCACGAACGCTGGCTGTCTGAAGCACGCGGTAATCGAGCTCGGCCCAGGCTCCTGGCGCACTCAACAGCCGCCCATCGTCGTCCACCATGCGCCAGAGTGCGTTCGTTGCGAGGTCGCGCGCCGCACTGAAATCCAGTCCGACTGACGCCACGTCCCAGCCGCCGAGTGCGCGTTCGTACGTCCGGGGGGCCTCGACCACTGCGCCATGAATCGTGTCGACGAGCGGAATCAGCGTTCCGCCCGGCCGCAGGTGGCGGTTTCGTGCATCGATGAGCGCCGGGATGGCGTCCGCGCGAAGCGGCAGCTGTCCATGGATGTCGGACACGATAACGTCCGCCGGTTCGGGAAGGTCAATCTCTCGCGACGAGGCCTCGATGAACGTAATCCGGTCGCCGCAGCCGTTGGCCAGCGCGACCGCGCGCGCAACGCCGATGATTGGCGCCGGTTCCACGGCATAGACGCGCGCGGCGCCAGCGCGGCATGCCAGCAGCGCGAAAATTCCCGGTCCCGTCCCGATGTCGAGCACGATCGCGCCATCGCGTACCGTTTCACGCAGCGCCTCCGTGTAGGCGCGAATGCGGACGGTGTCCGCGAGCATCTTCGAGTACGCGATCAAGTCGTACATCGGGAGGCGCGATCGCTGAGATCCGGACTCTGATCCAGGAGCGTGGCCGCATGCGCGCGGATGGCATCGGCTGCGCCAGACAGTCGACGATGACCGTCACGCACCCGGAGCCGCAGCACGGGAACGGACGTGACGATCGACACGAGGCGGTCGAATGTGCTGGCGAGATTTTCCCGGTCCTCGATGTCCAGCATGTAGGCGTACTTCACCAGGCCCATCAGCCTCGACGAGGCGCGGCAGCGCCGAATCACCGCCGGCAGCCCGGAGTCGCTGCGTTCCGACACCAGGAACAGCGCCCGCAGCGGGCTCGGATGACGATGAAATCGGAGCGCGCCACCGTTCACACGCCGCTTGCGTGTGTAGTGCGCAACGCGCGAACCGCTCGTGCCGCGCCGCAGCGCCCGTGACGGCGCGTCAGGCCACAGCCGGAGACCGGGATAGGCAGGCGGTACGTAAAGGCTGCCTTCACGCGACTCGATTGCCAGGCAGTCATCGGCGAGGATGCGACCACCTCTCGACGCGAGCACCGCGGCCAGCGTCGACTTGCCCCGGCCAGTCGGACCGGCAAACGCGAGTGCCCCGATGCCAGGCACGTGCACGGCGCTGGCGTGCAGGAGCAGGCGACCGCGCCGGCTCAATGCCAGTGGCAGCACCTGGTCCACCAGCAGATGCCGCAACGTATCGCCAGGCAGCGCGCGCGAAGGACAGGCACGGATGCGAGCGCCGTCCGCGCTCACGAGAAAGTCGGCGAGGCCGTGGAATCGCAGCAGGTAGCCGTCGTCGCGGCGCGCAAACGACAGCCATGGCGCCTGACGCCCGATGCGCCAGTGGTGAAACCAGCAGTCATTGGGGGTTACGCGATCGGCGAATGGCGCGAGCTCAATGGTGCACGCAGGATCCAAGGATTCGCCGCGGCCGAGAAGCGGAAGCTCGATGGCGCTGGCGATGGTGTCTCCGCAGAACCGGTAGCCGCGAGCGCTCGAGTGCATAACGTTAACGCCAGCTCGAACAGATCACGTCCCCACGCGCTCCATGTTGCCAAAGTCCTTCGTGGTGATGCCGCCCGACTGCGTCAGCTTGCTGATGCGTCCGTAGTCGATCAACCGCGGCGCTTCGTATCGCTTCCGCGCGTGCGCGTCCGTGCGCTGGTTCTCACGGTTCGGGTCACGCGTGTTTCGCTCGGTCACGAGTCACTCCTTCGATCTGCCGCAGCCAGAGCTCGACGGCGGCGACGGCCCAGACCGGCCCGGTGAGGGAAATGTACGCGGCATCTCCCGCTCTGTAAAGGTTCACCAGCCGATCGTACTGTCCCGTGGCCGCCGCGGCATCGACCCAGCCCGCACGGGCCGTCCACAGATCCTCGAAAAGGTGTCGCCCGCCCAGGCACTCGACACTCTCAACGAACGTCGATGAAAATTCCGCTTTGTCGCTGCGCCGCAACACCTGCTCCGGCAGATCGCGCGCGAGTGCCCGCCGGATGACGACCTTGGTCTCGTCACCAGACCGCCGCTGCGATTGCGGGAGCGCGAAGCCGAACTCTGCCACGCATCGATCGTTGAATGGCTGTCGTTGCTCGATACCCGCGAAAGCGGCGGCGCGATCTTCGAGCTCGTCGCCGATCACCTGCACCGCGCTGCTGGTGATCGAATGGATATAGCGTTGCGCGCGGGTGCGGAAGCGCCGGCGTTCGGGCCGGCGCAAACGGTCGCGTAATGCGGTGCTCGCCTGGAAGTCCGGACGGATCCATTCGAACGCCGGCGGACGCGCTCCTGCGATCGCACGCGCGGCTGGCATCAGGGTTCGAGGAATCCGCGGCGCGATCAAGGCCCGGGCGAGTGCCGCTCGCGACCGGCCGCGCGGCCGCACGAGATCGGCGAGCTGCAACGGACAACAGCCACTGAACCATTCATCGCCGCCGTACCCGGTCAGTACGACATCAACATCCGCGGCCGCGCGGGCACGCAACGGATCCAGAGCCAATCCGTTCGGGAACGCGGGAAGATCGCGATACCGCGCGATCTCTGCCTCGATGTGCGCACGCGTCGCCGCAGCCGCATCGAGCCGCGTGGACGGAATCCCCGAATGCCGAACGACCGCGTCGATAAACGGCGACTCGTCGCACGCCGAGTTCGGAAACGCGATCGAAAACGCATGCACCACGGGCAACTCTCCTGCCCGGTGCAAACGCGCGGCGACACCGGCAATGGCGGAGGAGTCAACGCCGCCGCTGAGGAAGACGCCGACTCCGCGGGTGGCGCCACGCGCGCGACGTTTCACGGCGGTATCGAACAGCTGCGCAAAGTGCTCCGCGTAGGCGTCGGGGCGCCCGTGCTCGACGCGCGCGTCGGGATTGAAGTCCCAGTAGCGCCAGACGCGAAGGCTGTTCTCTGCCGCAACCAGGGCGTGCGCCGGTGGCAGCCGCCTGACATCGCGCCAGACCGTTTCATCAATCGTCGTCCGCGTGCCGGCGAGATGCTCGGCCACGACGCCTTCGTTGATTTGTGCTGGAATTGCCGGATGGCTGAGTACCTGCTGCGGTTCCGAGCCTATCGCCACGATGTGCCCGGCGCGCCCGTAGAAGAGCGGACGTTGTCCGAAGGGATCCCTCGCGCAGAACACCTTTCGTGCGGCCGGGTCCCAGAGCGCGAATGCGAAATCACCAAGCAGCAACGCCGGTGCATCGTCACCCCAGCGCTCGCAGCCGGCGAGGACGAACTCGGCGTCGGTCGCGGCACTCGTCAGTCCGAGCAGTGCGATCAGCTCGTCGCGGTTATCGATGCGGCCGTCGAACACAATCACGCGTCCGCTCGAGGGGTCAACCGCCAGTGCGGTCTCGAGCTGCCGCTCGCGACACCCGAGCACGACGGGTCCCGTGTGCCAGGTGCGCGGAGGGCCCGGCGCGCGATGCGACGCCGCGTTCAGCATCGCCGTCATCGCGCCGACGTGGTCCCCTGCGTCCGCGCTGAACACCGCGGCAATCGCGCTCATGACTTATCGCTGCGAGATTCTTCAGACGAGACGATCAGACCGCGCGCCAGCAACTCGTCGATCAACGTGTTGACATCACGCGCGATCTGCTCGGGATCCGCGTCGTATTCCCCGGCAATCGTGCCAACGATCCGCTCGATGGGTGTTCCCGTGTCGAGGAGTGTCCAGATGCGCGTGCCTACTGCGTTCAACCCGAAGTAGCGTCCGCTCGCAAGGTCGAGAATGACCGCTTCACCTTCGAGCTCGCGAAAGACCACGTCAGGACTCAATCGCATGATGCCGGGATCTCACGCACGGGCCGCGAGCATGATCCACACATCCGCGTCCGGGTGCCAGGGTCCGCCACGATAGTCGCCAAGCACGGCGCGCACCTCGAAGCCAGCAACCTCGAGACGCCGCCGCATTTGCGGCACCGTCAGCGTGCGAAACGTCAGCTCGAACCGGTGCACGCGCCGCTCGCGCCCGCGCCGCTCGACATACTCCTGGTCGAACATCGTCAGACGACGCTTGCGATCCTGGCGGACGGTTTCACGAAGCGTGAGGTGCGTGCGCGCATCGCGCGCCCCCGAGAGCGTCACTTTCTTGTTGTATTCCGACCAGCGCGGCAGGTCGGGCACGAGATCAATCCCGAACACGCCGTCGCGCCGCAACACGCGGGCCACCGACTCGAGCGTCGCGACGAGATCCCGCTCGCGCGTCAGCGACTGCAGCATCCCGTATGGTGCGAGCACGAGGCCGAAACCCGGTCGTGCGCGAAACGGCAGGCGCCGAATATCGCCGCGCACGAACCTGGCGCGATCGGATATGCCGGCGCGACGCGCCTTGCTTCGTGCGCGGCCGAGCATCGCCTCGGAGCGATCGATGCCGACGAGGCGGGCGCCCGATTTCAACAGCGGCAGCGCCAGCCGGCCGGTGCCGCACCCGAGTTCGAGCGCGAGGCCGGGTTGCTGCCGCGCCAGCGACTTCCAGAACGCGATATCCCGGCGCGCGACGGTACGGGCGTTCTCCCAGTCATAAAACGGGGCGTACTCGTCCCATCCCTGCCAGCCTTCACTCATTACTCGATATCGGCCTCGGGCTCCGGAAGTCCGACTTCTCTCTCACGCCGCGAGCCCTGAAGGCTGGCGCCGAAGCCGGAAGCGTCGTTAGCGTAACAGAAACAGCAAGTTGCGGGCGGCGAACACCGATTACAGAATCGTTACGGCTGTACCGTGAACGCTCTGAAATTGGCGTTTGCCCCAGTAGTTTCACTTGTCTGGCCGCCGGGCTAGCTGGTACGCTTTGTGTTTAAATCTGGAACTTCCTGCGACTTAACAGCACAGGCACCGATATAGGTACACGTGTGACGACCGAGCAACGGGTGGCGCGTCGCCTGGCGAGCGTGAGTGTGCTGGTCGTCTGCCTGGCGGCGGCGCCGCTCGCCGAGCCTGGCGCCGCAGGGCGCCTGCCCGACCCGGCCGGACGCGTGATGCCCCCCGCGCGGGCGGTGCGATCCATGTCCATTCTTGGTGCCGCGTGGAACGCGGACAACTCGCCGATCGCGGAAGCAAGGCTGCGCCTCCGGAATGCGACGACCGGCCGCGTCGAGGCGACGACGACCGCGGATACCGAGGGGCACTTCACGTTTTCGAACGTCGATGGGGGCACCTACGTAGTCGAGCTCCTGAACGAGAGCGGAAGAGTGCTGGCGGTCGGCCAGGCGTTCGTCGTCGCACCGGGTGAGACCGTCGCGACGTTCGTTCGTCTTGGGGCGCGCGTCCCGTGGTTCGTTGGGTTCTTCGAAAACGTGGCGATTGCCGCAACCTCCGCCGCCGCCAGCGTGGGGGTGACAGCGCTGGCTCCCGTCGCGCGCCCGGTGAGCGCGAAGCGATAACCGTCTGATGTTCGATACTCAGGAACTCCGCACACACGTGTCCGCGGAGGTGCCGGGAGCCGTTGCGCTTCCAAGCCCCGCGCCGCAGCCGACGCACGTGCTGGATCGCCTGAACGCGCTCTTCAAGCATCGGCGTCTCGCGGGAACGGCATTTCTGCTCGTCGTCACGGCGATGATGGTGCAGACCTACTCCACCACCCCGGTGTACGAGGCGTGGTCTCGCGTGCAAATCCAGGACGAGCGGACGACGCAGGTCGGCACGCTGAACGCGAACGACCCCGCATTCTGGCAGGAGTCGGGCCCGTACTACCAGACCCAGTACAGCATTCTCCAGAGCCGCGGGCTGGGGCGCCGCGTCGTGCGCAAGCTCGAACTGCAGAACAGTCCGCTGTTCAACGGGAGCGCGCCGCCGTCGCGCGACCCGTTGTCGCTGGCCAGGCAGGGACGCGCCGCGGCCGGCGCGTGGATCCGCGGCCTGCTTGTGAAACCCAAATCGGACGGTGCCGCCCCGCCGGCGCCTGACGAGTCCGCGCAGGAAGCCGGTCTCATCAGCGCATTTCTCGGCGGCCTGATGATCCGGCCGGAGCCGAACAGCCGGCTGGTCAGGATCGTCTACGCGCACAGCGATCCCAGGTTCGCCGCGCTTGCCGCCAATAGCGTCGCCGACGAGTACGCGCAGCAGAACATCGACATGCGGCTGCAGAACACGGAGAAGACGCTGAAGTGGCTCGGCGAGGAGCTGAAGCGGCAGGAGGCGCAGCTCGCCCAGAGCGAAGCGGCGCTGACGGATTACCGCGAGCAGAACAACGCCCTGTCGCTCGAGGACCGCCAGAACATCGTGGTGTCGCGCCTCAACCAGTTGAACGACAAGGTCACGCTGGCGCGCAACGAACGTCTCAGCAAGGAAGCGATTTACAACCAGCTCCGGGGCGCGGATCCTGCCGCCGATCGAATCGATAATTTCCCGGTCGTCGGCACGAACACGGGCGTCGTCGAAGCGAAGAGCGTCATCGCCACGCTCAACACCCAGAAGTCGAGCTACGCCGGCCGGTACGGCCCCGAGCACCCGCGCATGATCGAAGTGAGTGCGCAGCTCGAAAACGCGAGGCGCCGGCTGATCGCGGAGCGCACGAAAGTCATTGAATCGGTCAAGAACGACTACAACGCCGCCCTCGCGCAGGAACGCAGCTTTTCGTCACAGCTCGAGCAGCAGAAGGGGGCCTCGATGGACCTCGATCGCAAGAGCGGCGACTACAAGCTGCTGCAGCGCAAGGCCGACAGCGATCGGCAGGTCTATCAATCGCTGCTCGCTCGCCAGAAGGAACTGGCGGTCGTTGCAAACAGCAGTGCGAACAACGTCACGGTCATCGATCGCGCCGACGTGCCGTCGTTCCCCGTGTCTCCGAATCCGCGCCGCGACTGGATCACGGCGGTTCTCGCGGGGCTCACGGTCGCGCTCGCGCTCGCATTTGGCATCGAGTATCTCGACGACAGCGTCAAGACGCCGGAAGACATCAGCAAGCGCTTGAGGCTGCCGCTGCTCGGTCTCGTGCCCGCCGTCCGGGGCGATCGCGTTCCCGTGCTGACCGAGACGGT
Organism: Acidobacteriota bacterium; assembly: GCA_046726015.1. Classification (GTDB taxonomy): domain Bacteria; phylum Acidobacteriota; class Vicinamibacteria; order Vicinamibacterales; family 2-12-FULL-66-21; genus QHWT01. The sequence continues at coordinate 10,026 of JBKOZS010000280.1, forward strand.
CCCGCATGACTTCGGCGAGGCATTCCGATCGCTGCGCACGTCGCTCGTCTTCACGAGCGTGGCGCAGTCGACCCGGATCATCGCCGTAACGAGCACCCAGCCGCTCGAAGGGAAGACTACGACCGCCTGCAACCTGGCAATTGCGCTCGCCTTCGGCGGGTCGCGCGTGCTGCTGATCGATGCGGACATGCGGCGTCCGGGACTGCACAAGACCATCGGTCTCGAGAACGGCACCGGTTTGTCACATCTGCTCGTCGGGCAGGCGCGCGTGCGGGACGCCGTTCAACGCACCAGCGAACCCAACCTGGTCGTGATCACGGCGGGGCGAACGCCGCCAAATCCGTCGGAGCTGCTGTCATCGGAGCGGATGAATACGTTCCTGGTGAACCTCGCGACCGGCCCGTTCGACTGGGTGATCATCGACACTCCGCCGGTCCTTGCCGTGACCGATGCGGTCATCCTCGCACCGAAGGTTTCCGGCCTCGTTTTCGTGATCGGATCAGAAATGACGCGGCGCGTGCACGCGGAGCGCGCGCTCGAAACCCTGCAGGCTGGACGTCCGCGCAGCATCGGGGCCGTACTCAATCGCGTTGACTTCGATCGCAACAAGTACTACTACTCTCGCTACTACGGCTACCAGTACAAGAGCTACTACGGTCAGACCCAGGGCGCGGCATAGTCACTCCGGTTCAGCGCTGGGAGCCCGGCTGCTCGTCCTGCTTCTTGCGTGGACGACGTTCGCCTTCGCCGGCGTGTATCTCACGTCACTGATCGGACCGGCACTCCTGTGCCTCCTGCTCGCGGTGATGGTTCCACTCGAGAGTGGACTCATCGATCGACCGCTCGTTCTCCCGCTCGGCATTCCGCTCGGCGCGCTCGTCGCCGCAACAGCGCTGCAGTTGCTGCCGCTGCCGACGTCCCTCATCGCACGCCTCTCGCCAATGGCGCTGGAGGCGTGGCAACGCGTCAAGCTTTCGGCCGCGCCGTCGACACTGCCCCTGAACATCGATCCCAGGGCGGGCGCGTGGGCGCTGGGGGTCGTGGCAGGGGTCATATGCGTGTTCCTCGTCAGCGGGCGGATCTTTGAATCCGGCGGCGTGCGGATCGTGACACGCGGTGTCGCCGCCATCGGCCTCGTGCTCTCCGCGATTGCACTGGCGCAGGATGCGACGGCGCACGGGTTGATGTACTGGCGGTGGAAGCCGATTGAGGAGGGGGCTCCTCCGTTCGGGCCATTCGTCGATCGGAACCATTTCGCGACGTGGACGATCGTCGCGATACCCCTGTGTCTCGGGTATCTCTTTGCGCACGCGGCCGCCCACAGGCGGCAGAATGCGCCGGGCACGCCGTGGCGGCGCGCCCTGATGCATGCACTGGATGCGCGCGCGATCTGGCTGACCGCTGCGGTGTGCCTCATGCTCGTTGGGCTCGTCGCGTCGCTCTCGCGGTCCGGTCTCGTCGGCATCGTGGTCGCGTTCATCGCCGCGGCGCTGATGCGATCGACACGGCCGAGCACGCCCGCCGCCCGACGGTGGATCGTGCTGACCATTGGACTCGCCGTTCTCGCGATAGCGATCAGGGTCAATCCCGGAGCGGTCATCCAGCGCTTCAGCACCGCCGGGACGGCCGTGCAGGATCGGATCGAAATCTGGCGCGAGACGCTGCCGGTGGTGAAGGATTTCTGGCTGACCGGTGCGGGCGCTGGAAGCTTCGAAACGGTGATGCTGGCGTATCAACGAAGTCCGTCGCTATTCAGAATCAACGCCGCACATAATCATTACCT
>JBKOZS010000281.1:0-9956 GCA_046726015.1 Acidobacteriota bacterium
GTCCGAGAGCGAAGCCCCTCGGACGCCGAGCGAACGAGCAGAGCGAGTGAGCCACGCGAACGGAGCGGGGCCGGGGTCCCCGCGAGTGCGCGTGTGGGGGAGTCCGAGAGCGAAGCCCCTCGGACGCCGAGCGAACGAGCAGAGCGAGTGAGCCACGCGAACGGAGCGGGGCCGGGGTCCCCGCGAGTGCGCGTGTGGGGGAGTCCGAGGGGCGAAGCCCCTCGGATTAGGATGAACGCTTCGCGCGATCTCGCCGTCTAAAGCCACGGATCACACGGATCTCACGGATCAGCATCCGTGTTCCTCAGTGTGATCGGGGAGAAATCGCAATGAAACTGGCATCTTTCCGCCTGGTCGTGGCGCTTTCGGCCGGGCTGTCGCTGGTCCCGGCCGCGGCCGCGGCCCGAACCGCCGCGGACGAACAGCGCGAAACCGAAACGGTTGACCGAAGCTTTCCCTTCAATCCTGACGGTCGCATCAACCTCAGGAACTTCTCCGGCGACATCAAGATCACCGGCAGCAACCGCGCCAACGTCGTTGTGCACGCGGTGCGGCGCGCGTCGAAGGACCGGCTGGAAGGGATCCGGCTCGAGATCGACGCGACGCCCTCGGAGATCTCGATCGAGGCGAACAAGAAGACCGAGAACTGGCGGGAGCGTGACAACAATGTTGTCGAAACCGACTTCGTGATCGAGGTTCCCGAGGGCGTGACGCTTGACGTCCACGCGTTTTCGAGCGAGGTCCACATCAGCGGCGTCCAGGGGAAACAGAAGCTGCAGACGTTTTCGGGCGAGATCACGGTCGACCAGGCGGTCGGACCGCTCGACGTTGAAACGTTCAGCGGCGACATTGAGGTGGGCCTCGCCCAATCGGCGAGCGGTCGCGTCGCCTTCCACAGCTTCAGCGGATCGCTCGACACCGACGTCCCGTTGACGTATCGCAGCGGCAAACGCAGGGACATCAGCGCCGACATCGGCGCCGGCGGCTCGACCAGCTTCAACTTCAAGACCTTCAGCGGCGACGTGCGCATAAAGTAGCAGGGCTGCTGAAATGAGCCGCGGCGCGGGCCGCCCCGGTTTCTCGCGACCCGCCAAGTTAGGCTACCCTTCGGCATGCATTGCCGGCGGGTCGCCCGCGCTCTTTTCCTTCTTGTCGTACTCGCCTGGGCGGCCGCATGCGGTCGCCCCGCGCCTCGTTTCTCAACCGACAACGCCCGCGCCCACGTCGAGATGCTCGCAGGCACCATTGGCAGCCGGCCAATCGGCAGCGCGCAAAACACGCGCGCCCGCCAGTACGTCATCGACCAACTGCGGCTGTACGGGTTCGACGTGCGGGTGCAGGACGTCGATGCGCGGCGTTCGGACCTCGGACTGACCGCACGCGTGGCGAACATCATTGCCGTCCGCGCGGGCACCGAACGGTCGGCGATGGGCCTGGTGTCGCATTACGACTCCGCACCCGAGTCGCCCGGCGGCGGCGACGACGGGTTTGGCGTGGCGGTGTCGCTGGAAGCGGCGCGGGTGCTTGCCGCGCAAAACAATCGCCGGCACTCGCTGATGGTGCTGGTCACGGATGGTGAAGAAGAAGGACTGATGGGGGCGGCGGGCCTGGTCACGGATCGCGAGGTCATGTCCCGGCTCGGCGCCTACGTGAACGTCGAAGCGACGGGATCATCGGGCACGGCCGTCCTGTTCGAGACGGGACCGCGCAATGAGTGGATCGTCAAACCCTGGGCGCGATATGCGCCCCACCCGCGCGGCGCCTCCTACGCGTTCGAAATCTACCGGCGGCTCCCCAACGATACCGACTTCTCGATCCTGAAGCGCCACGACATCCCGGGCCTGAACTTCGCGTTGATTGGCGACAGCTATGCGTATCACACGGCACGTGACACGGCCGATCGCCTGTCCGATGCCGCACTGCGTCTCAGCGGAGAGAACGTCGTCCGCACGATTGAAGCGATGGACCGGCTCGACCTCACGACACGAACGGAAGCCGATCCGACGTACTTCGACATCGCCGAAGTCAGTGCACTCACGTGGGGACCAGTGGCGGCGTGGTTTATCGCGATCGCCGCAATCGCCCTCGGCACGCTGGCGTGGTTCAAGGTCATCGTCGCCAGCGTGCGGCTGGTTGGTCTCGGCCGGTGGATCCTGGATCTCGTCTGGGCGCTGCTCGGTGTCGCCGCGGTCGCGCTCTCAATGACGGGCGTGACGTGGCTCCTGCGCGACGCCCGCGAGGTCTACCATCCGTGGTACGCGCGCCCGCACTGGCTGTTCCTGCTGCTCCTGTTCACAGGAACGCTCGCCGGTTGGGTCATTACGCGCATTGGCGCGATCCTGCCCCGCCGCGCGCATGCCCCGAGGCATCCCATGCTTGCGTGGAGCTTCACGCTGCCGTTATGGATCGCGCTCACCGTGTTCATGGCCTCGCAGGTTCCCGCAGCGGGATACCTGTGGGCGCTGCCGCTGCTCGTTGCATCGGTCGGCTTACTCGCACTTCCCGTCACCAACATCCCGGTCGTCCGCATCATTTCGGTCGTGACGCTGGCGGTCGCAGGCACGCTGTGGTTGCGGGACACACTCGAATTGATGCGCTTCATCGTGGCCCTCCTGGGCAGGCTGCCGATCATCACGCCCGTCTACACGTTTGCCGCATTGATGCTGGGCTGCGGCGCGATGGTGGCCCCGCCCTTCATCGCCGCCATCGTGTCGACGAAGCCGATGATCCGGTCGTCGGTCATTACCGCGGTGCTGCTCGTCGCGGTCGTCGTGGCCGCGGCCTTCGCGTACGCAGCGCCCGCTTACACCCAGGCGCAACCTCAGCGACGCTATGCGCGTGTCCTGATCGAGCCTGGATCTCAGCGCGCGACCTACGAGGTGGCATCGCAGGAGCCCGGGCTCGATCTCCAGGAAGGCGCGCCAGGGGGCTGGTATCGCGTCACCGACGCGCCGCGTGGCAGCCTGCCGTGGGGGCAATACCGACTTCCGTTCGTGTTTCGCACCGAGGCGCCCCCTCCAGGCCCTCCACCAGCCTCGATCTCCACGTTCACCCTGGCACCGGTCGTGGCGGGGACCGAGTTGACGATGACGATCGTGCCGCAGGCTTCGAGCCTCTCCGCGTCGTTCGTGCTGCCGGAAGGGCTGCAGCCCGCCCGCACCAACCTGCCGGGCGTCGTCACGCGCGGCCGCTGGCGGGCCACGTTCGTTTCCATCCCGCCGGAAGGCGTCACCTGGCGAGCCTCGTTTCCCAAGGGTAAGGAATCGCTGCTGGCGGCGACCCGCGCCGTGATTGGTTCAGACCGCTATCCCGGCGGCGAGGGGTGGCAAAGCCTGCCGCCCTGGCTGCCGCAGGAGCACGCCGTCTGGAACGTCAGCCTGTCGTGGATCCTCGAGCCGGCGGCGCCCATTGTGCTGGTGCCTCCGTTACGCTAATATACGTAGTCGTTACGCTGTTTAGCGTATCGGGTACACTGTTCCACGTATCGGATGGACAATCCCTTCGTCTACGGCGAGGTCGTTCCCTCCTCCGCGTTCGTCGATCGCGAGCAGGAGCTCGACCGGCTGACCCGCGACCTGCTGGCCGGCCAGAAGGTCTTCCTCATTTCGCCGCGCCGCTACGGCAAGTCTTCGCTGGTGCGACAGGCGCTTGGCGCGGCGGGGAAGGCGCGCGCGCTGACCGTCGACGTCACCGTCAGCAGCTACAGCTCGTATCCGGCATTTCTCGAGGGCTACGCCCGGGCGTTGTTCACGGCGGATGCGCAACCCGATCGAATCCGCGGCTGGATCAAGGATCTGCTCGGCGGCCTCCGGCCGGAGCTGAGGCTCGAGGCCGGCTCGCAGCTCTCGCTGTCCTTCCCGTCGGCGCGTACGAAGCAGGACGTCTGGCGCCTCGCGGAAACGGTGTTCGCGCTCCCCGGCCGGATTGCCGCGCTGCGCCGGCGGAAGTTGGCGGTCGCGCTCGACGAATTCCAGGCGATCAACGCGTTCGACGGCGGGTCGCACGAAGTGGAGCACGGGCTGCGAGCCGCGATTCAGCACCAGCGCCAGGTGGGATACGTGTTCTCCGGCTCCGAGCCGAGCCTGATGGAGCGCATGCTCGCGCGCAACCGTCCCTTCTACAAGGCCGGACCGGTCATGCGGCTCGAGCGCATTCCGGCGGACCAGTTCGCCGACTTTCTCGAGGCTCGCTTCCAGAAAACCGGCCTGCGACCCGAACCGGGTATCGGCGCCGCGATCGTCGAGCTCGCCGGCAACCTGCCCTACGACGTGCAGCGCCTCGCGCACGAGGCCTGGGATGATGCGCGCGCTGAGGGAGTCAGGCGCGTCGATCTCGATCAGCTTCACGCGACCCTCCGGCGCCTGCTGAACGAGCATCACACGATCTTCGAGGCGACGTGGCAGCGCCTGACCGTCCCGCAGCGCGGCGCCCTTCGCGCGGCGGTGCTCGAAGAAGGACGCGAGCTGCTGGGCGCTGATACTCGTGCCCGGCATCGCCTCGGTGGTCCGTCGACCGTGCAGGCCTCGCTGGCGGCACTCGTGCGCGACGATGTGCTGGCACGCGAGGAGAATCGCTACATCGTGGTGGATTCGCTGCTGAGGGAGTGGGTGGCGAGGCGGACGTTCTGAGCGGCGACTCTGCGGCTGCGCGCCTCCGCGTGAGCCGTACGTAGACACGCCTACTCTTCCTTCGTGATCTTCGTATCTTCGTGCCTTCGTGACGAGCCGTCGGCCGTCATACAGGCGCGTGCGATACTCATTTCAATGCAGCGACTGCTGACGCGTCTCGGGCTCGGGCGTCGCGATCTGCGCGCGTGGGCGATGTACGACTGGGCGAACTCCGCGTTCCAGACGACGATCATTGCCGCGGTGTTCCCGATCTATTTTCAGAAGGTCGCCGCGGCGGATCTGCCGGGTCCGGTCGCGACCGCGAAGTTCGCATGGGCCACGACTATCGCGATCATCATCGTGGCGGTCGTGGCGCCGCTCCTCGGCGCGCTCGCGGACTATGCGGCCTTGAAGAAGCGGCTGCTGGCCGTGTTCCTGGCAATCGGCGCGACGGCGACCGGCGCAATGTTCTTCATCGGCCGCGGCGACTGGCAACTCGCGCTCGTGCTGTTCGTCATTGGCAACGTCGGCGTCGCGGGCAGCATTGTCTTCTACGAGTCACTGCTCCCGCATCTCGTGGGAGAAGACCAACTCGACCGGGTGTCGTCGGCCGGTTATGCGATGGGGTACATCGGCGGCGGCGTGCTGCTGGCCATCAACATCGTGATGATGAGCAAGCCCGCGCTGTTTGGCTTCCCGAACCGCGAGATCGCCGTTCGCGCCAGCCTCGCGAGCGTCGCAGTCTGGTGGGCAGTGTTCTCAATCCCGCTTTTCCGTCACGTGCCGGAACCCAGGCGTCAAATCGAGAGAGATGAAGCGCCTGCCGGGAACCCGCTTGTGACGGCAGCGCGACGGCTCGTCGAGACGTTTCACGAACTGCGCCGCTATCGACAGGCTTTCCTGCTGCTGCTCGCGTTTCTCCTGTACAACGACGGCATCCAGACCATCATCCGGATGGCAACGATCTACGGCACCGAGATCGGCCTCGACGACAACGCGATGATCGCGGCGCTGCTCGTGACGCAGTTCATTGGCGTGCCGTTCGCGTTTCTGTTCGGAATGTTCGCCGGGAAAATCGGCGCGAAGCCCGCCGTGTTCGTTGGCCTCTCGGTCTATGCGGTGATCACCCTGCTTGGCTATTTCATGCACACTGCCACGCAGTTCTTTGCGCTCGCCGTCATGGTGGGCATGGTGCAGGGTGGAACGCAGGCGCTGAGCCGATCGCTCTTCGCCAGCATGATCCCGCGCCACAAATCGTCGGAGTTCTTTGCATTCTTTGGGGTGTTCGAGCGCTACGCAGGGATTCTCGGGCCGGCAATCTTTGCGTGGGTCGTGGAGCACAGCGGAACGAGCCGTAATGCCATCCTCTCCGTGATCGTGTTTTTCATCGTGGGCGGCGCGCTGCTGACGCTGGTGAACGTCAACGAAGGCCGCCGCGCGGCCCGAGAAGCGGAGCGGGCACTCGCGTAGTCCGCCCAACGGGCCTGGCTCGGAGCCCACGAAGATACGAACTTCACGAAGGAAGAGACGGACCTCGGACCTCGACCCTCGGCACTAATTCAGCAAATACGTCTTAATAAAATGCGTCCAGGAGGCGAGCATCAGATCGTTGTTCGCGGCGCTCCCCGGGAAATTGTCGTGGCCGACGCCGGCGAACTCGAGGTACCAAACCGGCGCCTGGTTCGCCTTGAGCGCATTCACGAGCTCCTGGGCCTGGCTGACCGGCACGCGCGTGTCGTTCCCCGGATGAAGGATCATCGTCGGCAGCTTGAGTTCTGACGCGCGGGTGATTGGCGAGATCGACAGGAGGAACCCGCGCATGTCAGGGTCGCGCTCGTCGCCATACTCGGCGCGCCGATTGGCCTGGCGATCCGCGCCCGTTTGTTCGAGGAATGTCACGAGATTGGTCATGGCCGCCCCGGCCATCACGCATCGAATGCGATCGGCGTAAACGATGGCGGATTCGAGGGCGAGGTAGCCGCCGTAGCTCGGTCCCTGGACGAGCACGCGGCTCTTATCAAGATCAGGCTGCTTCGCGATCCAGTCCAGCAGCGCGCCCACGTCCTTGATGGCGCCCATCCGGGCTTTTCCATTGTCGCCTTCTTCGAACTTCCTGCCGAAGCCAACCGACCCGCGCACGTTCGGATAGATGATCGCGATCCCGAGCTCGTTCAGAAAATAGTTGCTGCGTCCCTGGAACCGGACGCGATCACGCTGCTCCGGACCGCCGTGCAGTGAAACCATCACGGGGCGCGGGCCGGTGAACTTCGTCGATGGCCGATAGAAAATGCCGGAGACGGTCAGGCCATCCTCGCTCTTCCACCGGATCACTTCCGGCGTGGGCAGGTTGTCAGCGTTGAAGCTCACTTCGCTCGCGGTCCAGCGCGTCAACGTGCCAAGCGACGTGTCGACGGAATACACGTCCCCCTGCGACCTGATCGAAGCGAACGTAAATCCGACCTCGCGCGATCCGGGGCGCCACAGCAACTGCGACATCACACCCGGGCCGAGCGGCGGAAGCGGTCGCGGCTTGAGCGTTCCCAGGTCGAGAACCTGAAGCTCGGTATGCTCGCCGCGGTCCAGGATCATCGCGATCATCAGACCGTCTGGTGAGAGCTCGAACGAGTCGACCGCGTCCGCTTCGCCGGTGACGGGGCTCCACGCGCCGGTCGCGACGACCCCCCGCCAGACCCGTGGGCGGCCGCCCTTGTCCGTGACGGCGTAGACGTGACGGCCATCCGCGCTGAACCGCGCGTTGAGCCAGCCGGCCGGCTCGCCGTCACGCGGCGTGAGCGCCTTCTTCTCGCCGCTCGCCACATCGATCTTCCAGATCGTCGTCACGGTATTCGATGCGAGCTCCAGCGCGAGCAGCGACGATCCGTCCGGTGACCAGTCCTCGACGTCCCAGTTGCCGGTCGTCTCGCCGACACGACGCGCCGTTTTGGGATCGGACGGCTGCATGACCCAGATGTCGCGATCCGTGCCGTTGCGCTCGCTCGATCGATACGCGATCCACTTGCCCTGGCGCGACCAGACGGGAAAGCCGGACGCCGATCGCGGTTCGTTCAGCGGCGTGATCTGCCCGGTCGACATCTCGTAGCGGTACAGGTTGTAGCCTTCCCGGCCGCCCGTGACGTCGCGCCGCAGCACGAACGTGTTGCCGTCCGCCGGGTCGAACGACACGCTCGAGAACGGGGCGGCCGCATTTGCCCGTGGCACTCCCGGCGCCGGCAAGAAGGTGAGCTGAGTGCGAGCCCGCCCTGGCCCATCGACGAGGTGAATCTGTGGAAACTGGCCGAAAACCGTGTTGATGAGGATCTGCCGCTTCGTCGGATGCCACGCCGCCAGCTGTGCGTCCCGGAACGCCCCGTAGCGAGCGAGATCGTCAGCAATCGATTGCGGGATAGGCGGCATCCCATCCACCTTGACGGTCTGGGGAATGGGAATCGTCTGCGGCGGCTGTGCCCCCACTGCACAAGGCACGAGGACAAGGATCACGGCGCAAGTGAGATGGCGCATCGGGTCCTATGCGAAAAGATGGTGCAGGGGAGCTCTTGAGTCACATTATAGTGCACATTGTCAGGGCAAACTTCCCGACTCCGGGGCACGTCCAACACACCGATGAAACTGGTCGTCGCAGGGGGGAGCGGATTCCTGGGAAGCCCGCTGTGCGAATCGTGGGCGGAGGACGGCCACGACGTTCGGATGCTCACGCGCGCGCTGCCGCCGGGTGAATCGCGCCACGATCCGGGCACCGGCGTGCCGGGCGTCACGCGCGTCGGCTGGAGCCCCGACGGCACCGTCGGTCAGACCGCCGCCGCGCTCGAGGGGACCGCGGCCGTCATCAACCTCGCTGGTGAATCGGTGGCCGGCGGACGCTGGACACCCGCGCGCAAGCAGGCGCTCCGCGACAGCCGCATCCTTTCAACACGCACGCTCGCCGCGGCCATCAAGGCGTGCCGCAACCCGCCACGCACGTTCATCAGCGGTAGCGCGATTGGCTACTACGGCGCGCACGACAGCGAGCCGCTGACCGAGGGCTCTCCTCCCGGACACGACTTCCTGGCGCAACTGTGCATCGACTGGGAAGCAGAAGCGCAGCAGGCGGCGGGCCCGACGGTGCGGGTCGTCCTTCTTCGTACCGGGATCGCGCTGGAACGCGGCGGCGGCGCGCTCGCGAAAATGATGCTCCCCTTCCGTTTTTTCGCCGGGGGGACGCTCGGGTCAGGACGTCAGTACGTCTCGTGGATCCATCGCATCGACTGGATGGAAATGGTGCGATGGCTGGTCGAGACGCCGGAGATTGCCGGTCCGGTGAACGCCACGGCGCCGCAGCCGGTCACCAACGCGGAGTTCGCGCGCGCCCTCGGCCGCGCGCTGCATCGGCCAGCACTCCTCCCCGCGCCCGCCTTCGCACTGCGCGCCGTGCTCGGCGAAATGGCCGACTCCATCGTCACCGGCCAGCGCGTGTTGCCGCAACGCGCCCTCGCCGCGCGCTTTCACTTCCGCTACCCGGAGATCGACATAGCGTTCCGAGGAATGTTTGGGGATTGAGTGCGGAGTCCCGAGTCGCGAGTCGCGAGTCGCGAGTCCCGAGTCCTGAGTCCTGAGTCCTGAGTCCTGACTTCTCGACTCAGAGCCGGCAATGTCCGCATTCGGCCGGCATCCTTCGTGCTCCTCGTTTTCACATGCGCCTGAAACTCTCAGAATTCATTGCATATCAGAAGTCTGTCGCGTTCGGTAGATCAGTAACTGCACTTCTCGACCGTCCGGCGTTCGTCAAAGATTACAAACTGCGCAACCAAATCAGCGACGCGGTCGACTCGATCACGGCCAATTTCAACGAGGGCTACGAACAGCCAACCGACAGAGCGTTCGGGAATTACGTGTATCACTCGAAGGGGTCAACAGGGGAGGTACTCGCACGGCTCAAGCGGGCACGCGAGAAGGGACACATCACTGAGCAGGAATTCGTGCATCACACTGATCTCGGCGAGGAGGTCTGTCGGTTATTGGGCAGCCTTGCGCGTTACCTGTACGCCTCGAATTTCACAGATCGGGGTCGCCACGATCTCGTTCCCGGTCGACCGCCTAACCGAGCTGGGACTGATCCTCACACGGCGAGCACGAAATCTGCCGATGACTCGCCAAAACATTCCAGGAGGCGGACGTACGAATACAAGATTGATGAGCGTCGATGGCAAAAACCAGATCCGGGGCAGAAGCCGGGAGAATAGGTCCTCCGGTTCGTCGCCACCGTACGTCATACTCGCGACGCGGGACTCACGACTCGGGACTGATGACTCGCGACTCGGGGCTCGCGACTCGGGACTCGCGACTCGGGACTCG
>JBKOZS010000282.1:0-18776 GCA_046726015.1 Acidobacteriota bacterium
GCCGCGCGCGAGGGGCTCGAACGCCTCAGGGATGGGAACCGCCGCTTCGTCAGTGGTATTCGTCGAAGTGGTCTCTACACGGGCGAGATGCGGCGGACCGAGCTCGCGTCGGGGCAGGCGCCGTTTGCGATCATTCTCGGCTGTTCCGACTCGCGCGTGCCCGCGGAGATTGTATTCGACCAGGGACTCGGGGACCTGTTCGTCATCCGCGTGGCCGGAAACATCGTCGCGCCGTCTCAAGTCGGCAGCGTCGAGTTCGCTGCGGCACGCTTCAGCACTCGCCTTGTCGTGGTGCTCGGGCATTCCGAGTGTGGTGCCATCCTGGCCACGCTGGAAGAGCTGCAACAGCCCAAAGAAAATCAATCGCGCAACCTGCGGTCGATTGTCGATCGTGTGCGGCCGTCGGTCGAAGCCCTGCTGGCCACCGGGCTCAAACACGATCGCGACGCGCTGGTGCGCCAGGCCGTTCGCGCCAACATCCGTGCGTCCGCCAACCATCTCCGGCACGGTTCGGACGTGCTCGAACAGCTGATCGACACGCAGGGACTGGTCGTCGTCGGCGCCGAGTATTCGCTCGACAGCGGGGTCGTTGATTTCTTCGACGGTGTCTGAAGAGGCCAATCTATGCTGTACTCATAGCTGCGCCATCAGCGCGGTCCACGCGATGGCCTACCCGATTGGAGAGGAGTGGAGCGATGACCACGAAACACCTCTACCTGCTGCTCGCGGTTGTGGGCTTCATCGCGCCGTACTCCTTTTTCATCCCGTTTCTCCTCAAGTACGGGCCCGACGGGCGCATTTTTCTGCAGCAGCTGTTCAGCACACCGATATCCACGTTCTTTGCCGTGGATCTGCTGCTGTCGTCCCTGGTCTTCCTGCGCTTTAGCTGGCAAGAGTCGCGGCGTTATGCGATGCCCGATCTGTGGCTGTATGTGCTCGCGCTCTTGACGGTCGGCCTGTCGTTCGCGCTGCCCCTGTTCCTGTACTCGCGTCAGTTCCGCATCGACGCACGACTGGCACGTCCAGGACGCTCCATCGAGTCACATGCCTGAAAGGATCTCTCTGATCCTCGAGTCGCCACTCTCCTGTGCGCCATAGGTGGCGCTCTTTCATCACGGAGTGCTCGTGCGAGCTTTGTCGGTCGGAAAAGTCGTTCCTTTGAGTCATTACTGATCAGCCCTTAAAGGGACTCTTTACATAGCTCATGTAGGTCACTACTACACCTCATCAGATCAGAAGTTCTCTATTTCGCAGCCTTTTGTGCGGCACATTCCGAGGAGTGCTTCTTGCCGCCCCATGCGCCCGTCGCGCGGTCCGTGACGGAGATGGAGGATGACTGCACGAAATCGTCGCGCCGTCCTGGCGGTCGCGACTCTTGTATTACCACTGGTCGGAGTTGCAAGAAGTTACAGGATTACCGCTAAAGGCGCCACCACGCTGGGGCCGGCTTTCGAGCAGCGCGTGCTTGCGGCGGCGTTGCCGGAGGCTCCATTCGATCTCAGGTTCTTCACCGGTGCAGTCAAGACAAGACCTGACGGCACGATCATCACCGGTCCTGGCGTCACCGGCACGCGCAACCTGGTGGGCGCCGAAGCCGCCGGCGAGCGCGCGGGCCTGCCACGTTTCACGAAAATCATGTTCGGCGTGGACTACTTCAGTGGACGTCCCAGTCCCGGCGACCGCGTCGATCCGAATAATCCAATCATCAAAAGTGGCGGCCAGCACTGGCCGAACGTGAAACAGCCGATGCGCAGTTGGCCGACGTCGGTGGCGGTGACGCCGGATGGAAAGAAGCTGTACGTCACGCTGCCGGGGAGAGAAGGCTATCCGGACTGGCGTGTGGCCGTCGTCGACACGGCGTTGCGACGCGTGACGGGCTGGGTGGATCTTCGCCCGGCTGGTCAGACACGAGGCACGCGTCCAATGGGCGTTGCGGTGTCGCCTACGCAGCCGTTTGCAGTGGTGACGAATCAGTACGCGAACTTCGCGACCGTTCTCAGCACGGAGACGGACGCCGTGATCGGCAACTTTAAGACCGACTTCTATGCCGAGGACCTTGTATTCAATGCGACCGGTACGCGGCTGTATACGACGGACCGGTTCAAGGATCAAGTGCGCGTGTTCGAGATCGGGGCTGGACCGACCTTCACGCAGATAGCCGAGATCCCGACCGGGCTCAACGATCTCGACCGGGCCAACCCGCGCGACCTCGCTCTCGGCGGCCCGAATGACTCGAAGCTGTTCGTCGCGAATACGCTCGGCCACACGATCGCCGTCATCAACACCGTCGACAACACGCTGGAGGCAGTGATGCCGGTCGGCGGACTCGCGACCGACGTGAAGGTCGCGGGCCACTGGGGCATCGTGGCGGGGCATGAGACCAACAGCGAACTCAATCACCCGGAAACGGGACACGGGCTCCCGAAGAAAAACGCCGCAGGGGTCTTCATCAGGAACAACGGCGAGCCGCTTGGCTACTTGCCGGTCATGTCCGACGCCACCCGTGCGACGACCTTCGACGATCTCGGAACCGAGCTGAATGTGTTCGACACCAAGACGAATCAGTTCGTGTTCCGTTATGTCGATTTCGAGCGCGACAAGTCGATGCTGGCCGTGCCTGGGCAGACGATCGATCTCGAGGACCACGCAGCGGCGCAAGAGATCATCCGTGGGAGCGGTGCCGAGCAGATTGCCGTTCACGGCGACTTTCTGTTCGTCAGTGAGATGCACTCCGACAAGGTCGAAGTGTTCAGCATCAACCAGAACCCGGCCACGCCGGCGGACATCCTGAAGCAAGTGCCCGGCGGTTTCGAGTTCACCGGAGGCATCACGCCGCAGGGCATTGCCGTGTCGCCGGATGGGCAGACGGTATTCGTCGCCAACATGCAGACGGAAGATGTCTCGTTCCTCGGCGTTGACGCGCAGGGGAACCTCACGCGGCAGGGGCACATCGCGGTTGGCGTGACCGGTGACACGCCCGATCCGGTGAAAGGCGGCAACGGCCAGAACCTGTTCGCCACCGCCGAAGAGGTAGGACTCCGCTGGCTGTTCACGCAGTCGTATTCGGACGACGGCCAGAAGTCGTGCGGGCATTGCCACTGGCAGAGCCGTCACGATGGCGGCAACTGGAACGTCGGCGCGAACGCGATTGGCGGCCCGAAGGTGTGTCCGCAGAACAAGGACATCTCCGACAACTGGCCGGAGTGGTTCGAAGGGCTCAGCAGCGACATGAATTCGTACGCGTCATCGTGCAACGGCGAGTTGAACGTCGCCGAGCGGCGCACGGCGCTGTTCCCGCAGGCCGACCTGACGGCGCGCCTGCAAGCCCGCGACGCGTTCGTGCGCCAGAAGACCGCAGAGAATTCGCGCGCGATCAATCGTCCGGAGTTGAGCGGGGACGCCTTTTCGATTGGTTTCTACGAAATGGCGTTCAAGCAGATTCTCTGGAGCCAGAACGAGACGCGGCTGATGCCGAACCCGCTGCGGCAATTTCCGGATGCGAAAGCAGCACTGGTCGAGCGTGGCCGGGTAGTGTTCAGCACGGAAGTCAATGCGGGAGGCGCCGGGTGCGCGAGCTGCCATCACAACGGCAACGTGATCACGAATGGCCAACGTGACGACACGTTCCAGGACTTCAACATCCACGAGCCTGGCGTGATTGCCGAAACGACGGTCGGCAACGAAGGACCGTTCACGCGCCTGTCGAACGACTACTTCTTCAAGGCGTTCGACCCGCCGCAGGACCTGGGCGGCCGGCAGAACATCGCCAGCCGGAACACGAAGCACCTGCGGGCGTTCTGGGACAGCGTGCCGCGGTGGCTGCATCACGGCCTCGCGCACAGCATCCGTGAAATCCTGCTCGCGCCCGATTCGCCGCTGCTGCGCGCAGGGGAACGCGGCTTCAACTTCCGGACCGTGCGTGCCGATAAGTCGCGCAAGGTGGCACACGATTTCCTCGGCGGACCAGACATCGTGCTGCCGGTGGAAGTTCCGATCACAGTGGGAGACAGCCGCGGCGGCCTCGCAGGGGACGGCAAGGGGCCGATTTTCGTGAGTCTCGACAGCCCGACGCCGCTGCAGCCGGCGCCGCAGCAGACCGCCGCGTATCCGGAAGGACGGCTGGAGATCGACAAGCTCGGCACCAGCAATCTGGCGCCGCTGGTTTGCAGATCCACCGATCCGCCGTGCTCTGCGGGGCAGATCAATCCGGCACTCGCAACAAATGGCATCGTCGTGCTCAAGGACACGCACGGTAAGACGTCGCACCTCTCGGCGGGCGATATCGATGCGCTGTCCGCGTACTTGATGTCGCTGCAGAAGTAGTCGCAGCGCATCAGCGGGGGCCGGCGCCCGAGCCGGCCTCCGCACCCTTCCCTTCCCTCCACACACACAGCGTTCGTCGGGCTCATTCAGTGGTCCCGGTGATACGATTGCCCGGTCTGCCCGCGGCGGCGATACGCATCCACCTCTGAACAGAGGGGACGATGAGCAGACAGTCCACGCTGAGACAAAGGGGGGAGGTCGTGCCCGTCAAGGCTTCGGTGCTGCTCCTGTGCTGGATCATGGTCGCCACGGCTCAACATGCCACAGCGCAGGACTCATCGTCCGGCACGACGGGCGCGACGATGGCGTCGACCGTGGGGCAGTGGTGGCAGATGCTCGATAAGTCGTTCGTCGACCTCGCGGAAGCCATGCCCGAGGAGAAGTGGACGTTCAAACCGAGCGGCGGTGCCTTCGACAACGTCCGCACCTTCGCCGAGCAGGTGAAGCATGTCGCGTGTGCGAACGAGGCGTTCGCGCTCGAGGTGCAGCACAAGGATCCGCCGCCGAACTGCGAGATCGGCGGACCCAATCCAGCAAAGACCAAGGCGGAGCTGCTGAAATATCTCCGGCAATCGTTCACGCAGGTCAACGACGTCATTTCCGGGATGACACCCGCCAATGCGCTGGAGGCGGCCGGTGGGCGCTACGGAGGGCCGAGCACGCGACTCGGTCTCGCCACGCTCGCGGTCTGGCACGCGTCGGATCATTACGGACAGCTGGTCATCTATTTGCGGATGAATGGCATCGTGCCGCCAGCGAGCCGGCAATGAATGTCGGCAGCGTTTACGAAGAAAGCCGCCGCGGCAATCGCTGGTGCGGGGATGCGCAAGGCCAGGCCGCAGGTGCTGTCGTCTGAAGATTCCGAACAAGGAGGGTCCATGCGACTTAAGTCCAGGCTCATCGTTGCAGTGTTCGCGCTCGTAACGGTGGGGCGACTCGTGGGCGCGCAGGAGATTCCACCGGCGGAGAAGGAGCAGCCGCCGCAAGTGATCCGCGAAGTCAAGGCGTATTACACCGAGGAGGCCAAGCAGGCGGGAATCCAGGGCACCGTGCTGCTCAATGCCGAAGTCCTCACAGACGGGACCGTGGGCGAGGTCACCGTGAAGCAATCCCTGGACACGAAGTACGGCCTGGACGAGCAGGCGATCAAAGCGTTGAAGCAGTGGCTCTTCAGACCAGGTACGAAGGGGGGCAAACCGGTCGCTGTGCGTGTCGACGTCGAGATGACGTTCACGCTGAAATGACTCGCGGTCGCCCGACCACACGCTACGTGGCGCTCATCCGCGCCATCAACGTGCCCGGGCACCACAGTCTCAAGATGGACGATGTTCGTGCCACGTTCGCGGCGGGCGGCTACGCGAACGTGCGGACGTGCCTGCAGAGCGGCAACGTGATCTTCGATGCCGATCGAGCGAGCCGCACGGCGATCTGCGAGAAGATTCGCAGGTTGTTCTTCAGCCGGTTCGGCGCCGAACCGGAGTTCGTGCTTCGTACCAGCGGCGAGATGGAACGTCTCGTCAACAGCGAACCGTTCAAGGGAATTGCCGCTGCCGGCCCGCGATTGAAGCTCTACGTCGCGTTCCTCCTTCGCAAGCCGCCAGGCAAGCTGCGGTTGCCGATCGAGTCATCGAAAGAGGCACTGACGGCGGTTTCGATGGCGAACGACCACGTGTTCCTCGTCAGCCGCCTCAAGCCGAACAACTTTTTCGGCTTCCCCAACAACTTCATCGAGGATGCACTCGGCGTCCCGGCGACGACGCGGAACTGGTCGACGGTGATGAAGATCGCGGCGCTGGTGCGAAGTGGGCCGGAGTCCGCCATAATTCAGTCATGACTCGACACACGACTGCTTCGATAGTGGCGGCACTGTGCGTTTGTGCCGCCGGTGTTCGGTTCGCGCACGCGCAGCAAGCCGCCGCGCCTCAGGACTCTGAGACCACTCTCGAGCGGAAGGCCGAGCAGCAGATGCGCGAGGGAAAGGAAAGGGAAGCCGTGGAGACGGCGCGGCAGGCGGTCGCCGCCTCGCCCGCGTCCTCCGACGCGCATTTCACGCTCGGATCGATGCTCGATCTCGCGGGGATGTACGAGGAGGCGCGCGACGCCTTCGAAAAGTCCGGGCAGGTGGCAACAGATCCTGACGACAAGGCGCGCGCACAACGCGCAATTGCCGTTTCATATGGCTTCGAGCGTGACTGCACCAACGCCGCGAAGCACGCGGAGCCGGTTTACCGGGAGTACGTCGACACGAAAGATTTCAACGCCGCGGGCGGTGTTGCCAACGAGCTCGCACGACTCTGCCTGGACGCCGGCAACATCGAGTTTGCGGAGCGCTGGTACAAGATGGGCGCGGAGACCGGCCTCCGCCAGCCGGACCTCAATGCCGAAACCCAGGATCTCTGGCGCTTTCGCCTCGAACACGCGCTGGGGCGGATCGCCGCGCGGCGTGGACAGAAGGTGGAAGCGGCAAAGCACGTCGCGGCCGCGAAGGAGATCCTCGAGCGCGGCAACCTCCCGGCGCAGCAGAAGGAGTTCTTCCCCTACCTCGCAGGGTATGTCGCGTTGCATACGGGCGACTATCAGGCGGCGCTGACCGAGTTGCAGCGAGGCAACCAGGAAGATGCGTATGTGCTCGGCCTGATCGCGCAGGCGTACGAGAAGCTGGGACAGACCAGCAAGGCCAAGGAGTATTACGGCAAGGTGTTGGCCTCCACCGCGCACAACGCCGCGACGGCCGCGTCGCGGCCGCTGGCCCGCGAAAAGCTAGGCAGGGCAGGCCGCTAGGCCTGCCCACCACCGTGACGACCCGAGTCCAACCGACCCCGTCGGCACCGTTCGCGAGCGACAATTCTGAGCTTACGAATCGGGCCCGTTACCCCTCAGATTCGTCGCGAAAAACGCGTGGGATCGGTGATTTTCTGCGGGTTTTTCGCTGGCACATCGCTCGCACTACGGGTGCGCGTTATGAGCTCCCGCTCCCGAATTGTCATTGCCTCGCCCCACGCCGCGGAACGTGAAATGCTCGCCGCGTGGTTGTCCTCGGAAGGCTTCGAGCCTGTCAGAGCCGCGACCGCACCCGGTGCGATCGAGGCACTCCACGCGCGTCCGTTCGACGCTTTTGTCAGCGATTACAATTTCGCCCTCATCAACGAAGTGCATGCGGCCGCGCGCGGAAAAGCACGCAATCCGCAGACGCCGATCGTTGTCGTCGGCGACGCAGACAGCGTTGCGCAGGCGCGGATTGAGAGCCGTGGCGGAAGCTATCTGGCGCGCCCGGTAGATCGCAGCGCGTTCATCTGCATCCTTTCGATGGGGCTCGCCGACGACCGGCCCGTGCGGCGGTCGCTGCGAAGGGTTGTGAACCGTTTCGAAGCCACGGCAGATGGAACGCCGTGCCACCTGCTGGACGTCAGCAACGAGGGCCTGCGCCTGGAACTGCCGCGCACGCGCCGATCGCTGCTGCCGTACTTCAACGTGAAGGTGCCGATGATCGGCACGACGATGATCGTACAGCGCGTGTGGATTGCCGCCCTGCGGGTCGCTGGCAACGCCTCGGATGCGATCTGTTGTGGCGCCACGCTCGTCAACAACAACGCCCGCACGGAACGTGCGTGGAAGCTGTTCGTCGATGCGATTCCGGTACGTCCTTCCGATTCATTGCGTGTTCAGTTTTAGCGGCGTGTGAGACTGTACATACAAAAAGGGCCGGCTGGGATTTCCCAGCCGGCCTTTAGTTTTCGTACCGTGAGCCCTGCTTGTCCGCCGCCGCGCGAAGCGCGAAGGTGGAAGCCGCTTCGCGGCGAAGGCGGAAGCCTTAGTACATTCCGCCCATGCCGCCAGGACCGCCGGCGCCCGCCCCGGCTTCCTTCTTGTCCTCGGGGATCTCGGAGACGAGGGCTTCCGTGGTCAGGAGCAGCGACGCGATCGACGAGGCGTTCTGGAGCGCCGTGCGCACGACCTTCACCGGGTCGATGACGCCCGCCTGCACCAGGTTCTCGTACTTGTCGGTGCCGGCGTTGTAGCCCTCGTCGCCCTTCGCTTCCTTCACGCGCTGGACGACGATGGACCCTTCCTGGCCCGCGTTGGTGGCGATCCAGCGGAGCGGCTCTTCGATCGCCTTCTTGACGATTTCGGCGCCGACCTTCTGATCCTCGTCGAGCTTCAGGCCGTCGAGCGCCTTGCCCGCGCGAATCAGCGCCACGCCGCCGCCGGGGACGATCCCCTCTTCGACCGCCGCCTTCGTCGCGTGCATCGCGTCCTCGACGCGCGCCTTCTTCTCCTTCATCTCGGTCTCGGTGGCTGCACCGACCTTGATGACGGCGACGCCGCCCACGAGCTTCGCCAGCCGCTCCTGCAGCTTCTCGCGGTCGTAGTCGGAGGTGGTCTCTTCGACCTGGGTGCGGATCTGCTTGACGCGCCCTTCGATCGCGCTCTGGGTTCCCGAGCCCTCGACGATCGTCGTGTTGTCCTTGTCGATCGTCACCTTCTTCGCCTTGCCGAGATCCTCAAGCTTGATGTTCTCGAGCTTGATCCCGAGGTCTTCCGTGATCGCGCGGCCACCCGTGAGGATCGCGATGTCCTCGAGCATGGCCTTACGGCGGTCACCGAAGCCCGGCGCCTTCACGGCCGCCGCCTGCAGCGTGCCGCGCAGCTTGTTGACGACCAGCGTCGCCAGCGCTTCGCCGTCGACGTCTTCCGCGATGATCACGAGCGGACGCCCCGCGCGCGCGACCTGTTCGAGCAGCGGCAGGAGGTCCTTCATCGAGCTGATCTTCTTCTCGTGGATCAGGATGACGGGATTCTCGAGCACCACTTCCATCCGCTCCGGATCCGTCACGAAGTACGGCGAGAGATAGCCGCGGTCGAACTGCATGCCCTCGACGACCTCGAGCGAGGTCTCCATCGACTTCGCCTCTTCGACCGTGATGACGCCGTCCTTGCCGACCTTCTCCATCGCTTCCGCGATGATCCTGCCGATCGTCTCGTCGCTGTTCGCCGAGATGGTGCCGACCTGCGCGATCGCCTGGCCGCTCACCGGCTTGGCCGCCTTTTTCAGCTCGTTGACGACGAGTTCGACCGCCTTCTCGATCCCGCGCTTGAGCTCCATCGGGTTCGCGCCGGCGACGACGTTCTTCGCGCCCTCGCGGAAGATCGCCTGCGCGAGCACGGTCGCAGTCGTGGTGCCATCACCGGCGATATCCGAGGTCTTGCTCGCGACTTCGCGCACCATCTGCGCGCCCATGTTCTCGAGCGAGTCTTTGAGCTCGATCTCCTTCGCCACCGTCACGCCGTCCTTGGTGATGGTGGGGGAGCCGAACTTCTTGTCGAGGACGACGTTGCGCCCCTTGGGGCCGAGGGTGACCTTTACCGCATTGGCGAGGCTGTTGACGCCGCGCAGGATGGCCTGGCGCGACTCCTCACCGTAAACAATCTGCTTTGCCATGATTCGTTGAATCTCCTTCGGCTTAGTTCTCGAGGATGGCGAGGATCTCCTCCTCGCGCATGATCAGGCGCTCTTCGCCATCGATCTTGATTTCCTGGCCGGAGTACTTCCCGAACAGCACGGTGTCTCCCACTTTCACGTCGAGCGGGGTCACCTTGCCGTCCTTTTCGGTCTTGCCCTTGCCCACGGCGATCACGCGGCCCTGCTGCGGCTTTTCCTTGGCCGTGTCAGGGATGATGATGCCGCCGACCTTCTGTTCGCCTTCCTCAAGGCGCTCCACGATCACGCGATCGTGCAGGGGACGGATCTTGGTTGCACTCTTTGTCGCGGTTGCTGCCATAGCGCTTTCTGCTCCCGTAGATAAGATTGCTGAGTTTCGGGGCGATTGCCCCGGCAACGGCGCAGCAGCGAGCCTGAAGACCCGCGCCACGGTGCGTTAGCAATCAGCCTGACCGACTGCTAATTCTATTGAAGGCCGTGGATGGGTGTCAAGCAGTCTCGCGGGACGACTGCTAAGATGAGCTGGGGCGGTCAGGCGGTCCGCTTGATCCGGTATTCGGAGATTTTCCGGGCGATTGTGTTCCGGTGGAACCCGAGCATCTCGGCTGCGCTGCCGAGATTGCCGTCGCTTCGCTGGAGCGCCCGCGTAATGAACAGCTTCTCGAACTCCTGCCGGGCATCCTCGTAGGGGATTCCCTTGTCGAGCAGTTCCGACACGAGTTTGTCGAGCTGATCGCGGATCATGGCCCGGCTAGGTCAGCTCCCGCCCGGAGAGCCGACGGAACGCCTCGACGTACTTTTCGCGCGTCTTCTGCACGACCGGCTCCGGCAGCGAGGGCACCGGCGGCCGCTTGTTCCACCGGATCTCTTCGAGATAATCGCGGACGTATTGCTTGTCGAAGCTTGGTTGCCCCTGCCCTGGCTTGTACTGATCCTGCGGCCAGAAGCGCGACGAGTCGGGTGTCAGCACTTCATCGATGAGGACGATCTCGTCGTCGGCCGCCTCCGCGGCTTCGCCGCTACGGCGCGCCAGGCCGAACTCGAATTTTGTGTCGGCGATGATGATGCCCTTCGACTCCGCGTGCGCGCAGCCGCGCCGATAAATCTCGAGCGTCAGCTGCTTCAAACGCGTCACGAGATCCCGGCCGACGATCTTCGCCGCCTCGTCCTCGCTGATGTTCACGTCGTGACCGCTCGCCGCCTTCGTCGCAGGCGTGAAGATCGGTTGCGGCAGGCGATCGGATTCGTTGAGCCCTGCCGGGAGCTTCACTCCACAGACGCTGCCCGTCTGCCGATATTCCTTCCAGCCTGATCCAGACAGGTAGCCGCGTGCGACGCACTCGATCGGAACGGGCCGCGTGCGGCGGCACAGCATCGATCGCCCCTTGAGCACGTCTTCGTACTGATGCAGCACTGCCGGCATCTTCGCGACATCGATCGCGATGACGTGGTGCGGCACGAGATCACCCATGCGCTCGAACCAGAACGCGGAGAGCTGCGTGAGGACCTTGCCCTTATCAGGGATGCCCGATCCGAGCACGTAGTCGAACGCGGAAATTCGATCGGTCGCCACGATCAGGAGATCGTCGCCGACCCGGTAGATGTCTCGGACTTTGCCGCGGCCGTGAAGCGTGAGATCGGGAAGGGAAGTTTCGAGCAGTGGTGCAGTTGTCAACAAGGGAATTTGCCTCGACCCGGAAGAGGAAAGCTTACTGCAAAGGGATTAATTCTGTCACTTGCCCGTATGCGGACGGATGAGAATGTCGCCCCGCGTAGCGCGCAACGTCAGCGCCGCACCTCCGCCGCGAATGGCCCCGTTAGCTCGCTGCTCACCCGTTTCACCGGTCGGTTTGAGCGTGCCGTCTTCGATCGTGATCTGGCCGTCCGTCGCGACCGCATCGAGCGAGTAGCCGGCGACGGGAGGCGTGACGCTGATGTCCTGCGACGTGTTGTAGATCGTCACCGGCGCCGGCGCGTCGAACGCAATGTCGAGATCGGTGTCGTTGCCGTCGATGCGCGCCTCGGTCCTGAGTCCCGCAATGCGCACGCTGCCGCTGGTCGCGTTCACGCGCAGTGGCGCCTTCAATCCCTTGATTTGGTCCAGGTGCACCTCCGTATCCCGCGCGTCAATCTCGACCGGACCCGTGACGTCGCTGGCGCTGAGCTCTCCGCCGATCGTCTGCGCGGTGATCGTCCCCGTGATGTGCTGAACCTTCGTCTCGGTTCCGCGGGTCGTCAGCCGCAAGGACGCGGCGCGATCGATCGTGAGCTCGCCGCCGCGATGGTTGATCGTGACCGCGCCGGCGATGTTTCTGACCGTCGCGTTGCCGTTCGTGTTCGAGGATTCGAACCCCGCCACGTTCGCGATCTCGAATCGACTCCCCGACGGTTCCATGCGGACGCGCAGGCGTGCCGGCAGCTTGATGGTGAGTTTCGCCGTTTGCCGCGCTTCGCGCGGATACGTGATCGTGGCCACCATTGCTGGTCCGGCGCGATCGATTCTGAGGACCGTTGCCTCCGCCCAGCGCTTCGCCTCGGCCTCGTCATAGCCGTTTGAGTTCACCCGCAAATCGAAAGACACGTCTTCGCGCTCTTCGCCGATGACGCTGAGTTCCGCGGCCCGCAGCGCCAGCCGCAGTTCGTCGGTAGCCGTGTCGACCTTTTCCGTTTGTGTCGATTCAACGACGGCCGAGGCGCGGTTGCCCTGGACACCGCGTCGCGCGTGCTCGATCAGCTTCGAGACGCTGAAGCCGGATTGGCTCGGCGAGGCCGGGGCGGTGACCTGATACACGATGCATCCGATCGCCACGAACACGATGACGAGCAATAACTCGCGCTTTCCCATAGAATTGGCGTCAGTCTCTGTAGTAGAGTTTCGAGGGATCTCGACCCGGCCATCCGGATTCTAATCCCGACTGCAACGCTACATGCGGTCCCGACTACGTGCCGTCCTCATCCTTCTCTTGACGGTCGGGCTGCTGGCCTACTTTCTGCGGAACGCAGACATGGCCGGCGTCTGGGCCGAAACCCGCCGCGCGCGCGGCAGCGTGCTGCTGCTGGCCGTCGGCGCCACCTTGTTAACGTACGCTATGCGTGCGCTGCGGTGGCAGTACCTGCTCGCGCCGATCGGGCACGCGCGGTTTTCAACCGCGTTCGAAACCACGACGATTGGCTTTGCCGCGAGTTTCCTGCTGCCGGCGCGGGCTGGCGAAGTGCTGCGGCCGTACCTGCTGGCGCGCCGCGAAGGGCTGCCGGCGACGGCGTGTTTCGCGACGATCATCCTGGAGCGGCTGCTGGATCTCGTCACGGTCCTGCTGCTGTTCGGCGTCTTCGTCCTGTTCGTCGACCCGGCGTCGATCGCGGGCGATCCGGCGCTCTATGCCCGCGTCAAAGTCGGCGGGCTTGCGGCCGGGGCCGCGTCGATCGCAGGCCTGGCCGTCCTGTTCGCGCTGGCGGGCCACCCGGAGCGCCTGGGACGCGCCGCACTCAGCATCGAACGCGTGTTGCCGGCGCGGATGGCACATGCGGTCGCGCGTTTCGTCGAGACCTTCGCGCAGGGCCTGGCCGTGATGCGGCAGCCCGGCCGGTTGTTCGTCTCGCTGCTGCTCTCGTTTCCGCTGTGGCTGTCGATCGCGGCGGGAATCTGGCTGACGTCGCGTGCCTTTCATATGACGTTCGGCTACATCGGTTCGTTCCTCGTCCTGACCCTGCTGGTCGTAGGCGTGGCGATGCCCACACCGGGCGCCATCGGCGGATTTCACGCGATGTATCAGATTTGCGTGACGACCTTCTTCGGCGTGCCCACGGACCGCGCGGTTGGCGCCGCCATCGTGCTGCATGCGGTCTCGTTCGTGCCCGTCACGCTGCTCGGCCTGGCGTTCATGGCGCGCGAAGGCCTGAGCCTGACGCGCATGCGTGAGATGGCGGCGGAAAAGACGGAAAACGGAAGGCGGACGGAAGGCGCGAGCGCGAACACGGCAGCCGAGGCGCCGCCGACGATAGGAATCGTGGCAAGCGAGGGCCGAAGGGAACCGCCGCGAAGCGGCGGCCCGAGCGCGCAGCGAGGTGGGGAATCTAAAGGGGCCCCACCGAGCGGAGTGATCAAATGAAATGTCCTTACTGCGCGCATCTTGGTGACAAGGTGGTCGACTCGCGCGAGAGCAAGGAAGGGGAAGTGATCCGCCGCCGGCGCGAGTGTCTCGGCTGCGGCCGCCGGTTCACCAGCTACGAGCGGATCGACGAGATCCCCTACATGGTGATCAAGAAGGATGGCAGCCGCGAGCGGTTCGAGCGGCAGAAGCTCATCGCCGGCCTGCTGAAGGCGTGCGAAAAGCGGCCGGTCAGCATGGCGTCGATCGAGAAAATCGCGGATCGCGTGGAGTCGGCGCTCCAGGACAAGCCCGAGAAGGAGATTAGTACGGAAGAGATTGGCGCGTTCGTGATGAACGAGCTGCGCCGGCTCGATAAGGTCGCGTATGTCCGCTTCGCTTCGGTGTATCGTCATTTTCGCGACATTAGCGAATTCATGAGCGAGCTGAAGGATTTGCTGAACACGAAGGAATGACCACAGTTCGTGATTTCAAGCCGCGGCCAACCCTGCCGCCGCGTCCGCCGGCGCCTGGTCCTCCGCCTGAGCGGCGGCCGTTTCGCGACAACCCGCGCCTGATTCTCGCGGGCATCGCGCTGCTGCTCGTCAGCCTGGTCGCGATGATCACGCTGGCGGATCGGTCGACGCAGCTCAATCCGGACTTCCTCAGCGAAGTGGTGCTTTACGCGCTGACGATTGCCGACCTCACGATGTTGATCGCGCTGGCGTTCGTACTGGCGCGCAACGTGGTGAAGCTGGTCGTCGAGCGGCGGCGTGGCCTACCGTTCTCGCGCTTCCGTTTGAAGCTCGTTGCCGCATTGCTCGGCCTGACCATCGTCCCCTCCGTGCTCGTCCTGCTGGTTGGCAGCGAGCTGATTCGCAAGACCACCGACCGCTGGTTCAGCCAGCCGGTCTCTGACGTGTTGACCTCGGCCAACACGATCGCCGGCGCGTTTTACCGCGACCGCGAAACCTCCGTTCAGGGACAGGCGCAACGCATCGCAAAGACGCTTCCGATCGAGGCGTTGAACCGCGGCGATCTCGAGGCGCTCAAGACGGCAGTGAGCGCCCCCGTCCTGGACGGCCGCGTGAGCATGATTGAGATCTATCGGCTGCAGGCGGGCGGAGGGCCGCGGCCGGACGTCATGCCGGTGTTCGCGCTCGAATCGCCGACGCTGCGCCACGGTCACCTGCGCGCGTCCGCGGATCGCCTCGCGGCGCGCGTGGCAGCGGGCAGCAGCGATAACACGGCCCACGAACCGCTCGATGCCGGTGGAGAGCTGGTTCGCGCCGGCGAGATCGTGCGCAACAGCGCGGGCGCGCCGGTTGGCGTCGTGATCGTGAGTGATTTCCTCTCGAGCGATCTCGCCCGTCACGCACGCAAAATCGCCGAGGCGTACGAGGACTACACCCAGTTGCGCGTCCTCAAGCGGCCGCTCGAAGGCGTGTACCTGTCGCTCTTCCTGATGATGACGCTGCTGATCCTGGTCAGTGCCACCTGGCTGGGGCTGTATCTCGCGAAGCGCATCACGCGTCCCGTGCACATGCTGGCGGCCGGCGCCAGGGAAATCGGGGCAGGGCATCTCGATCACCGGATCGAGCCGGAGACGCGCGACGAGTTCGGCTCGCTCGTCGAAGCATTCAACGCGATGGCCGGAGAGCTTGCGACGAGCCAGCGGCGCCTCGAACGCTCGCGTCACGACCTCGAGAAGAAAAACCTCGAACTCGATGAGCGGCGCCGCTACATCGAGACCGTGCTCGAGCGCATTGCGACCGGCGTGGTCTCGATGGCGCCAGACGGACGGGTCAGCACGATCAACGCCGCTGCGTTACGCCTCCTCAACGTCGATGCCACGGCCGTCGGCATGCCGGCGGAGCAGGTGTTCGCACGCGAGGATCTGCAGCCGCTCGCGACGCTGGCCCGTGCCGCGACGGCAGGCCTCGCGAAACCGGCCGGCCAGGAAATTGCGCTCGCCCGCGAGGGACGCGAGATTCATCTTGCCGCGGCGGCAACGACGCTGCAGAGCGGCGGCGGCGCACTCGAAGGCTCGGTGCTGGTGTTCGACGATGTGACGCCGCTCGTGCGAACGCAGCGCGTAGCGGCGTGGCGCGACGTAGCGCGCCGGCTCGCGCACGAGATCAAGAACCCGCTGACGCCGATTCAGCTCTGCGCCGAACGGATGCGGCGTCATTTCGGGAGTGCGCCGTCGCCCGCGCGGGAGCTGGTCGAGGAGTGCACGACGACGATCGTCGGCGAAGTGGAATCGCTCAAGGCGCTGGTGGACGAGTTCGCGCAGTTCGCGCGCATGCCCGCGCCGCGCGCCGTCCCGGCGAACCTGAATGCCGTGCTCGATGAATCGCTGGCGCTCTACAACGGGCTGTTTCATCACATTCAGATCGAGCGGCAGTTCGCCTCGGTGCTTCCGCCGGTTCGGCTCGACATCGAACAGATCCGGCGCGTGGTGATCAACCTGATCGATAACGCCATCGAAGCCCTGGACGGCGCCAAGGCCATCCCGCGCGTCAACGGCGAGACGCCAAGCATCACGATCGAGACGCAGCACGACCCATCCAATGCCGTTGCGCGGATCATCGTGTCCGACAACGGTCCCGGCGTCCCTCCGGCGGATCGCGAGAAGCTGTTCATGCCGTATTACTCGACCAAGCGTCGGGGCAGTGGCCTGGGCCTCGCGATCGTGCGCCGAATCGTCGCCGAGCATGGTGGATCCATTGAAGTAGGCGACAATAGTCCCTATGGCAGTCGTTTCGTTATCGAACTGCCGTGCTGAATCGAACTGACGCGTCGGTCCAGGGTCCAACGGGCTAGGTGCCAAAGTGCACGCTGCTTTCAGGTGGTCGGCACCGAGCACCGGGCACCGAGCACCGAGCACCAAGCACCCGGCACCGAGCACCTCAAGCACCTAGCACGCGGCACGTAGCACTTTGCACTTAGCACCGACACCGAACGAATGAAGCCGACCATCCTCATCGTCGACGACGAAGCGGGCGTCCGGACGGCGCTCAGCGGCGTGCTGCGCGACGAAGGCTACCAGGTCGACGCCGTCGACACCGGTGAGGCCTGCCTGGATCGAGCCTCGCGCGCGCCCTATGACGTCATCGTCCTGGACATCTGGCTGCCGGGGATGGATGGGCTCGCAACGCTTGCGCGCCTGCAGGAACGGCGCGTCGACGCGCCGGTAGTGATGATCTCGGGGCACGGCAACATCGAGTCGGCCGTGCGCGCGATCAAGATGGGGGCGTTCGACTTCGTCGAGAAGCCGCTCTCGCTCGAGAAGACGGTACTCGTCGTCAGCAACGCGCTGCGCCAGCGCCGCCTCGAGACGGAGAACCGCGCGCTTCGCGCGACGGTCGACCGGCGGCTCACGATGATCGGCGAGAGCTACGTGATGGCCCAGCTCCGCGAACAGATCGCGATGGCGGCGCCGACGAAGGGGCGCGTCCTGATTCACGGCGAGAACGGCACGGGGAAGGAACTCGTCGCGCGCAACATCCACATGTTGAGCCGCAAGCGAAACGGACCCTTCGTCGAGGTCAATTGCGCGGCCATTCCCGAGGAGCTCATCGAGAGCGAGCTGTTCGGCCACATGAAGGGCTCGTTCACGGGTGCGACGGCAGATCGGCGCGGCAAGTTCGAAGCGGCCGACGGCGGCACGCTCTTTCTCGATGAGATCGGCGACATGAGCCTGAAGACGCAGGCGAAGGTGCTGCGCGCGCTGCAGGAGGAGGTCGTCGAGCCGGTTGGCGGGACCCAGACCGTGAAGGTCGACGTCCGCGTCATCGCGGCGACGAACAAGGATTTGCCAACAGAGATTCGGGGCGGCCGCTTCCGCGAGGATCTCTACTTCCGCCTGAACGTCATCCCAATTTTCGTGCCGCCGCTCCGCGATCGCGATGCCGACATTCCGCTCCTTGCGGAGCATTTCATGGCGGACTTCGCGCGCGAGTACGGCCGCCGGCCGAAACGGCTGGATCCCGGCGCGGCCACGGGGCTGCGGAGCTATCGCTGGCCCGGCAACGTCCGCGAACTGAGGAACGTGATCGAGCGGCTGATGATCATGGTGCCGGGGGATACGATCACGTTGTCGGATCTCGCGTTTCTGGATGGCGGCGCCATCCTCTCGTCCGAGGAACCGGGCGCGCCGCCGCTGCCGTTGCACGAAGCCCGTGAACGGTTCGAGCGCGACTACATCCTGCGCGCGCTTGCCGCACAGAACGGGAACATCTCTCGCACGGCGGAAGTGCTCGGCGTCGAGCGCAGCAATCTCTATCGCAAGATGCGCGCGTTCGGGATAGCGCCCGCCAGGAGAGAGGAAGAGGCTGTCTGAATGCATCACAGGAGATCAGGAGGCCAGGAGACTAAGAGATCTTTTTGTTTTTTTCTCCTGATCTCCTGATCTCCTGATCTCTTGTGATTACTCTCCTCGCAGCTTGTTCTCCAGGATCTGGTTCTCGCCAAATCTCTCCAACTGCAGGTAGAACTCCGCCGCGCTCACGAGGGCCGCTGACGGAACGAGACCGACGATCTCGCTTTCGAGAATCGACACACCGTAGCGTTCCGCTTCGCGCTTCACAATCTCGAACACGCGGAAGATGGGCGTCTTCTGGTAGTTCGTCAGGTTCATTGAGACCTGCGCGATTCGGCGATCCTCGAGCATGAACCCGGCGGCCTTCACATAGCGCAATCCGCCGCTGCTGTGACGAATCGCGGCGGCAATCTTCTTCGCGACGTCGAGCCGATCCGTATTGAGGTTGATGTTGTAGGCAATGAGCGGCATGCGGGCGCCGACCACAGAAGCCCCCGCGCTCTCGTGTGGGACAGCCGGACCGTAGTCCGGCGCCCAGCCCGGCGTTTTCATCTTCGCGGCCAGTCCTTCGAACTCTCCGCGGCGGATATCTTCGAGGTTC
>JBKOZS010000283.1:0-8291 GCA_046726015.1 Acidobacteriota bacterium
AACCAGCCACTGGTCTGCGACGCATACAGACGGTTGGGGTCGGCAGGCGATCCCTTGAGGTGGTAGATCTCCCAGCCCGCGAAGTGCGGACCGTTGACGTCCCACTTCTCGCGCTTGCCATCGGACGTCAGAATGAATGCCCCTTTGCGTGTGCCGACCAATACCCGCACTCCGCTCATTCAGTTACTCCTTTCAGTTCTGCTCATTTGAATTGACGAAATCTACCGTATTGTCGATCGGCCGAACCCGAGATCGACATCCGGCAATTCTTGATCCGGCCGGGCCCAACGGCGCATTGCGACCGAGCGGAGCGAGTGAGCGTGTAGGGGAGTCCGGCCGGGCCCAACGGCGCATTGCGACCGAGCGGAGCGAGTGAGCCACGCGAACGGAGCGGGGTCGGGGTCCCCGCGAGTGAGCGTGTAGGGGAGTCCGAGGGGCGAAGCCCCTCGGTGTACAATGAGATTCGCGCTCGCTTCGCCCTGCCCTGCCGGGTAAGCCACGTTCGCGAATTACCACATCATGCTGAGAGCCGGAATCGTTGGGTTGCCCAACGTTGGGAAATCTACGCTGTTCAATGCCGTCACGCGGACGCGCAAAGCCGAGGCGGCCAATTATCCCTTCTGCACGATCGACCCCAACGTCGGGGTCGTCAGCGTCCCCGACGCCCGCCTCGAGCCGTTGCGGCGCATCGCCAGAACCGACGTGGTCATCCCGGCGGCGATCGAGTTCGTCGATATCGCAGGACTCGTGAAAGGCGCCAGCCAGGGCGAGGGGCTTGGCAACAAGTTCCTCACGCACGTGCGAGAAGTCGATGCCATCGTGCAGGTCGTCCGGTGCTTCGAAGACGGGGACGTGCACCACGTGACTGGCACGGTCGATCCGGTGCGCGACATCGAGATCATCAACACGGAGCTGATGCTCGCCGACCTCGATACCGTGCGGAAGCGTCGCGAGAAGGTCAGTAAGGACGTCAAGCGTGGCGACAAGACAGTACTGCTCGAAGAGGCGGTGCTCGGCAAGATCGAGTCTGCTCTCGACGTGGGGAAGCCTGCGCTCACGGTCACACTGACGCCGGACGAACGCACGATCTCCCGGCAATTCTTCCTGCTGACGGACAAGCCGACGATCTTTGCGTGCAACGTCGAGGAATCGGATCTCGCGACAGCCGGGACGAACCCGCATGTCACGAGAGTGCGCGACTACGTGCAGACGCACCTGGCGTGCGACGCGGTCGTCATCAGCGCGCAGATTGAAAGCGACCTCGTCGATCTCTCGCCTGAAGAAGCGGCCGAGTTCCTCGAAGCGCTGGGCGTGGAGGAGAGCGGCATCGGTGCACTGATCCGCGCGACCTATCACCTGCTCGGCCTGCAGACCTATTTCACCGCCGGGGAGAAGGAAGTGCGGGCGTGGACGATCCGGGCCGGAGACACGGCGCCGAAGGCGGCCGCCGTGATTCACTCCGACTTCGAACGCGGGTTCATCAAGGCGGAAACGGTCGCGTATCACGACCTCCTGGAGTGTGGCTCGATTGCCACGGCCCGCGAGAAGGGTCTCTACCGCATGGAAGGCAAAGAGTACGTCGTCGCGGACGGCGACGTCCTGCTGTTCAAGTTCAACGTCTGACCGGCGGGTCTAAAGAGAGCGGCGGCCCGAGCGATCGCTGAGGGCGCCGTGTCAGACCCACCTTCGCCGCTTGGTTCAGTCCGCGGCTTCGGCGAGACTGGCTCCTACAATCGCGGGGGTGCCGGTTTGACGGGCGGCCGCCACGAGAGCACCCCTTTCACCTTCGTCTTCCGCTTGAACACCTTGTCGCCGTTGGTAATGTAAAGCTCGTCGAAATTCGGGCCGCCGAACTCGACGTTCGAGAGCGGCGCGCGCAGCGGCGCGGGAATGATCGCGTGGCACTTGCCGATTTGATCGAAGACCTGCACGCCGAGTGACGTGGCAATGTAGACCCGCCCGTCCGCATCGACTGCCATGCCGTCCGCGCCACTGCGGGTGGCTGCATCCGGCATGTGCACGTAGAAGTAGCGCTGCTTGTGCGCGAGCGAACCATCAGGTTGAACCTGGAACACCCACGACACCTGGCCGACGTAGTCCGACACGTAAAGCAGCGTCTGATCGGGAGAGAACAGGACGCCGTTGGGCGATTCGATGCCCTCGTCGACGACACGTGGCTTCCCGCCTTTCGGGAGCAACCAGACCTTCTTTCCCGCTGAATCGGTGAAGTACAGATCGCCTTTCACGTTGACGGCAAGGTCGTTCACCGCGGCGTCATCTGCAATCACGTGCGCGGTTCCCGAGGGATCGTAGGCGACGATCTGCCTGGTGCGCGTCGCGCCGACATACAGGCGGCCGTCCGGACCGAACATCATCCCGTTGCCGCCATTCGTGTTGTCCGCAAACACCGTCACTTTGCCGTCGGCCCCGACCTTGTGGATGCGGTTGTTCGCCGGATCGCTGAAAAAGAGCTCACCCTTCTCGTTCACGGCAGGACCGTCGGTGTGACGATAGCCTTCGGTGACGAGCTGCCATTCCTCACCGGGAACGAGCGTCTGATACACGTCCTGTTTCGACTGTCCTTCGGCGTTCGCCTTGATCGGCGTGGGCCAATCCCGCCACAGCCATCGCAGCGCGTCGGGGAAAATGGCCGTCGCGTGACGCGAGTTGTGCTCGCCGTCACCCCACTCGTAACGAACGTCGTACCCCGCGTATTGAAGCGCGGACAGCATGTCCTGGTTCGCGATGAACCAGTTTCCAGTGTAGTTGTTCAGATCGTTGCGGCCGTCCTGCAGGAACACACGAATCGGCTTGGGTTCGGTCTTTCGAATCAGCACTGGCAGCGTGTTGCCGCCGCGCAACCCGACGTAAGTGCCAATCGCGCTGAACACGCGGCGGAAGGCATCCGGACGCTGCCACGCCGCCGCGAAGGCAGCGATGGCGCCGCTACTGTTTCCGGCGATCCCGCGGTCGTTCGGATCGGACGATAGCGTTACCCCGTGCGTCTTCGAGACAAACGGCAGCAGTTCATCGACGAGGAACCGCGCGTAGTCGTCACTGACCGAGTCGTACTCGTAGCTGCGGTTCATGCGGTCGAGCGCGTCGCTGGAGGGCGCCTTCACGCGGCCGTGCATGACGAACACGCCCACCATGGGTGGAATGTCCTTCTTGTGAATCAGATTGTCGAAGACGACAGGTGCGCTGTACTGCAGGCCATCCTGGAACACCATGACCGGCGCGGGCTTCGCGCGATCGAGCTGTTTTGGAATGTAGACCCAGTACTCACGCCACGTACCCGGGTACACCGTGCTCTGGTCGAACTCACCCTTGATGACTTCGCCCGTCGGTGTGCGCGGTTGTACTTGTGAGTCCGGGCCGGGAGGCGGCTGCGGTTGAGTAACCTGCTGTGCGGATGGGCCGTGCTGCAGCAGTGTCAGCGCCAGGCCCATCAAGAAGGCAACAAAGGTAGTGAGACGTGCGGTGCGCATGTGCCACACGATAACGCACCTCCGCCATATTCACGGCATCGTCCGTGCAATGCATGACAGCGTGGTGCACGTGGACCGCGCTATTCACGACGTCGATGTGATGGAGAACGTCTTTAGAGGCATCCAGTTACTCTCCGATAGTACTAAAAGGTTCTCCGGCGACGTCGTGGATCTCGATGTGCGCGCGTGGCTGGCCGGCACGGCAATCTCCGCCGTTCAGATCAGCGTGCTCAAGAACGACGATCGCTAGCCCGTTACGGGTCTCTCCCGAAGAGCTCCTGATAATCCCCCACCGTATCGACATCCTTCAGCACGGCTGCATCTTCGACCTCGACGTCAAGCACCTCCCTCGCGTGCGCATGCACAACAGCCTTCGCGCCGGTGTTCGGATCGGCGCGGCGCAATTCATCGAAGACACTGCGTCCGAAGACCACGGGGTGACCGTGCCGCCCGTGATGTGATGCGCGCGCGATCGGCGCGCGGGCACGAATGAATGCGGCAAGTACAGCCGCGATCGTTTCCGCGCGAACCAGCGGGATGTCCACTGGCATCACCACGACCGCATCGACACGGGGCGAGTCGGCGGCGTCGATGCCGACGACGACTGACGACAGCTGGCCGCGATCGGCATCGGCATTTGGGACGAACCGCGCCGCCGCCGCGTTGACCGCCTCGCGCAGGGGCAGATCCTCTGGGCGGCCCACGACGAGCACGTCGTGCACGCCGGCGTCACGAAACGCCGTAATCAGCCGGGCGATGAAGGTAAGCCCGGTGGGATCCACTGGCAGCAGGGCCTTGGAACGCCCGAACCGGCTGGAGCGGCCGGCGGCCAGGATTACCGCGGGGGTCACGGGCGAATTGTAGAATGCAAGGAGATGCCTCCGCTGCGGATTCGCTGCCAGCGATGCGGAACGGACATGGAGATGCGCGACCCCGGGCCGGACGACCCCTGGAAACCCGACCAGTTCTGGGTGTGTCCCCGTTGCGGGCGCCATTTCTGGACCACCTATCAGCTAGCAAAGACAGGGGATAACGCCCCTCCAACGGACCAGGTACTTTCGTCCGGGTGAATACCCTAACTCCAATCATTACTTGACTTCTGGCCGGGATCTCCCTACACTGACGCCGTTTTCAAGCTCAGCGTGCGGTCGGCTACCGGGTCGACCCCGCGTGGGTCGCGGCGAGACACGTGGTCGGTATACGAACGTAGTGTTCTCCTGCGCTCGGCTTGTGAGCCTCCGGGATCTCCCCGGGGGTGCCGTTCATCGGAGGACACGGGTATGCCAACCGGGACGATCGCTCGCCTCTTGATCGACAAGGGCTTCGGATTCATCCGCGACGAGAGCGGTATCGAGCACTTCTTCCATCGCAGCTCCGTCCGCGGCGCCGTGTTCGAGCTGTTGCGTGAGGGTCAGCGGGTGGAGTTCACACCTGAGGAGTCCGGAAAGGGCCCGCGCGCCGGCGAGGTCCGGCTGATCGAAAGCTAACGTTCCTGCAGTTGCCCCGGCCGCAAGTCTGGCGCTTGCGGCCCGGGTGGTCATCTTTCCTCGCCATAATCCTCCCAGTCATGATCGTGTTTCACCGCGTGCTGCGGGCTGTACGACGCCTGGCCGCCGTGGGGCTGGTCGCGTTCGTCTGCGGCACCGCGCTGTTCTTTCCATTCGCTGGCCGGTACCTCGTTCGCGAGGACCCGCTCGCGCACGCAGACGCGATTTTCGTGCTTGAAGGCGCGCACGCCGAGCGATGGATGGAGGCAGCGGATCTCTACAAGGCTGGTTACGCGCCTGTGATCGCACTGAGCCCCGGACGTACCGAGGAGGCAGAACTGATCCTGCGCGCCCGCGGCGTGCACTATCCAAGCAATCCGTCACTCGCGCGCGACGCGCTGATCCAGATGGGTGTCAGTGCCTCGGCGATCGTCCTTCCCGAGGGATCGGTCGACAACACGGCGGAGGAAGCGGAACTGCTGCGCGGGCTTGCCGCCGCGCGCGGCTGGCGCAGCGTCATGGTGATCACGTCCAAGTACCACTCGCGCCGCACCGGCTTTGCGTTCCGGCGGGAGCTCCGCGACACCGGCGTTACGATCAACGTGCGTTCGACGCGCTACGACCTGTCCGATCCCGCGCACTGGTGGCGCTATCGTCCAGAGGTGCGCTACGTGCTGTCGGAGCTGCAGAAGCTGCTGGCGTATCGGTTGGGGCTGAGAGGATAGAATCAAGCGATCGCAATTCGGAAGCGAACGGGGCCCGGTGGCCCTCCCGGTCTTCAAAATCGGTTGCTTCCCGCGTTGAGCGGGAGGGCTGGGTTCGACTCCCAGGCGCTTCCGCCACTCGACTCGCGAGCGACGCGAGCAGAGTCGAGCGGCGCCCTGAGCGAGCGCACTTCTCACGCGAGTCGAAGGGCTCGCATCTTAATCGAGGATCTCGAGGAACGCCTTCGTGTCGCTCAGATTCGCGAACACGATCTCTCCTCCGCTCGCACGCAGTTGATCGATCGAATACGTTCCCGTGGCGACCGCGACGGGTGTTGCGCCGACAGCGAGCGCACACGCGATGTCGTGCGGGGTGTCGCCTACAACGATGACATCCTGCGGACGGAGGTCGCCGATTCCGCAATCGCGCGCGCGACCAAGTGCGACGGGCACGAGCGCGTTTCGATCCGACGAGTCGTCGCCAAACGCGCCGCACACGAAGTAGCGCCACAGATCGAAGTGTTCGAGCTTGATGCGCGCGGCTTCGAGAAAGTTGCCGGTCAACAGGCCCAGTGCCACGTCCGACCGTGCATGCAGCGCGTCGAGCAGCCGGCGGATGCCCGGCATGACGGCCTTCGTGCCCGTTCCGGCGCGCTCGATCTCCTCGCGCAGATGCGTGATGTATCGCGCACGCAGCTCCTCGAACAACCCCTGATCGAGCCTCATGCCGTGCCGCTGCATGACGTCGTGAAGAATGCTCCAGTCCGTGCGCCCCGCGACCGGGATGCCGTCGAGTGCCTTGGCGTGGCCGACCAGGTCCTCGCATGCGCGATTCATCGCGCGCAGGCCGGCGCCGCCGGTCAGCACGAGCGTGCCGTCGATATCAAAGAGGATGAGGTGCGATGTCGCGGTCGGGCTGGGCATGGCTCCGTAGTGGTAGATTAACGGGCGCAGGAGGCACGATGAAGCATGGAGTCATGATAGCCGGGGCGGTGATGATCGCGGCGGCGCTGGTCGCGGCGCAGGAGGGAACGCAAAAACCGAAACCCGCGCCCGCACCGGCAGCGCCGACAACCGGCAATCTTCGCGCGCGCGCCGAGATCAAAGGCGACGGCATCAGCGGCCGCGCCGAGCTCGTCGAAGGTCAGCCGGGCATGGGCAAGGTCGTGCAGATCACCATGATGGTGACCGGCTTGAAGCCGGGCCAGCACGGCGTGCATCTCCACGCCGTCGGCAAGTGCACACCGGATTTCACGGCTGCGGGCGGCCATTTCGATCCCGGCCCGTCGGGGAACCCCGACCCCGACGCGAACCATCCATTTCATATGGGAGACCTGCCGAACCTCGAAGTCGCCGCAAATGGCCGCGGCACGATGAAGGCGCTCACCTCGCGCGTGACGCTGTCGGAAGGCCCGTTGTCAATCTTCGATGCGGACGGTACCGCGATTATCATTCACGGCAATCCCGATCAGATGACCACGGGTGAGACGAAATCAGGCGTGAGCGGCGGCCCGCGCGTCGCGTGCGGCGTGATTGAAAGACGTCAGTAGCGATCACAATCGAAGGGTCGAAGGAAGAGCCGAAGGGTCCTTCGAAACGTCGGACTCCTTCGAGTCCTTCGATTGTTAGAGACAGCGGACACCTACCAGCCGAACAACCTTCTCTTCTGTTTCAGTTCGCCGGTCGCGCCGTTCAGCGCCAGCGTGCGATGCGCCGCCGCGTCACGGAACTCGGCGTCCTCAGAAATAATCAGCGTGGCGAGCGATCGCGCCTGCGCGACCCGCGCGACGTCCCCTCCGAAGCGGCGTCGATCTGACGCAGGGAGAACGGCCGTCGGGTGTTCGAGAATCATCAGCCGGGGATTCAACGCCACGGCTCGCACGAGGTGCGCGCGCATCCGGATCTCGGGCGTGAGCTGAGCGACCGGCTGCTGCAGGACATCCGGCGCGAGGCCGGCCTCGGCAGCGAGTGCAGTGGCGTGTGACGCGACGTCAGCGGGCACGGGATCGATATCCAGCGTGAACGGCATCACGAGATTCTGAAGCAGCGTCGCGGAGTCGAGCAGCACGGCGCGCGGGCTGACGATGCCAAAGGAGTCGAGCGAGGAGAGCCATTCGTCGCCGTCCGCGATCGATGCCGTAGTGCGTCCGAGGACCGTCACTTCCCCCTCGTCGGGAACCGACGCGCCCGTCACGAGATTCACGAGCACTTCGGCCGCGCCGGCGTCGAAGCCGGACAACGCAATCCGTTCACCCGGGCCAAGCGTGAGTTCGCGCACGCGAAGCGGACGCAGCGCCTGGTAATTCTTCCGGACGTTGGCGATGTGAAGCACGGGAGCGGCGGACATCACGCACGAGGGCGGTTCGCGAATGCGCGACGCAGCGCGGCGTAATCCTCATCCGGAACCGAGACGATACCCAGCTGCGGCACGCGGTGGCCGCCTTCGCCGTGGAAATCCGACCCGCCCGTGACGAGCAGGCCGTGTTGCCGCGCGAGATCTCGATAACGCTGCTCGGTCACCACGTCGTGATCGGCGTGTCGCGCTTCGAGCGCGTCGAGCCCCGCGGCCGCCAGCGCGGGAATGCGGTCGTCCCGCTTCGTCACTCCCGGGT
>JBKOZS010000284.1:0-3794 GCA_046726015.1 Acidobacteriota bacterium
CGGACATCCTCTCGCTGATCGTCTTCAACCGCTCGGTGAACGAGCTGGGCACCGGAGAACGCGCGTCGCTCGTGGACACGGCCGGAGGGATTGCGAGCGGCTTCGTTGCGTCGCCACTGAGCCGATCGATCGGCAAGGCGCTCGACGTCGACCTCTTCGAGATCACCACGAGCGATCCGCAGACGGGAGAAACGGCGGGGGGAGTGACGCTCGGGAAACAGGTCAGCGACAAGGCGTTCGTGCGCTTCCGGCAGCAATTCGGCAACCGGAGCTTCACCGAGTTCATGCTCGAATACGATCTCGCCCGGTTCCTGCGAGTCTCGACGACGCTCGCGCCTGAAACGACCGCGGCCGCCAACCGCCTGACGCAGCGCCGCGTGGAAAAGGCGGGCATCGACCTGATTTTCTTCTTCAGTTACTGAGGCGGGATCACAGGAGACCAAGAGGCCAGGAGAATTTAGTGTCTCCCCAGCAGCGCGACTTCGACGCGCGCGTCGTTGAAGCACGCGCCAGCGCCGAGATCGGTGAGTGAGTCCGGTACGAGCGCGTTGGCAGTCGACCCGTTGTAGGTGCTGCGACGCCACACGCCCTTCGAGAACGCCACCGTTCCCTGGCGGACGTCCGGCGTCAGGTTGGCCGGGCACTGCAGCTCGCCGAGCGCATTGAACACGCGCACCGGATCGCTTTGCGCGATGCCTCGCGGCGCGGCGTCTGCCGGATTGATGTGGAGCATCGTGGCGCGCTCGCGCAGCTCGCCGAGCGTCGACGAAATCGACTTTTCCGTTGCCGGCGAAATCAACGCAAGCGGGTACTTCTCGGTCGCGGGATCGTCCTGGTAGCCATACATGCCGCGCGGTGCATCTCCCGCGATGGCTTCCGGAAACAGGTTCACCTTCCGATCGGGCGTCAATGGAAAGACATCCACGAACTGCACCGGGGTGCCGTCGTGCGGCGGCGTAGCAAAGCCGCGCTCGAGCAGTTCGGATCCCACTGCCGGCGGCATCCTTCCGGCGACGCGCATCAGTGTTTCGTAATCTTCTTCTGCGCTGCCAATCCCCAGATGGTTGGCGAGCTCCGAGAACACGTCCGCGTTGGCCCGTGCTTCGCCGCGCGGTTCAATCACCGGACGCACGAGCTGCAGCGAAATGGGCCCGTATCCCTTGGCGATGTCGTAATGTTCGAGGAACGTCGTCGCCGGCAGGACGACGTCGGCGTAACGTGCGGTGTCGGTGAAGACCTGCTCGAACACCACCGTGAAGAGATCGTCGCGCTGCAGCCCTTTCAGCACGCGATTCTGATCCGGCATCGTCGCCAGCGGGTTGCAGTTGTAAACGAAAAGCATCTTGATGGGCGGGTCGGAGTACTCCAGCAGCGCGCGTCCGAGGTGGTTCATGTTCACCACGCGCGTGTCCGGCTCCGGCGTGTCGATCCACTTCTCCGAGCGCAGGCCAAAGGCCTGCGAGTTGCTCATGGAGTAGCCACCACCGCGGACGCCGAATTTACCTCCAACCGCCGGCAGCGCCAGGATGGCTGCTGCCGCGTTGCCGCCGTTGCGATTCCGTTCGAGACCCCACCCACAACGCACGAGCGCCGGAGACGAGCTTACATAGAGATCGGCAAACTGCCGCAGGTCTGACGCCGCAATGCCCGCTTCGTTCGCGGCACGCTCGATCGTCCACGGCTCTGCGGCGGCGCGAAGGCGGTCCGCTCCCGTCGTGTGCTTGTCGAGGAAGGCGCGATCGGCATGCCCCTCTTCAAAGAGCACGTGATGCAGCGCAAGCGCAACGGTGAGGTCGGTGCCCGGCCGCACCTGGAGATACAGGTGCGCTTTCTTCGCGAGGCTCGTCCGCCGCGGATCGATGACGACGATCTTCGCGCCGGCTGCGCGCGCGTCGTTGAGAAACGGAATCAGGTGAATGCCGGACGCGGCAGGGTTGACGCCCCAGAGAACGATCAGCTGCGCATGGGGATAGTCCGCGTACGCCACACCGGCCATCTTGCCGTAGAGCGCCAGGTTGGCTGCGCCGGTAGGCGCCGCACAGACCGTGCGCGCGAGGCGTGAAGTGCCGAAGCGGCGGAACAGCTCCGCGTCGTTGGTATCCTGGGTCAGCAGTCCGTTCGATCCGCCATAGCAAAACGGCAGGATTCCCTGCGCGCCAACGCTGTCTCGAATCTCCGTCATCCGTCGTGCGATGAGATCGATGGCCTCGGGCCAGCTCACGCGCGCGAACGTGCCCTGTCCTTTCGTTCCCTGGCGGACGGCAGGGTAGAGCAGGCGATCTTCTCCATATACCCGCTCGCTGAAACGGCGCACCTTGGCACAGATGAAGTTCCGCGTGGTCGGGTTCGCGTCTCCGCCGTCGATCTTGAGCACGCGCCCGTTCTCGACAGTGACGTCGAGCGTACACGAGTCCGGACAGTCGAGGGGACATGCAGTGCGGATGGTGGAATGACCCCACGATTCGGGCGCGGCAGAGCGCGGCATGGGGCGATTATAAGCCGCGCGGCCGGCCGGACCGGAGTCCGCGAGTGAAAAGGACCGGCCGCGGGCTGTCGAACCTTCGTAAGGACCCGGACTATTCGACGTCGGTGCCTTCGCCGGCACCGCCCATGTCAATACCGGTCGCGCCGCTGCGGCGGCGAACGCCGCCACTCTCGCTGTTCGTCGAGGTCAGTTCGTCGGCCCCTTCCTTCATGCGATCGTGACGCCGGCCGCGCTCTTCATCGATCGCGCGGTTGCGCGGTTCCCTCGGCCTGTCGGGAGTGATGTCGCCAAGGCCCAGCACGTCACCGCTGCGGTTTTCCTTACGCTCGTCAGAACGATCCATGTAGTGCCTCCTTGCCGTGAAGGGAGCAACCTCGGTGCCACGAAGCGGTAGCCCAGCCCTTTCCGCTGCGTTACACTGTCGCCGCCGCGGGCCCGATGGGAGCTCGGCGGCAGGAGGATGGCATGGCGAGTCTCACAGAGCGCATGGTCGGAGCGATGAAGGCGGACGTGAAGACGTTCCAGGAGATCGAAGCGGATCCAAACGCAATGGGACAGGCGATCACGGTGATCGTGATTGCCGGCATAGCATCCCTGATTGGCAACATCTTCCGTTCGGGCATCGGCGGCGGGATCATGGCGCTGATCGTCTCGCTCATCGGCTATGCCATCTGGTCGGTGATGAT
This sequence comes from Acidobacteriota bacterium, assembly GCA_046726015.1. Taxonomy (GTDB): domain Bacteria; phylum Acidobacteriota; class Vicinamibacteria; order Vicinamibacterales; family 2-12-FULL-66-21; genus QHWT01. Next base: position 3,172 of record JBKOZS010000284.1, read on the forward strand.
CGTCCTCATCGGGACGAAGGTGATGCCGGAGCCGACAACGAAGGCGGATTTCGCGGAGGGATTCCGGGTCATCGGCTTCACGGCCGCGCCCGGTGTCTTCAACGTGCTCGCGATCGTCCCGTTTCTCGGACCGTTGATTTCGTTCTTCATCAGCATCTGGATGCTGGTGATTGGCGTGATTGCGGTCCGCGAAGTGCTCGATTACTCGAACACGGGCCGCGCGATCGTCGTGTGCATCATCGCGATTCTCGTCTACTGGTGCGTAGTTTTCCTCATCCTGACGCCCTTGCTGGTTGCGCGCGCGGTCATTGGATGAACAAAGGGGTCCAGGTTCCAGGTTCCAGGTTCCCGGTGCCCGGTGCCCGGTGCTCGGTGCGCACCCGGCACGCGGCACATGGCACGTTGCACGCAGCACCGGTTCAGCGATCAGGAACCCGCACAGGCCGTCGGTGCGCACCCGGCACGCGGCACATGGCACGTTGCACGCGGCACCTGTTCAGCGATCAGGAACCCGCGCAGGCCCTCGGTGCGCACCCGGCACGCGGCACATGGCTCGTTGCACGCAGCTCCGGGTCTGCGATCAGGAACCCGCTCAGGCCCGCGGTGTCTATCGTGGGAGAAGG
>JBKOZS010000285.1:0-14386 GCA_046726015.1 Acidobacteriota bacterium
GAAGCCGGTCCGCTTCGGCACGTGCTGCTCGCAGGTGATGGCGCTCTTCCTCGACATCCACACGCCAAAGTACCGCGACAAGCGCCAGGTGATCTGGGACATGGCCGTCGCGATGAACACCGAGCTGCTGGCGCTGCGCGACGCCGGCTGCCGTCTGATCCAGATCGAGGAGCCGACGTTCCACTTCATGGCCAACACCTTCGGGAAGGATCACGAAGAGGTGCGTTTCCTGATCGACGCGTTCAACCGCGAGGTGGAGGGATTGGAGGACGTGGAGCTGTGGATCCACACGTGCTGGGGCAACCCGAACATGCAGCGCGTGATGGAGGATACGAGCTACGTCAACTCGATCGAGATCTATCTCGAGCGCTGCCGCGGCGACGTCTGGACGCTGGAGATGAAGGACCGGAACCAGAAGGACCTGGAGCTCCTCGCGCCTTTCCGCAACGACCTGAAAAAGAAGATCTGCATCGGCGCGGTCAGCCATCGCACGCTTCAAGCGGATCGCGCCGAAGACGTCGCCGTCGAGATTCGCGGCGCGCTGAAGCACCTTCCGGTCGAGCAGCTGATCGTTTCGAGCGACTGCGGGTTCGGGCGCCAGGGATGCAACCGCGAGATCGCGTTCTACAAAGCCAGCGCGATCGCTCAAGGCTGCAACATCGTCCGCAAGGAATTGGGGCTCCCGGTCACCCACGTGCCGGCGACGAATCCGCAGCTGCAGATCGACGTCGTGGAAGGAGCGGCACCGTCAGCTGTAGAGGCGCCGGTGTAGAGCCCCTACGTTTTCAACTCGACGTCGGCGACGAGTGCGGTCACGTTGTCGGAAGCGCCGGCCTCGAGCGCGCGCTCGATGAGCGCGTTGCACGCGGCCGTGCAGTCGCCGTTCGTGGCCAGGCGTTCGATGTCCTTATCGTTTAAGGCGTCCGTGACGCCGTCCGTGGTCAACACGATGCGGTCTGCCTGCTGCAGCCGCACGAGGCGCAGGTCGAAGTCGGCGTCGCCGCGTCCGATCATCTGCGTCAGCACGTGATGAGCGGGATGTCCCTTCGTCTCGCCGGCGTCCATCAGCCCCGCATCGACGAGTTCCTGCGCCATCGTGTGATCGCGCGTCAGGCGCGTCAGCCTGCCTTCGCGCAGCAGATAAAGGCGCGAATCGCCGGCGTGACAGACGAACAGGCAGTCGCCAGCGGCGGCCGCCGCCGTCAGCGTCGTGCCCATGCCGGCGCAACCGGCGCGCGTGGCGCTCTGTTCGGAGACGGCCCGGTCAACGGAGGCGAGGACCGATTCGAGCCGCGCCATGATCTCGCGGACTTCCGCCTCGCCGATTGAGACGAACGACCGCGAGCCCTGCTGCGAGAACTCGAGCGCGCGGCTGAGGGCCAGGGTGCTCGCCACTTCGCCCGCGGCGTGGCCGCCCATGCCGTCGGCGACGGCAATGGCCCAGGACGTTTGCAAGGGCACGAACCTCAGATCGCCGGCAGGGATGTTCGTCGCGACCGGCGTTGTCGCACGCTCGACCCGGACCGCCAGGAAGCGATCCTCGTTGTTCGCGCGCTGACCGCATTCCGACCGGCCGGCGACCCGCAGGGTCAGGGAGGGCAGCAGCGCGTGCGGCTGCGCCCGGTCGGCCGATGCCGGAGGGGCAGTCTTGGTATCCGTGCCGCTCATGGTGCCCTGATCCTACACCCGGAGTGCAGCCTGTGGGTCGAGCACGACGCCCGACCCACCTACGCCGGCAAATCGGGTCAGTGATTGCCCTTTGTCTTCAGTGGCCGAAGCGAGTGCTCGATGACGAAGCGGCCCACCTGCTCGCCTTGCCGGACGCCCTGCACGCAGCCGGTGCGGAAGTGCATCCCTCCGAACACGCGAGCGTCGACCGCTTCGGCCGCCGCCTGCGAAAGGCTGCCAAAGCTGCGGGTGTCGGGGCCTGCCGTGAACGTGTAGGCGATGTCATCCGTTCCGAAGTAGCGCCGAAGCACCTCCACCGCCGCTCCCGTATTCGTGGTCAGCCCACACGTGTAGTCCGGATACGGCGGTGTCGGCACATACGAGAGCCACGTGGCGTCGGGTGCTGTCGCAGGGTTTCCATCAGTGCCACCAGCGCGAATGGCCGTCACCGGCCGCCAGAAGTTGTACGTGTACTTGGTATCGTAGACGGCGACCGCGCTGTCCGAGAGCGCCATGTTGACCAGCGCCAGCAGCCGCGCGTGCTCCCACATGTCCAGGCCCCGGTCGGCGACAATCACGCGGGTGACCGCGTTCCATGCGGCGCCGCCGCCCGGCCAGAAGCGGGCGATCGCGCTCTGGTCTGGCGTTCGGTGGCCGTTGGCTTCGGCATTCACCGATCCGACGCGTTTGACCTCGTTGTAATCGCGCGTGTAGGCATCGCTCGTCAGGTTGAAGATTTCCGATGGGTCGGCGCGAAACTGTGCGCCGTCGATCATGACGAACGGCGTGACGTTCGCCCAACCGGCGAACTGTGGCGGTACGAACGCCGGCGGCGTCGGCTGGTAGCGGCCCGGCGCCGGCGGTAGCAAGTACGGCAGATGCGGCGTCGCGGAGCCGTCGTTCGCTCTCATCTCGAGAATCGCATTCGCTGCCGCCTCACCGGCCGCAACGCCGTCGTCAATGCAGGACGGATGCGCTGCCGGGCAAGGAGGCAATCCGGCGATGTAATTGTCGTAGAGCGTCTCGAGCGAGCTGGCCTGACTCGGCACTGTCTGCGTCAACACAGTATAGGCAGCGGCGGCGACTGCTGCCTCCGGCGAGGCGGCCGAGGCGGCGAGCGGCACGCCGGTATACGAGTCGTAGTGGGGCTGGATCGAGTTCAGCGCATCGTGCACGGCCAGCTGCGTCATCGCCGTGATCCGACTACGAATTGGCGGTCCGCCAGCGGCAACGCTGGTGGTTTCTGCGATTGCGTTCCAGTCGAGGACAGCGTCGGCCTGTGCGGGACCGGCGGCGGTCAAGACCAGGCAGGCCGGCAAGGCGACGCCGGCGAAGACGCTCCGCCATTTCGCCGGAAGAGAAGGAGTTCGGCGTTCAGTCATGGGACCCTCCGCGCCGGCGATGCCGGGCAGGCTCACCATGACAGAGCGGACCAGATCAGGTCGTGGAGAAATCCTCAGAAATTCGTTGGAGTTGTTCGGGCCGATTCCGCGCGCTAATCGATCACGGAGTCGGTCGATGGCGCACGGCGTCGAGAGCAGACCGTAAGCAGCACACTGCCAAGTCGCAACCGATCGCCGTCTTGAAGCGGCGTCGACGCGGTCACGGCCCGTTCGCCAATCCAGGTGCCGTTCTTGCTACCGAGATCCGCCACGGTGAGGGCAACGGCGGCGACGACCAGACGAGCATGCCGTTTCGACACGGTCGAGGAATCGATGACCACTACGCGGTCGCCGCGGCGACCCAGAATGTTCTCGCCGTAGCGAAGAGCGATTTCGCGCTGGTCCCACAGGAGGAACCAGGGCGCCGGAGAGCCGTCTTCCTGGCCGGCGGCGACGATCTCCCCGTTGAACGCGTAGCCGCGGCCGTGTGCCGTCGTGATGAATCGGGGGCGACGCGCGTTATCGCGAGTCGCCGCGCGGATGTCGGTGATGAGCGTCGCGAGCACGTTGTCGGTGACAAAGGTGTCGGGCCAGAGCGCCTTGAACAGGTCCTCCTTGGAAACCACGTTCGGCCGCCGCCGGATCAGCAACGCGAGGAGGTCGAATGCCTTCGGGGACAGGTGCAGCGGGCCGTCGTCGTGCAGAAGGAGTCGCCGGTCGAGATCCAGGGTGAACTCCGCAAACCGAAGCGTCATGGGAGACTGGCCCATTCTCACGCCGCCGCGGCAGCGTCGTCAAAGCCCGCGGAACGTCCGATCCGCCGGGCCGGTTTGACCAGCTTCGACCCCGGGCAGTATCTTCAGCCGCACGCTCGACAATTGAGTCCGATGCCGGATGAGGCTCCCCAGTTTGGACCGTACGAGATCCTCAGCCCCCTTGGCGCGGGCGGCATGGGACAGGTCTATCGCGCACGCGACAAGCGTCTCCAGCGGAACGTCGCACTCAAGATCCTCCACGACACCGCCGCGCTCGACCCCGATCGCCGCCGCCGCTTTGCCCAGGAGGCGATTGCGGCCAGCGCGCTCAATCACCCCAACATCCTGACCGTGTACGACATCGGCGTCGAGGGCGACACACCGTACCTGGTCTCGGAATTGATCGACGGGGTATCGCTGCGCACCGAGATGAATCGGGGCCGTATGCCCCTCCGGCGCACCATCGAGATCGCCCAGCAGATCGCGGACGGACTCGCGGCTGCACATGAGGCCGGAATCGTCCATCGCGATCTGAAGCCTGAAAACGTGATGGTGACCGACGACGGGCGGGTGAAGATCGTCGATTTCGGACTCGCGAAGGTGCACGAAGGCGAGGGCGCGGATCCGGGCGCGCCGCTCAGCACGCAAACCGCGGCCGGCCTCATCGTCGGCACCGTGCCGTACATGAGCCCGGAACAGGCCCGCGGCGAGACGGCGGACTTCCGCTCCGATCAGTTCGCCCTCGGCGTGATGCTCTACGAGATGGCGAGCGCGACGCATCCGTTCAAGCGCGACACCGCGGTGCAGACGCTCTCGGCGATCATCGCCGACGATCCACCCGATCCCGCACCGGCCGCCGCGCCGCTGCCGACCGCGGTGCGCTGGCTGATTCGACGGCTTCTCGCCAAGAAGCCTCGTGACCGCTACGCGCATACGGCCGACCTTGCCACCGATCTGCGGAACCTCCGCGAGTACCTGTCTGAAGCCACGTCGGCGCTCACGACCGTTGCACGCGCTCCACGCCGGAAATGGCAGTTGCCAGCGGCCGCGCTGGCAACACTGTTGGTGGGCGGCCTCCTGTTCGCCAGCGCGTTCACATCGCGCGAGGGCGGCGTCCGATTCGACAAGTTCACACCGCTGGCGACGGATGCCGGCTATCAGAAGAATGCCGCCTGGTCCCCCGACGGCAAGCAGATCGCGTACGAGGCCGACGTCAACGGCGTCGTCCAGATCTTCACGCGGACGCTCGAGTCCGCCATGCGTACGAAGGTCACCGACTCTCCTATCGGGTGTTACGACCCGATCTGGGCGTCGGACGGCTACATCTACTATCACTCCCAGGCGCGAGACCAGGATGCGCTGTGGCGCGTGAGCCCGGTCGGGGGCGAGCCCGAGCTGAGGATCGAAGGCGCCGCGCGGTCGGCCATCTCCCCGGACGCCAAGACCATTGCTTTTCTTCACACCGAGTCGGCAGGGCTGTCAGGGGCGCTGTGGATTGCGTCGCCGCCGGATAGCCCGCCTCGCCGCTACGCGCGCGGCGCGCTCAAGGAGAGGCGAGGCTCGGATGGGCTGCTGCGATTTTCGCCTGACGGCTCGAGGTTGCTGGTCTGGCTTGGCGGGGATAAGGGCGGTTTCTGGGAGATCGCGATGCCCGATGGCGAGCCACATGAGTTGTTCCGGGGGTTGGGCACGGAAGGCCAGGCGTTTCCGTTCTTCAGTTGGTTCCCAGACAACCGCCACGTGGTCCTTACCCGATCGGATGGGCCGACCCCTGGCACGCATTTGTGGGTGGCCGACACGAGGGCTGGCGATTTCCTCCCACTGACAATGACACCTGGAAACGAAACCGCGCCGAGCGTTGCGCCCGATGGACGGACCATCGCCTTCACATCCGAGTCCACGGACTTCGATCTCGTCGAAGTGCCGCTCGATGGTTCCCAGCTGCAGCCGTTCCTGAGCAGCACGCGCAACGAATACGATCCGGCCGTCTCGCCCGCAAGCACCCAGTATGCGTTCGTCACGGACCGGACCGGCAACCAGCAGATCTGGCTGCAGAATACCGAAGGCTACCTCCAGCAAGTGCTCGTCGACGACGCCGCGTTCGGCGGCGTGGCCTCGACAGCAATTGGCTCGCTGGCGTTTTCCCCGGACGGCAGGAGGTTGGCGTTTCAACGAGCTGGCCCAACCGCCGAAGGTGGCGTGAGGGGATCCCGACTCTGGATTATGTCGACGTCCGGTGGAGCGCCGGTGCTTGTAGGTCCCGACAGCACTACGTTCCAGGACGCACCGACCTGGTCGCCAGACAGCGAGTGGCTCGCGTACCTCACGAATGCGCGCCGATCTGACGCGGCAGCAGGCCACGAGACTCTGGGCGGCGGTCTGACCTTGGTCAAGGAGCGGGTCGGTGTTCGCACCGGATCACCGACCGTCCTCAAGACCGGCATCCCGTTTTTCGTGGCGCGGCCTCAATGGTCCACTGACGGCGCCTCCATTCTCTGTGAGACGAACGAGGGTCTAGTGGTTATCGCCACCGACGGAACAGGATCGCGTGTCATCAGCGATACGGGATATTTCGGCTACGCATGGGCGGAGGACGGTCGCCGGATCTACGGCTTGCGCCGCACGGATGACGGGCATCATTTCGAGTTCGTGTCGGTAGACAGCCGGACGGGCACTGAACAGGTCATCAACCCGAACCTGGGGACGATTCCCGTGGCCCTGCAGCCAATCCGTGGCTTCAGCCGGCTGCGCGGCCGCGGATTCCTGACGTCGATCGCCCGCGTCCGATCCGACATCTATCTCATTGAGAGATTCCGCTTTCCACTCTCCTGGTGGGAGCGCCTCTGGCCGGTTGGCAGTCCGTCACGATCCTGAGATTTACTGATTCCTGAGACTCCTACTGATCTGCGTGGTCCGTTGACCAGCTTGGACGCGCGGGGTATCTTCAGCGCGACCTCGCGTCGAGCTGGATGCCGGAGCTGCCCTCGCAGTTTGGCCCGTATGAGATCGTCGGCCCGCTGGGCGCAGGGGGCATGGGACAGGTCTATCGGGCACGCGACAAACGGCTCCAGCGCAACGTCGCCCTCAAGATCCTCCACGACACCGCCGCACTCGACCCCGATCGCCGTCGCCGCTTCGCCCACGAAGCAATTGCGGCCAGCGCGCTCAATCACCCCAACATCTTGACGGTGTACGACATCGGCGTCGAAGGCGAGAGGCCCTACCTCGTCTCCGAGCTGATCGACGGCGTGTCGCTTCGCGCGGAGATGAAACAGGGGCGCGTGCCGCTGAAGCGGATGATCGAGATCGGCCAGCAGATCGCGGAAGGACTCGCCGCGGCGCACGAAGCCGGGATCGTCCATCGTGACCTGAAGCCCGAGAACGTAATGGTGACGGCCGACGGGCGCGTCAAGATCGTCGATTTCGGTCTCGCGAAGGTGCGCGAAGGCGACGGCGCGGAGCCGGGCGCGCCAGTGTGGACACAGACGGCCGCCGGGCTGATCGTGGGGACGGTGCCCTACATGAGCCCCGAGCAGGCCCGCGGCGAGACGGCGGACTTCCGCTCCGATCAGTTCGCCCTCGGCGTGATGCTCTACGAGGTGGCGAGCGGGACCCATCCGTTCCAGCGCGACACCGCGGTGCAGACGCTGTCGGCAATCATCGCCGACGATCCACCGGATCCCGCGCCAGCCGGTGCAGCGCTGCCGACCGCGGTGCGCTGGCTGATTCGGCGCCTGCTCGCGAAGAAGCCGCGCGACCGCTACGCGCATACCGCGGATCTCGCCACCGATCTGCGCAATCTCCGCGAGTACCTGTCTGAAGCCACGTCGACGCTCACGGCCGCCGTCGCACCCACTGCACGCTGGAAATGGCAGATGCCAGCGGCCGCGCTGGCACTGATTGCAGGCGGCATCATTGTGGGGCGGGCGTTCGCGCCTCACGATCCCGGCTTCGCCTTCGACAAGTTCACGCCTCTCGCTACCGATGCCGGCTATCAGAGGAGTGCGGCCTGGTCCCCTGATGGCAAGCAGATCGCGTACGAGGCCGACGTCGACGGCGTGGTCCAGATCTTCACGCGCACGGTGGAGTCCGCCATGCGCACGAAGGTCACCAATTCTTCCTTCGAGTGTTACGACCCGATCTGGGCGTCGGACGGCTACATCTACTATCACTCCCAGGCGCGAGACCAGGATGCCCTGTGGCGCGTGAGCCCGGTCGGGGGCGAACCCGAGCTGATGATCGAAGGCGCCGCGCGATCGGCCATCTCTCCGGACGCCAAGACCATTGCTTTTCTTCACACCGAGTTGGCAGGCGGGACGGGTCTGACGCTCTGGATGAAGTCGACGACGGACAGCAAGCCTCACCCTTACACCCGAGGCGTGCTCAAAGACCGGCGAGGCTCGAGCGGGCTGGTCCGATTTTCCCCCGACGGCTCCAAGCTCCTGGTCTGGCTTGGTCCATCTCGTAAGGGGGAAGGCGGTGGGTTCTGGGAAATCAGGCTACCCGACGGTGAGCCCCGGGAGTTACTGGTGCCAGGGTTCAGCGGGGGCAACGCCACCGTCCAATCGGTGCCGTTCTTCAGTTGGTTGCACGACAACCGGCACTTCGTCGTGACCCGCACAAATGGGCCGACTCCAGGGACACATCTCTGGATCGCAGACACGGAGACCGATCGTTTCGTGCCGCTCACCACAACGCCGGGCAACGAGAACGCGCCGAGCGTATCGCCCGATGGGCGTACCATCGCCTTCACGTCCGAGTCGCCGGACTTCGATCTGGTCGAAGTGCCGCTCGACGGCTCGCCGCTGCAGCCGTTTCTGAGCGGCACGCGCAACGAGTACGACCCGGCCGCCTCGCCCGTGAATACCCAGTACGCCTTCGTCACCGACCGCACGGGCACCGTGCAGATCTGGCTGCAGAACACCGAAGGCTACTTCCCGCAGGCGCTGGTCACGGATGCGGCCTTCGACGGCGAAGCGTCCGCCGCCGTTGGGTCGCTGGCGTTTTCCCCGGACGGCAGGCGCCTGGCGTTTCAGCGTGCCAGTGCCAGCGGCGGGCGCCAATTCGGCGGGCGTCGATTGTGGATCACTTCGATTTCCGGGGGCGCCCCGGTGCCCGCTGGCGCCGACGACGAGTCGTACCAGGACGCCCCGACGTGGTCGCCCGATGGCCAGTGGATCGCGTATCTCGCGGGCCGGGCCAGCGAGAGCGTGATGACGCTGGTGAAGACGCGGGTCGGCATCCGCGCGAAGGCCGACACCGTTCTCAAGGCCAGCATTCCTGCGTTTGTGGCCCGGCCTCAGTGGTCCCCCGACGGCGCCTCCATTCTCTGTGAGACGACCGAGGGTCTGGCGGTCATCGCCACCGACGGAACAGGATCGCGTGTCATCAGCGATACGGGATGGTTCGGCTACGCGTGGGCGGAGGACGGTCGCAGGATCTACGGCTTGCGCCGCACGGATGACGGGCATCATTTCGAGTTCGTGTCCGTGGACAGCCGGACGGGCACTGAACAGGTCATCAACCCGAACCTGGGGACGATTCCCGTGGCCCCTCAGCCAATCCGTGGCTTCAGCCGGCTGCGCGGCCGCGGATTCCTGACGTCGATCGCACGGGTGCGGTCGGACATCTATCTGATTGAGGGATTTCGCCTTCCGTTATCCCGGTGGGCGCGATTCTGGCCATTTGGCCGCTGAGAAAACCCTGAGCCTTTTCCAAGGTTCGTCGGGACACGTTCGCGCCTATACTGCCAAGTCACGGGAGGCCCAATGTCGCGATTCGCGTTGCTCGTCGTCGTGATCGCCCTCGGCGCGTCGCACCTGTATCCGGTCGCCCTGGCCTGTGGCGACAAGTTCCTGATGGTGGGGCGCGGCGCACAGTTTCAACGCGCTTACGCGTCGGTGTATCCGGGCAAGGTGCTCATTTACGCGCGGCCGTCGACGGATACGAAGGCCGCGATCCGTGATCCGCGGCTGCACAAGGCGCTGCGCCAGGCAGGTCACGCGGTCTCGGTGATTGAGGACTGGTCCCTCCTGGAGCAGGCGCTGAAGACCGTGCCGGTCGATCTGATCCTCGTGGACGTCAAGGAAGCTTCGAGGCTCCAACCGGCACTCGCGTTGTCGCCCACTCGTCCTGAAGCGCTATACGTGGCGTTCCCGGCGGAAGTACCGCCGAAGGACGTGATTTGCAGACTCAAGTCGTCGGACCGCCCGCTGCGTTATCTCGACGAAGTCGAAAACGCGATGAAGACGAGGAAAGGTCACGCAAAGAAATCGTAGGCCTGTAGTGTCCGGCTTCAGCCGGACTCCTGCCGAAGGAGTGCGCGTCATGCTTCCCAGCCGCTCGCAACTCGGAATGGCGCTGACGATCGCGCCGCTGTGTGTCCTCACCTACGCGCCGCAACTCCGTGCACAGGCATGGGTCCCGCCAAAGGGCGAGGGCAGCGTGACGATTGCGTTTCAGACCATGAACGTCGAGAAGCACCTCGCCAGGACCACGCCGGTGAGTGCGGGAACGATCGACACCACGACGTTCCTCGCCGACGCCACCTATGGCCTGACGGACAAGCTCTCGATCGATTTTGCCGCTCCGTTCGTGTCGTCGAAGTATACGGGGACAAGGCCCCACCCGGGTTCCAATGTTGACAACGGCAGTTACCACGGCACGTTTGCCGATCTGCGCTTCGCCGTCCGGTACAACGTGACGCGCAAGGGCGTGGTGTTCACGCCGTATGTCGGCACGACCACGCCGAGCCATGATTACGTGTACTTTGCGCACGCCGCGGCTGGTCAGCGGTTGACCGAGTTCCAGGTCGGCGCGTACGCCGCGAAGCTGCTCGATCGCGGGATCCCCAACCTCTTCATCTCCGGCCGCTACTCGTACGGGTTCGTCGAGAAGGTGCTGGACATCTCCCACAACAGGAGCTCGGCCGATCTCGAGGTGGGCTACTTCGTCACCCCGAAGTTCCGCGCGTTTGGCATGACGAGCGGCGGGTACACGCATGGCGGGCTCGACCTTCCGCCGAACGGACCGCCTGGACTTCCGCTGAAGTACCAGCCCGTCCACGATCAGATCCAGAAGGTGCACTATGTGAAAGCCGGGGCAGGCGTTTCGTATTCGATCAGCGATTCGTTGGACGTGTTCGGCTCGTTCGCACGTCAGGTCGCCGGCCGCAACGGCCACGAGCTGAACAGAGGCATCACCGTCGGCGCCAGCTGGGGCTTTTCGTTTCGCAAGCGCAAGCCAGTCGACGATGTCGCGGCCAGCGTCACGTCTCGCAAGCCAGAGGGCGCCTCTGCGCGACGAGAGGGCTCACTGATTCGGTGTATCTGCCAGAAGTCACGAACGTAGGTTTGGGCCGCCGATCTACGAGGACACAGTTTCCGTCGTGCCGTCGGGCCGTGACAGACGAAACGTGAAGAGCAACGATCCTATCCGCACCTGATCGCCTTCGACGACCGGCGTGGGCCCCTCGACGCGCCGGTCGTTGACGTACGTGCCGTTCTTGCTCCCGAGATCTTCGACCATGGCCCCGCGGCCGTCGATGGCAATGCGTGCGTGACGGCGCGATACCGCGCTCGATTGCACGAGAATCACGCCCGGGCCTTCACGCCCGAGCACGTTTTCTCCGCACGACAACGCGAGCTCGAGGTTTGCGCCGATCAACCACGCCTCCGGTGACACGGCAGCAGCTGTCTCCTGAGGAGCTGATTCATCCGGCACCTGAAACGCGTACCCGAATCCGTGGATCGTTCGGAGCAGTCGAGGCTTTCGTTGATGGTCCGCGATCGCCTCTCGAATCTCCGATACCAGCGAGGGCAGGCTGCTGTCGGAGACAAACGTTCCCGCCCACAACCGATCGTGGATGTCGGCCTTCGAGACCGCGTGGGGGCGGCGCTCGATCAGCAAGGCGAGCAGATCGAATGCTTTCGGCGAGAGGTGCACTTCCTTGCCGCACGACCACAGTTGGCGGCTATCTGAATCGAAGGTCAGGTCGGTTAACTGCAGGCGCACGGACGACCCCGCGATGCTCTCGTGTCGAGGATCCTACACTCCGGCACGCCTTCTGGCGACGTTTACCGCTTTTCGCGCCCACTCGACCAGCTCGATCTGACTCTCGAGGACGTCCACGGGGACGTTGTAGTACTGCATCGTTCCAGATCGATCGGGAAAGGGACGAAAGGGCCGCGATCCGGCGGCTTCGTAGTCGTGGCGAGTCGTCTCGTCAACCTTCAGGTACAGGACGTCCAAAGCGATCAGCCCGAAGAACACGCCGTCGCAATACAAGCCGACGCCACCGAACATTGATTTCGCGACGATTGGCCCAAGCGGCTCGAGTTGATCCAGGACGAAGGACCGGAACCCGTCGCTGACGCGCAACGAGCGCCGGTTCTTCGTCGCGGTGGAAGCGCGACCCTTCGTCGCGGGCCGCTTCGTCATATCAACGCGGCGCCAAGCGGTCGGCGAGCGTGTCGTGATGATAGCTGCCGTGCTGACGAATTTCCGCCCACCCTGCATCGTCGGCGGTGGCTGCCTGGTCGGTCGCGAAGTCCTGCCATGAGTTGTATCGGGTGATGGCGAGATACTGCCATGGCCCGCCCTCGAGATGCGTGAGCAGGACGCTGCTGATGGCGACCTTCGCATTGGGATTGGCGTCCCGCAGCATCTTCTCGAGCGCGTCCCGGTGGCCGGGCGCCGCACGCCAGACCGCGACGCTGTAGATGGATCCGCCGGTGCTTGCTGACGCCTCACCTGCACCGAACGCTTTCGTGAATTCGGCCCACGACGGACCGGAAACGAACGTATCGGTGTGCCACGATCGCAGGTCACGGCCGGGGTTCGCAGGCGTGGGCGCCGCATCGACCGTGGCTTTCGTGCCGCGATGCTCGATCACGCAGTAATCCCAGTCATCGCCCTGCTGATGGCGCAGGACGATGAAGTGACCCGGCATCGGCGCGCTGGCGTCTCCGGCTTTCAGAAAGTCGCCGAGGGCAGTCGCTTGCCCGGGCACGGCCTTGGTGAAATGAACGTGATACACATCGGTCTGGCCGGCCGGCGTCTGCGCGCTGGCCATCGTGCAGACGACTTGCGAGAGCACCACTCCGACGACGAGGCTACGGACATGCGTCATGCGCTTCTCCTGAGATGAGGAGGCGCAACTCTACGCCCGGCACTGAAAGCTGTCAATGCTGAGCTGGCTGGCCGTGGGGCACCTTCATGCGCTCAGGGTCAGATCTCGCCCCGCCGGAGCTGTTCCTGGATCCAATCGGTGGCCCGCACGGCCAGCGCCATGATCGTCAGCGTCGGGTTCTGCCACGCGCTCGAGGCGAAGCCCGAGCCGTCGAGCACGAACAGATTCGGGACGTCGTGCGTTTGCAGAAACGGCGTGAGGACCGAGGCTTTGGGATCGACGCCCATGCGAGCGGCGCCAACCTCGTGCGCATTCCCGCGCATGGCGTTCAACTGGCGGACGTTTTTCGCCCCGGCTGCCTCCAGCATCTCGGCGGCGGCAACCGCCATGTCGGCCTGCATCGCCCGCTCGTTCGCCCGAGGCGTCAGATGGATCCGCGCGACCGGGATCCCAAACGCGTCAACCGTACCGGGATCGACGTCGACGTAGTTGTCCTCATACCGCAGGCACTCGCCGAAGGCCTGCATCGTGACCCGCGCCGGCTGCGGACCGGTCGCGGCGCGTTTGTACGCCTCGCCATACCCGGGCGCCCCGAGGTCGACGCCGCTGTCGATGTAGATGCCGTAGGCGTACCCGCGCAGGAAGTCCTTGCTGGCCGGTTCGCCCGGCATGTTTCGGAAACGCGTCAGCAGCGGCCAGCATGGACGCTGCGGGCCGCCAAGTGAGGACCGCTCGCTGAACTCTGGCAACTCACCCGCGGCGCCGGGATCCGAGAAGTGCGTCATCAGGCCTTTGCCGAGCAGCCCGCTGGAGTTGGCGAGCCCGTTGGGATCCTGGCGCGTCGCCGAGTTGAACAGAATCCTGACCGACTCCTGCGTCTGCGCGCAAAGAGCCACAACGCGCCCGAAGATTTCGCGCGGTTGACGCGTGGCGCGATCGATGTAGAGCACGCCGCGCGCGCGTCGGGTTGTTGGATCGACCAGCACCTTGTGGACCATTGCGCCGGTGACCAGGGTGCAACGGCCCGTCGCCATCGCATCCGCCATCGTCGTGAACGACGCATTGAAGTACGAGTGCGTGACGCAGCCGTGCTCGCACGGCCCGCAGTAGTGGCATGCCTGACGTTTGTTGTGAGCGCGCGACAGGTTCGCGGTGCGACCCTGAGTCAACGTCCGCCCGAATTTCGCCTTCCACCGCGTCCGCAGGGCGGTCTCGGCGCAGGTGAGCGCCATCGCCGGTTGAAAGTGACTGTCGGGAAGTCCCGGCAGGTTTTCCGGCATGCCCTGAATGCCAACGTAGTCCTCGACGATCTCGTAGTACGGAACGAGGTCGGCGTAGCCGATCGGCCAGTCGACGCCGGATCCATCTTGCGACGCTGCCTTCAGCTCGATGTCGCTCATGCGCAGGCATTCGCGGCCCCAGACGTTGGTCCGGCCGCCGACCACCCGCGG
>JBKOZS010000286.1:0-7873 GCA_046726015.1 Acidobacteriota bacterium
ACACCCAGGCCCGCGACCGACAGTGCTGCTGCCAGCGTGAGTGTCTCGAAACGAGAAGTCATTTTGGCGTTTTTCACTGCATCCTCATTTCTTGTAGAAGAAGTAATCGGCGGTATACGGGATGAATGCCTTGTGGCCGACGTCGGATAGCACGTCACAACCGGTCGCGGGTGCCAGGCCTCCTCTGGTATTCACCCGCTGGATGAACGTCGTTTCGGTCAGCGTCGCGCCGCCGGTCGGGCCCGCTCGGTGTCCAACGGCTTCTAACAAGAGCCAGGCAATCGCGTTCGAATCGACGGTCGCGGAAGCCTTCAGACGCGCCCACACGGTGCTCGTATCTCGAGAGTCTTCCCAGGTGACGCGTACCGGAAGGCCACGCTCGTCCGGGTTCGGGCTGAAGAAATGCGTCGTGAGTTGTTCGTGCTCGTCGTCGAACAGTGTGGCCTGCGGCGTAAAGAGTACCCACCCAACGCGCCCAAGCGGACCTGTCGGCTGGCACTCGTAGTTTTGCGTTCCGACGCCGCGGCCAAGGAGGAAAGCCTGATTCGGCGGTTCCACCTCGAGGCCGGGAGGTACAGGTGGCGGTGTGACACTCTGCGCGTAAGCAGCCAGTGGCAGCCCACAGGTGAAGGCCAGGCCCAATATGGCGACACACGCGATGCGCAAAATATTTCGGGCGATCTTCTGCTCGTTTGTCTTGCAGTTCTTCATATGAATTCCTCATTGCATTTGACTCGAACGTTATGGGCCGCGCTGCGGGAATCGCATACGCACCCATCGTTCCTCTCCGAGCCGTGTCTGTTCCACGGCGCGATTCACACCATGAGCGCCTCGAGCCTCCTGTTCTCGAGCAAATGACGTCGGTGTAACGCTGCACTGCTCCACCTGAGCGTCCAGCGCACCGCGGAGCGCCTCACGAGCGCAGCGGCATCTGCCATGCGGGTAGTGTGGAGTTCGAGCGAGCTGCAGAACACCGACAGCGGCCACACGGGACTCGTACCACACCCGTACGGCCGCAGTAGAATGAGAGGGCCATGACGTCTGGCGCTCCCCGTTCATTCGGCGGGCTGCTCAAGGCGCTCCGCGAGGCCGCAGGCTTCACTCAAGACGAACTCGCCACTATTGCCGGCCTGTCGGTTCATGCCGTGAGCGCGCTCGAGCGCGGGCAACGACGGCGGCCCCATGTCGAGACCGTGCGCGCGTTGTCCGCAGCACTCGACCTGACCGGTGCGGCCCGTGACGCGCTCGTTGCGAGCGCGCGTGCACCGGTGCAGAACAAGACGGTCGATGCACTGAGCGGCGTCTCGCTGCCCGTGGCCCCGACGGTCCTTCTCGGTCGCGATACTGACGTGCAGACGGTGCGCCTCTGGCTCGCTGATCGCGACGCACGCCTCGTCACACTCACGGGGCCAGGAGGAGTCGGGAAGACTCGTCTGGCGCTGGAGATCGCACGTGCCGTCGCGGCGGAAGGCACACTCCGTGTGCTGTTGGTAGGGTTGGCCGCAGTGCGGAACTCTGCGTTCGTGGCGCAGGCGATTGCCGAGGCTCTCGGAATGTTGGACGCCACGGCGCACGACTTGCCGAGACGCGCGCAGCTCGCGTGTGAGGGGACGCCCACGCTGCTCCTGCTCGATAACTTCGAGCAGGTGCTGGCGGCGGCGCCGCTGATCGCCGATCTCCTCACGGCGGTCGCCCCACTCCGAGTGCTCGTCACCAGCCGCGCCCCCCTCCGTGTCCGAGGTGAGCGGGAGTACGCCGTCGAACCGCTTGCGTTGGAGGTCGGCGCGGATGCCACGACGCCCGCCGATCTGGCGCGCTCTCCCGCAGTGCGACTATTCGTCGACCGCGTGCGGGACGTGCAACCTGACTTTCGCCTCACGTCCGCGAACGGCGCCACCGTGACGGCGATTTGCCGACGGCTCGACGCACTGCCACTCGCGCTCGAGCTGGCAGCGCCGTGGATGAAGGTGCTGACGGTCGAGGACCTGCTTCGCCGACTCGCGCACAACGATGCGCTGCTCTCGACCGCCGGCCCGCGCGATCTCCCCGAACGCCAGCAGACCATCAACGCGACCGTCGCCTGGAGTTACCAGCTGCTCGCGCCGCCGGAGCAGCGCGCGTTCCGTCGTCTCGGCGCGCTGCCCGGTCGATTTCCGATCGAGGCAGCCGCCGCCGTCCTTGCCGATGGCGATGTCTTGTCCATCACCAGCGACGACGCGCTTCGCGCAGTGGCCGCTTTGATTGACAAGAGCCTCCTGCTGCGAGCCGAGACCTCGGTCACCAGGCGCCCGCTGTACCAGATGCTCGAAACGGTGCGGGCGTTCGCGGCGGTCGAGCTCGGCGCAGCGGACGAGCGCGACGACGCCCAGGCGAGACTGGCGCGCTATTGCACCGATCAAGCCTCGTTTGCCGCGGAAGGGTTGGTCGGTCCTGCGCAGGCCGAATGGCTGGATCGCGTGCGTGACGATCTCGAAAGCTACCGCGGCGCATTGACGTGGCTCATCGATCGTGGCCGTCCCGCCGAAGCGGCCAACATCGCGTGGGAGCTGATGCACTTCTGGGCGATCCGCGGGCACGCCGTCGAAGGCCTTGGGTGGTATGAACAGATTCTCACCCTGCCGTCCCTTCCGCCGGTTCCCGAGTCGAAAGCGCTGGTTGGAGCGGCGATGATGTGGTACTCGCTGGGAGAACTCGGCCGCGCACACACCGGGCTTACGCGTGCCCTCACGCTCGCCTGCGATGCCGGCGCCACGGAGATGGTCGCGCAAGCAGAGCATCTGCTCGGGCACGTTGAACATGCCCTGGGCGACGTGAATGCTGCCCGCGATCGATTTACGAGCAGTGCTGCAGGGTTCCGCGCCCTGGCGATTCCGTGGGGCGTTGGGAATTCGCTGAACGGTCTGGCGAAGGTTGCCCTGGCGACCGGCGATGCCGCCGGGGCGGAACGCCTGCTCGACGAGGCCACCTCGGTACTTCGGGACTGTCCGTGGTTCCTGGCGCTGGTTTCGTATCGTCGCGCCATTCTGGCGGTGCGGCGGGGGAACCCCGATGACGCGATCGCGCTGGTGGGTGAAAGCCTCACACTGTTTCGGCAGCTCCAGGACAAGTTCGCGATTGTGTACGTGATGGTCCCTCTCGTGGCCGCGGCGGTACTCAAAGGTGACGACCTGTGGGCGGCGCGGATCCTCGGCGCTCGCGACGCCGTTACCGAACGCACAGGTGCCACGATCGTCGACACATGGGTGCACGCCCTTGGAGAACAGTCGGAACGGGAGGTGCGCGCACGCCTCGGTCCGGATCGATGGGCCCGGGCGTACGCGGCAGGACGCGAGACCTCGATCGATTCATTCATCAAGGACATTGACGGCGTCCTGAGAAGCCGCGCCCGCCCTTAGAACGCCAGCGTGCCGCGCGCACCACGCGCGAGTACGTCAAACATAGGTAATTCGATCGCAACCTGCCGCGAAAGTTTTTAAATGAAAACACGCACGTCGCACTGGTTCGCCCTCGTCGTCATTCTGATGGCGTGCGACGCCTGCACGTCGGAATCCGAGTCGCGTGCGAATCATGCCGCAGCTGCCCGGGCAGGATCAGACGCGGCGGCGTCCGCGGCTGCCCCACACGTCAATGCCGAAGTTGCCCACGGCCCCGCGCCGGCGGGCATGGCCTGGGTTCCTGGCGGCACCTTCTGGATGGGTTGCGAGAACTGCGGCATGCCCGACGCGCTGCCCGTGCATCTCGTCGCCGTTGACGGCTTCTGGATGGATCGCACGCCCGTGACCAACGCCGAGTTCGAGCGATTCGTGAAGGCCACGGGATACGTCACGGTGGCTGAACGTCCGCTCGATCCTCGCGATTATCCCGGCGTTCCGCACGACAAACTGGTGCCAGGGTCCGCCGTCTTTACTCCGACATCGCACCCCGTCGCGCTCGACAATTACCTCCAGTGGTGGCGGTACACGCCCGGCGCGAACTGGAAGCATCCCGACGGCCCGCGCAGTACGCTTCGAGGACGCTCGGATCATCCCGTTGTCCACGTCGCATTCGAGGACGTCGTCGCGTATGCGAAGTGGGTGAACAAACGAGTGCCGACCGAAGCGGAGTTCGAGTTCGCGGCGCGCGGCGGACTCGATAGAAACCGGTATCCGTGGGGCAACGAGTTGATGCCCGATGGAAAGGCTGTCGCGAACATCTGGCAAGGCCGGTTCCCCGCGAGAGATGCGGGCGAGGACGGCTACCGCGGAACGTCTCCCGTGACCGCCTTTCCGCCAAACGGCTTTGGCTTATACGACATGGGCGGCAACGTCTGGCAGTGGTGCGCCGACTGGTATCGCCCCGACACATACGCGGAACGGGCGAAGATCGGCGTGGTCGTGCAGAGACCGGAGGGACCCGCCAGGAGCTTCGATCCCCAGGAATCCGGCGCCGCCAAACGTGTCCTGCGCGGGGGATCGTATCTGTGCACCGATCAGTACTGCGCGCGCTATCTGGTTGGTAGTCGGGGGAAGTCAGAGGTCAGCAGCGGCGCATCGAATCTCGGGTTTCGCCTGGTGAAGTCTGCAACTCAATAATTCGCTACCTGGCCGGCTGCCCGTAATAGGGAAATCGATCCCAGCGGTCGTCATCGATGGCTGCTCGCGGATCGGCCGTCTGCCGTAGCCACTCTTCCAGCTCTCTGCGAAGCCGACGTTGAACGTCGCGGTACTTTGCCTGTCCGGCGACGTTCTCGAGCTGTTCCGGATCGCTCCTCAAGTCGTAGAGTTCCTCGGCCGGACGTTTCGCCGTGGCCAGTTGAAAGTACGACGCGATCTCGCGATCGTCATGCCGATCGATGAGCAGCGACTTCGTCGGGCTCCCGTCGATGTCCCCGAACGGTCCGACCGCGAAGTACTGCTCGGGATCACCCGCCGGCCAGCGATCGGGCCGGAAGTTCCGGACGTACAGATAATCTCTCGTCCTGATCGCCCTGACGGGATAACTGAGATCTCCGCGTCGAACATTCGCGTGGCGCTCGCGCTCGATGAAGACGCGGTCGCGGCCGGACTGCGCCTCGTGCCGCAGGAGCGGGAGAAGGCTGCGGCCCGTCATCGCGTCGAGCGGCTTCAACCCCGCGCTTTCCAGCACGGTGGGCGCAAGATCGGTAAGGCTGACGAACGAATCGATCACCTGGCCGGCTTCAGCGACTCCCGGCCATCGGATCGCCAGCGGAACGCGCGTGCCGCCATCGTAGACAGTTGCCTTCGCGCGTGGGAAAGGCATGCCGTTGTCCGATGTGACGATCAGAATCGTGTTGTCGAGTTCGCCCGCACGCTCGAGCGCATCGATGATGTGCCCGAGATCCCGATCGAATCGCTGGACCTCGAAGTAGTAGTCGAGGAGATCCTGCCGCACGTCGATCGTGTCTGGCAGAAATCGCGGCACCTGAACGACTTGCGGCTTCATTCCGCTCTGCGCGCCTGTTCCCGCCTCGTATGGACGATGAGGATCGCTGCTGCCGAACCAGAAGCAGAATGGTGTTCCTCTTGCGCGTCGGTGCATGAACTCTTCGAAGCTCTTGAACTGTGGGCCCGCAGGGTTTCTCGCACGGCCGCCCGGCTCGAATCGCCCAGGGCCCCAGCCCTTGCCCGTGTATCCAACGACGTAGCCGGCGGCCTCGAGCAGATCGGGATACACGGCGTAAGACTTCGGCAAAAACCCGTGCAGGTTGGCGCCTTCTTCGAGCCGGTGAACCGCCTGGCCGGTCAGAAGTGCTGCCCGTGAGGGCGTACACGACGGCGCCGCGACGAACGCGTGCGTGAACCGGGCCCCTTCGCGCGCGACGCGATCGAAATTCGGCGTGCTGACGGTCCGGTCGCCGTAGGCGCCGGCGTGAGGAAACGACCAGTCGTCGGCGATCGCCAGAAGGATGTTCGGACGCCTGGTCGTCGCGGACTGGCTGTTCGCGCGGATTCCGTCCAGCAGCGCGGCCAGTTCGCGCACCTTTTCAGGATGCGTCGTGGCGAGATTGTTCCGCTCTTCCTTGTCTGTCGCGAGATCGTAGAGTTGGGGCGCTGGATCGTTCCCGAGTTCCGTCCTGGTGTTCTCCTGAACTCTCGGCCCCCGACTCGGGGAGATGTACTTCCAGTGCTCTTGCCGCAGCGACAGCGAGCCCGCCTGCTCGACCAGCACAGTCCGCCCTGTTTTCGATGTGCCCAGCAGCGCCGGCAGCACGTTCTCGCTGTCACGGGTGCGCCGATTGGATAACGGCGAACGCATGAGCGCAGCGAACGACGCGAGGAGATCGACTTGGGAGAAGAGCGCATCGGAGACACCCGGTGTGACACGTGCGGGCCAGCGCACCACGAACGGAACTCGTGTTCCTCCCTCGAAGTTGCTGTACTTGCCGCCGCGAAACGGCGCGGCCGGCGAGTGATCGCCAAGTTTTTCGACCGCCTCGTCTCGATAGCCATCGTCGAGTACCGGGCCGTTGTCGCTCGTGAAGAGGACGAGCGTGTTCCTTGTGAGCTCGAGCCGGTCCAGCGTCGAGAGAACTTCGCCGACGGACCAGTCGAGTTGTGCGATCGCGTCACCGCGCGGCCCCATTGGAGTGGCGCCGACGAAGCGCGGATGCGGCACGCGCGGTACGTGAGGATCGTGCAGCGCGAAAAACAGGAAGAACGGCTTTCCTCGATGCTGCTCGATGAACGCGGTCGCCTTGCGGGTGAAGACGTCCGCCATGTCTTCATCTTTCCAGAGCGCGGCTCTGCCCCCGGTCATGTAGCCGATCCGGCTGATCCCGTTGACGATCGTCTGGTCGTGCCCGTGGCTCGGATGGATCTTGAGAAGAGTCGGGTTCTCGCGGCCCGTGGGCGAGTCCTTCAGTGGTTCTCCGTAGTTGACTTTGATCGGATCGGCCGGGTCGAGGCCGACGACGTGGCGATTCTCGACGTAAACGGTGGGAACCCGATCGCCGGTGGCGGGCATGATGAAAGCGGTGTCGAATCCGATGTCCGTCGGACCCGGGCGGATCTCACCATTCCAGTCGGGTCCACCTGCAGAACCGAGACCGAGATGCCACTTGCCCACGACACCCGTGGCATAGCCGGCGCGCTGAAACACACTGGCCAGCGTCGTCCGGCCCGGTTCGATGATTAAGGAGGCGTTGCCGGGGAGAACCCCGGTGCCGGGCTTGCGCCACGCGTATTCGCCGGTGAGCATCGCGTAACGAGAGGGCGTGCAAGTGGCTGCGGGCGCGTGGGCATCCGTGAACCGGATCCCTTCGCGGGCAAGGCGATCGATGTTCGGGGTCTTCAGGCGCCGCGCGCCGTATGCCGAGACATCTCCATAACCCAGATCGTCGGCGTAGATGAGGACAACGTTCGGCGGGTTTTGCGCGGTTGCGTGTGGGGCCGCGAGCATCAGCAGGATCGCGGCCGTCAGGACGCTCGATTTGGTCATGCTCACGTGGCCTCCACGATTCACGCTCGCCCGAGCGGTCCATGATAGAGCATGGAGGCAGGGCGGAACGGCCTGGTGTTGCTTGCGCACTCATGAAGCACCGTGCGAGTATGCCGCGCATGCGTCGACATCCGGGTCGCAACGTGTGGGCCGCGTTTGTTTTCGCTACCTTGATCGGATCGCCGCCGGCGACGCCCGCGCAACAGGCACCTCGGTCGGGCGATATCGGGCCGGCTCGATCGGCGCAGCCCAGCCGCCCGAACGTGCTGCTCATCATGGCCGACGATCTCAACAACGATCTGGGGACATACGGCCATCCGCTGGTGAAGAGTCCCCGTCTCGATGGCCTTGCCGCGCGCGGGTTCCGATTCGATCGCGCGTATACGCAATTTCCGCTGTGCAGTCCCAGCCGTGTCTCGCTCCTGACAGGCTTGCG
>JBKOZS010000287.1:0-6052 GCA_046726015.1 Acidobacteriota bacterium
CGACCACGACCGTCGTCGCGAAGTGAATCGTGACAGGCGAGGCGGTGCCGTGTGCGCGCCGCCTCGGCCTGTCGGCGGGGCCTCCGGCGGCGCCGTTCGTCAAGTCGCCGTCGCGTGTTACAATCAGGATTCGCTTTCCCCCAGCCGTGGGCCTGTAGCGCAGTTGGGAGCGCGCCTGAATGGCATTCAGGAGGTCACGGGTTCGACTCCCGTCAGGTCCACCAAATCCCTGCCCCTCAGCGGATTCCAAGTAATTGAAAATCGGGAGCGTTAGGCCGGTTCGAACCAGTCGCTTTCCGTCGAAGCGCAGTCCGTCGGGGAAGAACAGCTGTTGCAGTCGCTGCTTCTGATCGAGCGACGCCTGAACCCACAGGTTCGGTGCGCTCGGCAGAACGCGCTCTGCAAAGGCCAGAATGCCCTCTACGTCGATTTTCTCGAGCTCCGTGGCGTGACGGTCGATCTGCGCAAGCGTGAGCTCCTCGCGCAGCCTGTCGCGTTGGCGGTCGTGTCCTCGAGACGAGTGGCGGTACAGGCTGCATCGTGCGGCTCGTCTACGCCGAAGCGCTCAAGGACGCACAGGGAAACAAGGGCAAGCGCAATGAGATCGATGGCAAGACGATCGCCGGTGTGCGTGATGAGTTCCGGCTCGACGGTGGGGAGCGTCGCCGCCTCCAGACGCTCTGGTTCCGGACCTACCGTTTCGTGCAACTGGAGATCGAGACAGGAGACGCGGCGCTCCGCATACACGACCTGCACGGCATCTTCGTCGGCTATCCCTTCAAACTCGCCGCGCGGTTCGACAGCGATCTCGCCTGGCTCGCCGACATGTGGGAAATCAACTGGCGCGGCGCACGCCTCTGCGCGTGGGAAACGTATTTCGACACGCCGTACTACGAGCAGCTCCAGTACGTGGGCGACACACGCATCCAGGCACTGATCACACTGTACATGACCAACGACGATCGTCTCGTGCGTCAGGCGATCGAGCACTTCGACCTCTCCCGCATTCCGGACGGCATCACCGCCAGCCGCTATCCCTCCGACCTCGGACAATACATTCCGACGTTCTCGCCGATTTGGGTCGCGATGGTGCACGACTACTGGATGCACCGTGACGATCCCGAGTACGTGCGCGGCTTCCTTCCGGGCACTCGAGCAGTCCTCAGTTGGTTCGAGCGACGGATCGACGAGACCGGCATGATCGGTCCGATCTCGTGGTGGCCGTTCGTGGACTGGGCCCGAGCGTGGGAGAGGGGAATTCCGCCGGGCGGCGCGGAGGGACACTCGACGGTCATCTCGCTGCAGTTCATCTATGCTCTGGAACGCGCTGCCGAACTCGAGGAGCACCTCGGCGTGCGAGCGCTCGGTGACCATTACCGTAGCGTCGCCAAGAAGGTGCGCGACGCAGTGCGGACGCGCTCATGGGATGCGTCCCGAAAGTTGTTCCGCGACAGGCCTGAGGCAGACACGTACAGCCAGCAGGCGAACGTGGTGGCTGTTCTCACTGACGCCGTTGCACCGCCCGAGCAGACAGCTCTGATGGAGCGGGTGCTCTCGGACGCGACGCTGACGCAGTCGACGTACTACTTCAGCTATTACCAGCTCGAAGCGCTTCGGAAGGCAGGGCTCGGCGATCGCTACGTCGAGCAGCTCGCGCCGTGGCGTGGGATGCTCGCGCTCGGCCTGACCACGGTCCCTGAGACGCCGGAACCCACGCGCTCCGACTCGCACGCGTGGAGCGCGCACCCGAACTATGGCCTCCTCGCCACCGTGCTCGGCGTTCGGCCTGCGGAGCCGGGCTTCAAGAGCGTTCGCATCGCACCGCATCTGGGGCCGCTGCGGCGCGCCGAGGGGCGCGTGCCCCATCCCCGAGGAGAGATCGTGGTGCGGCTGGTCCGCACTGAAGTCGGCGGGCTTCGCGGCGAGGTCACGCCTCCCGAAGGACTCTCGGGCGTGCTCGAGTGGCGAGGGAAAGAGACGGCCTTGCGGCCCGGCCGCCAGGACGTGTCGTTTTGAGGCACGCCGGCATTGCGCTCGCAGCGGCGATTTCGACGACGCTGGCCGGAGAGGTGACGCCCCCGCAGCCGGTGAGCGCCGCGGTGGTGTTGCTGTTGGCGCAAAAGCTGCCATCGGCGCGGACTCTCACGATAGAAACGCGAGCAATTCGCGGCATTCCAAGCGGTAAGGTTCTTGCGCGCGCGAACCCATGCCAGAGTCGCGCAAGCGATTCAGCGTGTTGGCGTGTCAAACGTGAAAATCGCTGCGACAGTCAGAAGATTCTGCCTCGGTGTCAGCATAGTGTCGCCACCTGTGAAGAATCCGCCGCCGTCTCCGTGAGAGCTGTCAATGCGGTGCTCGAGGCGCATGATGGTCAGGGTCCTTCCCAACGGTATGCGGTACTCCAGAGTCGTCGTCAAGGCGACAACCGATTGCGGCGATCCAATCCAGCGCCCATCGCGGTCCCAGGCGACCTCCGGCCGTAACGTGACACTCCACGGCGGGCGTACGGTCCAATGCAGCGGCAACTGCGCTGCGGTCCACAGCGCCAGCGGCTTTCCTGGTACGTCTAGATGCTCCGCTCCGAGCTGATATTCAAGTGCAACCGTGACGGCCTCACTCTTTCGTTCAACGATGCTGTCGGACAGGACGCGCCAGAATTCCAGAGAAGTGTCAGATTGATGAGGGCCATACAGGATTGTCTGTTTGAACGTGACCTGGTCACCGGATTTGACGGCGATCTGGCCGACGACGCTCGGCACATCGTTGGCGTGCGCGAGATGCCAGTAGCCATTCACGACAGCAACCGTGCCGGTCAACGTGTTGCTGAACGGATAGCTCGCGTTCAGACCGAGCATCAGATACGGCGTGTACTCCGCGCCCCATGGTCGTGTGTAGGAGACGTTGTCTTTCGCGTACAGCGAGTCGTAGCCGATCAGGCTGTTGAAGATACCAGCTTGAATCGTTACGCCACTCCCGATCGGTGCTGCATACGAGAGATTCGTCGGACCCAGATGAGTCAGCCACTCGGCGCCGGCGATGTTGGGCGCCGTCGCCGAAAACCCGAACATTTTCGAATCCTTTCCTGCCTGGCCCGTGAGCTCCACGGCCCAACGCGAGGAATCTGAGGGCGTCCTTCGTACGTAGGCCGCCGCCATGTTCACCACAAACTCGTCAACACGCGGAGTCGTTCCTCGATTCCGAAACAGATGGTTGGTCGGCGAGTTGAAGTCGTTGGCGTACGCGGCGTCACAGAACGCTCCGACGTGCCACTCACCGGCAGGGGCGTCCGTTGACGGCGCGCCCGTTGACGGCGGAGCCTGCTGATCATCGATGGCAGCGAACGCTGGCGCGCTGGTCGCTGGCGACAACAACGCGAACCAGGCTGCCGCACAAAACAGCGTCGATCGCAGATGCGGGGGCAACAGCACGTGACCGACAGTCAGCGCGCTGAGGCCGCGGGCGTCTCGTCCAACGTGTGAATGAACATGACGAGATGCCCGAATGTGTAGGTGTGTCACTCACTCAGTGCCTGAGGTGAAACGGCACACTGGTGACAACGGTATTGGGTTTGAACAAGAGTGCGCCCTTGATCAGTAACGCGCGCTGATTATGAAACAGGTGATGCCACCACTGTGCCGGCACGAACTCGGGGAGCACGATCGTGACATAGTCGTCAGGATGTTCCTCGTCGACCCGCTCGATGTACTCGAGCAGCGGTTCCATCAGCGAACGGAAGGGCGAGTCGAGGATCACGAGTTTGACGCCGTTGCCCCAGTGCTTCCACTGCTCTTTCAGTTGCTCGGTCGCCGCCGCATCGATGTTGACATAGACGGCGCGCACTTCTGGCGAAAGGGTCTTGGCGTAGTCGAGCGCCCCCACGACGGCGCGCTGGACTCCGCTGATCGGGACGAGCACCGTATTCCGACGCGGACCTCGCGAATTCCAACCGCGCAGAGAGAGCTGCGCGGCGACGCCGTCGTAATGTTTACGCGTCAGCCGGAAGAACAGCACGTGCAACGGAATGAGCATGATGATGATCCACGCGCCCTCGTGCGCCTTCGTTATAGCCACGACGAGCAAGACGATTCCCGTGACCAGGGCACCGAGGCCATTCACCATCGCACTGGTCCGCCATCCCGGCCCACGGAGCCGCCACCAGTGAACCACCATCCCGGCCTGGGACAACGTGAACGACACGAACACGCCGATCATGTACAGCGGAATCAGCGCATGCGTGTCGCCACCGAACACGATGAGGAGAAAGGCCGCGAAGATACTGAGGCCAACGATCCCGTTCGAGAATGCCAGACGATCGCCCTGGTTCATGAACTGGCGCGGTACGTATCGGTCGCGAGCGAGGATCGATGCGAGGCGCGGGAAATCGGCGTACGCGGTGTTTGCCGCGAGCACCAGGATGAGCATCGTTGCGGCTTGAACGGCGAAATATGGGAGGCCGCGCGCACCAAACACGCCTCGCGCCAGCTGCGACACGACGGTTTCCTGCTCGCTCGGCAGAATGTGGTAGGACTGCGCGAGCAGCGTGATTCCAAGAAACATCGTGATCGACAGCACCGCCATCATCAACATCGTCGCCGCGGCATTCTTCGACTCTGGCGGCTTGAACGCAGGAACACCGTTCGAGACCGCTTCCACGCCCGTCATGGCGGTGCATCCGTTCGCGAAGGCGGTCAGGAGCAGGAACAACGTCAAAGGCCGATGCATCGACGCGAGGGGTTGAACGGATTCCACCGGATGAACGGCTCCGGTCAGCGTGCGCCACGTGCCGACGGTGACCAGCGACAGCGTCGTGACGATGAAAAAGTACGTCGGAATGGAAAAGATGCGGCCAGATTCGCGAATGCCGCGAAGATTTCCGAGCATCAGGACGAGCACGAACGCGAGCGTCATCTCGACGCGGTTGACGTGCCACTGCGGAAGGGCGGAGGTGATGGCCGCAACGCCTGCGGCGATACTGACGGCCACCGTCAAGACGTAATCGATCAGCAACGAGGCCGCGGCGATCAGCGCGGGCATCTCGCCGAGATTGTCCTTCGAGACTAAGTAGGCGCCGCCGCCGCTCGGGTAGGCATGGATCGTCTGCCGGTACGAGAAGACCACCACGGCGAGGATTGCGGCAATGACGAACGCAATCGGACTCGCGTAGCCGAGCGCCATGGTCCCAACAAGCACGAGGACACGCAGGATTTCCTCCGTCGCATACGCGACCGAGGAAAGCGCGTCGGACGAAAGCACCGCGAGGCCGGTCATCCGCGACAGCCGTTCGTGGTGCGCGAGGTGTGACGGGATCGGCTTGCCGACGACAAGCCGTTTGAGCTGCGAGAGAAACCCCTCTTCAGGCACGGCGTCCTTCCAACGGCCGACGGGGTTAGCTGGCGGGCTCGAGGTTGGAAGTCCTCGTCCGACGGCCTGAGCGCCTGTCGGCGCATCAGCTGCTTCGGATTCGCCCCTGGAGCTACGCGGCGACAGCCGCCGTCACGTGCTCCGCTGGGTCCCCCGCAACACCCGATTGAGCGGGTGCCTTAGGCCATTTCCAATTGCGATGGTAGCGCGGCGACGCGGCAGCGGAGCCTCGTTTCAGGAACTTTTTAGGACTTTTCTGCGGCAACCGGCGGCGACTGCAGGCGACGCTGGGCCCTTATCACCGGCGGCCAGTCTTCCCGGTTAGTCGCCGGGGACGGTCCATCGTTCTCCTCTGGGTACTGTTCCAGCCAGACGCACCACGCGATAGCGATCGCCGTGGCCATCGGGAAGGAAACGAACGCTGGTTCGACCGCAACAATCAGAAGGAGCACCACGAAAGTGATGATGCTTGCAAGAACCACGGTTCGAACCAAGAGCGGAGACACATTTCTCGCTCGCTCTCTGGGTTCCGCGGCCACTGACGTGAGTGGATGTCCCATAGCTCAGGATAGAAGTTGCCGACTGAGAACCGGCAAAGAAGCGCCTGAAAAGTCCCTGAGGTTCCAAGGCGTCTAACCGGATGTCCTGTGCGCAGCCCACCCCGACTGCAGGCCTTCAGGCAATCTTCAGG
>JBKOZS010000288.1:0-12572 GCA_046726015.1 Acidobacteriota bacterium
GCTACCCAGATGCGTTGCGCGGTGATGCGATTCCGCTGCTGGCGCAAATTTTGGGCATTGTCGACTTGTATGATGCCGTGACGACACGTCGTCCCTACCAGGATGCCAAACCGAGCGAGGCGGCGTTTGGAATTTTGAAAACGCAGGTGGAGCGAGGCTGGCGTCGGCATGACCTCGTCGAAGAGTTCATATCGATGATGAGGAATGCACCCTTCGGCGCCTAAATCACTGCTCTTTCACGTCAGTGCGGTTTGCGCGCCCCGGGGTCTCAGATGAGTCCTGCACCGGATCGCTGGGTGTGTGTGCCCGGCGGGGCCAGAATCATTCAAATTCTCCGGGACCGCGCGGAGTATCGGCTGTGGGCGGAGGTTTTGGATGCTGATGGCACGATTGTTTACGGTGACACACGCCGGAGTGCGAGTTCTGTGCCTACGTTGCGCTCCCAGACACGCTTGATGATTACGGTCGCCCCCGTATCTCGATGTGACGTCATTCGAGGAAGATCAATGACTGCGACTCTGGATGCGGGGAATGGCCTGGTCCCACAAAGAACCGCATCTCGCGTGATGATCGCCGCGTCGTCCAGGAGCGCTACTGAGACTTCCTCACGGACGTGTGGGCAGCTCCCAAACCGTTGCTGCATCGCTCGGCGATTCTCGTCATCCGGCTTGGGCCGAAGGGTGTCAGCGTCGACGAAATCTCCGAACAACCTCGATCACAGTCTGACTGAGGGACTCGGCCCGTCGGCATAATCACCTCGAACTCGCGCCGCTCAAGATCCGCGTAAACGCCGTCGCGCCTGTGCACACTGAAACTGGCCGCGGACGGTCTCGTGGTGGCGAGGTAAGGGTGGCTGGCGAGGGTAGCCCGTCTGTTCGAGTCGACATCCCGACGCCGAGGCAACTGGTCAACACGCACGCGCGATCAACCAACAACGCACCAGCGCCAAAAACGGAGGTGAAGACGGCACTCCTCTTGCCCTCTCCCCAGCGCGACGTCTGGCTTGTGACCGATTCAGGGGTGGTCGCGTCAGCGATGGCGCAGACACTTGCTCTGCAGGCGTCCGCCTGCGGCGTGAACGTGAACCTTCCATGGGGAATCCGCCGCGCTGACGTGGCTCGAGGATCCTGACGCTCTCTAAGCAGAGCCGCAGAGGTTGCACAAGAGCGGTCGGCCGCATGTGTCACGTTCGGTCTCACCGGCGTACACCGAGATGGCCCTTGAATTTCGTCGGCGTCGGCGCGCGAAGGCGGCCGCATGAGCCCTCCTGCTCAGCGTATGGTGTCGCTAAGGCCGGCGCCGACGAAAGTGAGAGCGCCGGATCGAGCGCTGCAAGATCGAAGACGTAGCCGTGCTCCTGGGATGTCCGCCTTTCGGGGTAATGGAGAAGCAGGCCTTGCAGGTCGCCGACCAGGCGTGCTGGGTGACGAACGAGCCGCTTCCTGCGCCCTGCCGAGATCACGGTCAGATACGCGCTCCCCGCTAGCAGGATCACCAGCTCGCGGGCGTTCCGGTTCGAGTAGTGCGACGCCTCTTCAAACCGCCACCGTCGATTTCTAACGCCTGATCTCGGACATGTTAAACATCGACTGCGTCGCGTACACGCGCGCGTCGGCAACCCAAACGGTCCCACGATCCTGGGGACGTTGACCCCGTCAATCGGGTCCTTGAAGCCTAACGCCGCCAGATTCAGTTGTACGCGTGTGCCGCTCAGTTGCCCAGGGATATCAGGCAGCAGCGTGTTGACGCGACGAAGACGCTCGGCCCTGGCGGCGCGAACGTCCTGATTACTTTCGAGCAGCCCGAGATTGAAGGTCAGCGCACGATCGAAGGTCCCTTCAGTGAGAGTTGCAACACAGTCTCAGTGGCCTTGCCAGTCGGGACGCTTCCCGCGAATCTATTCGGCGGTTGCTCGATCAGCTGCGCGGCGCTTGGGCATGGGATCCGATCAACGCGATCAGCAATACTCCAAGTGTTGCGGCTCTCAGGTGGCGTCGGCGACCGCCGTACTGCTCATTTCCGTGTCTCCTCATAACGCGCGACCGCGTCGAGGATCGTGTCTACCGCAACGGCGTCGCCGAGGCTGGAATTCACCATCAGGTGGAACCGATGAATGGCCGGCCAGTCGAGATTGAAATACCGCTTGATGAATGCCGCGCGATCCCGATCCACTGATTCCGCCAGTTCGTTCGCTTCGGCCTCGGTTTTGCCCGCTGATCTGAGACGCCGTACCCTTGTGAAGAAGGGCGCGTAAATGAATACGTGAAAGGCGTCCTGGTGCTCGCTAAGGTGATACGCGGAGCCCCGTCCGACCATGACGCAGTTGCCCGCATTGGCAAGCTCCAGCTCAATCGACCGTGCCACCTCGCGCACGCAATCCGTGTCGACGATCCCCATTCGTGGAACGTTGCGACTGCCTTCAAATGACCCTTGCATGAAAGCTCTGAACAGCCGGTAGTAGGCCGGGTCCACCCGCTCTTCATGCTCTTCGACACCACGGCGATCACAGTCCATTCGTCGTGCGATCTCGTCAGTGAGTAGCTGGTCCCACAGCGTCCACCCACGCCGCGACGCGAGCGCGGCGGCAATCGCGCCTCCGCCGCTGCCGAATTCCCGCTCCACCGTGATAATTCGTATCATCGTGATCGCCGTCCGCTCAGTGCGCCGCCGGTGCCGGACCGCCGCCGGGCTGATTGCGCCGGAGCGCAAACGACAGCAGAAACATGACGCCGGCACCCGCCGCCAGGATGCGGAAGGTATCGATGTAGGCTAGCGTGGTGGCTTGCGCGATCACCTGCTGATACACGAGCCCCTGCGACTGCCGGACTGCCTGCGACGCCTCCGCACCCGCGGCGACCAGTCGCTCCGTTAATCCAGAGACCATCGCCGTGAACGCCAGGTCGCCATTGGTCGCATGGGTCGCGAGATACACCTGGTGGACCTGCGCATGGCGCGCGAGGAGCGTGGTGACCATGGAGGTGCCGATCGCACTTCCGATGTTCCGCATGAAACTCACCAGACCCGCAATCTCGTTGCTTTTCGACACGGGCAGTCCGACATACGACACCAGGATGATCGGCACGAAGAGCAGAGGCACGCCGGCGACCTGAAACACGCGCAGCAGGCTCGCGGTCCCGAAGCTGATATTCAGAGTCAACCGCTCTGACGAATAGAACATTGTTCCGCACATGATGAACCACCCCGCCCCGATGAGAGCGCGCGCCTGCAGCTTGGAGGTGAGAGTGCCGACGAGTGGAAAGAGAAACAGCAGCAGGATGCCGCCGGCGGAAAGAACGAGGCCTGCGCTCTCCGACGAGTAACCGAGCAGGAGCTGCAGAAACTGCGGCATCATCACGAGGCTCGAGAAGAAGATCATGCCCGCTACGAACATCATCGCGGCCGCGCCGAGGAAGTTGAAATGGTTGAACAGGTGCATGTCGATGATCGGATCCTCGCGAAACCACTCCCAGATGACCAGTGCGACGATGCCGACGGCCGCCATGACGGCGAGCGTCACGATGTACGGCGAACCAAACCAGTCCAATTCCTGCCCCTTGTCGAGCATGATCTGCAAGGCGCCGATGCCGATGACCAGCAGGGCCATTCCGATGTAGTCGATGCGGAGGCCATCGCGCGTCAGGCGCTGCTGCCACGGTGGATCTTCGATCAACCGAAACACGAGAAATAAGGTCGCGATACCGACTGGGACATTGATGAGAAAGATCCAGCGCCACGTGTAGTTGTCACTAAGCCATCCGCCAAGGGTCGGCCCCAGGATCGGCGCGACGACCACAGTCACGGCAAAGACTGCGAACGCGAGGCCCCGTTGTTGCGGCGGAAACGTATCAGCCAGAATCGCCTGCGCCATCGGCTGCAGGCCACCTCCGCCTGCGCCCTGCAGCGCGCGAAATGCGATCATCGTTCCGAGGCTCGGGGCGATTCCACAGAGGAGTGAGCTCACGGTGAAAATGGTGAGACAGATCATGAAGTATCGTTGGCGGCCGAGCGCCCTGACGAGCCACCCGCTGATGGGCAGCACGATAGCGTTCGACACCAGATAGGACGTGAGTACCCAGGTGCTCTGGTCCGCCGTGGCACTCAGGCTTCCCGCCATGTACGGCAACGCCACGTTGGCGATGCTCGTGTCGAGCACCTCCATAAACGCCGCCAGCGC
The DNA here is from genome assembly GCA_046726015.1 of Acidobacteriota bacterium. Taxonomy (GTDB): domain Bacteria; phylum Acidobacteriota; class Vicinamibacteria; order Vicinamibacterales; family 2-12-FULL-66-21; genus QHWT01. Next base: position 4,175 of record JBKOZS010000288.1, read on the forward strand.
AACCACGACGGCGATCAGCCAAGGGTTGGCCTTTGGGCGCCACGTCCGATCAGTCGCTGCCGACGGCGTATCGCTCATGTCGCGACCCTGAGCCTGCGGCTGGTTCGCATTGCGGCGCCTGACAACTCAAACGCCGTGCCGCCCGTTCCACGCCGGGAAGCGTGATTTCTCTGCTCGGCGGCGCGGCCGAGGACACGATGCGGGCACACTTGTGCGCATCTTCGCGCGCGGCTCGCTAGTGGCCTGGATTGGAAACAGTCTCAACGGTCCGCATGGCCGCCGCCCGCCTTTGTCCGCTCGATCCGAACAAGATCGCGCTGACCCCGAACTTGCCTCCCGGCACGCCGTCATACTGAACCGTAGTGGTGATCGCGTCCTGGTCGCCATCGAGCGGGATCACGCTGCTGCGGTAGTAGTCCGACAACAGCTCGATATGCACGGCGCGATTTGCAGGATGCGGCTGCGCGACCGCGTTCACGACCAGTGTTGCGGGTGCGTAAGGCGAATCCGGGACTCACGCGTATCGTGAGCGGCTCGCCGGCGCCCAGGGGCGACGCCGCCACTACGAGAGCCGCCACAATGACCATGAGGGTGCGCTTTGTTCACCGATACATCTCTCCTTCGTTTCGCGAGTCGCGCGCTTCGGTTCGGCGACAGCTATTAACCGAAACCTCCCCTGCTAGATGGGCGACCACCGGCGTCAGTGCATTCGATGGCCAAACAGTTCGCGGCTCCAGAACCACGTTCTCGCGTCAGTTCGAGCGAGCACATCGATCTCGTCCTGTGTGAGGTCAAAGCCCTGGACGCTGAGATCCAAAAGCGTTCTGACCGGATCGATGGCAAACCGAACGCGAAGCGTCTCGTCTGTCAGCAAACAATCGATAACGCTGGCGATGATTTGATGCGACATAGCTCGCAGCTCCTTCTGTTACGAGCCAGCAGCGCAAGTCCGGGACCATCTTGGGCACGGCCGAAATCAGGCCTTATCGACATGTCGGCCGCGCACAGTGGGATCGCTCTATATGGTTGCGTGCAACAGTGTGCGTGGCGGTGCACCTGTGAGCGTGCGAATGACTGGTGTGCGACTTGCCTTCGACGTGTATCTCGCAGCCGCTGTCGATCATGGCAGGCGAGCGCCATGCGTGTGATGCAGCCGGCGTTAAACCGCACGAGTCACATACCGCCCGGCAATCAGCTGGCCAGAGGAACGACCGGCGGGGGGCGACAGCGACACAGTACCGACCACCGAACAGCGCCGTTCTTCCAACTTTGATCTCTCGTACAGACTGCAACCGAGTTCGCGGCTGAACTCAAGTTATCGTGTCGATATAGCAACACCGAGGCATCCCCTCGACACCATCGGTTCAACATTCTGCTGGGCCGGCTCAACGCGCATATCGGCTGCAAATGGTCTGTGCGGCTGCGGCACAGCGTAAGGCAGAGAGAGTCGGCGTCTTTCGTGCGAACGTCGCCGAGGGGATTCTATGCACAACAGAGGAAGATACACGACGACCAGAACAATACGACTCTCTGGATCAAACTGCGCAATTGGCGTATTGCGAATTTGAAGAACGTGGCCGCGTGGACGGCCATGATTTGGACGATTGGCTGAACATGCTCGGTCTTGCGGTATTGCGGGGTGAGCCGCTCAGGGCGCCTGATATTCGCGAGAATGTGACTTGCGAGTATGTTTGTGCGCTCGATCTTTACGGGGCTGGCTTATCGCCTAGAACAGCGCCAACGGTGTGGAGCAGATCGTCTCGCGTGAACGGCTTCACGAGAAATGGGTCGTCCGATGTCGGTGCGGTCAAGGTGAATCCCGAGATCGAGATGACCTTCAGCGTTGGCCGCTGCGCGCGCAGCTGCTGAATCAGGTCCGCGCCACCGAGGTGAGGCAACCGCATGTCCGTGAGCAGCAGGTCGACTGTGACATCGAACAGGCCTAGTGCCTCACGACCAGTACGTGCTTGCAGGACGCGGTATCCCGCACGCTCCAGCGCCGCTGCGATGAGCTGACGGACCGCGGGTTCATCCTCCACCAGGAGAATCGTCTCAGCGTTCGCCACGTGTAAACCCACCTTCGCTGAACCGGACACAAGGCAGTTACGGACTACATTGACGAGGCGATCGGGCAGTACGGGTTTGATCAATACGCACGCGACGTCGAGACTGAGAGCGATCGCCTGGTCGAGCCGTGACAACGAGGTGAGACGAGATGTTAACGAACACGAGTACCCAAGTCCGGGAACGTCGGAGCCTCTGGACGCGTGCATGGTGGACCCGTCAATCGCCGGCGGTACTCGATAACAAGAAGATGCCGAACGGCAGATCGTGGTCGCGATCGGGCCAGCTCAGACCTAAGTCATTGTCAACGCGAGCGGCTGGCGCACTCCTTTCGTGCATCACTTCTTCGAATCGTTGAGAACCGAACCAGCGGCCTGCGGCTCTGGTTAGAGCACGTCAGGACCCTCCAGCCAGGTCAGCGCGGCGGATGTTCCGTGGAACACGTCCACGTTCAGGCCGCAGGCGGATGCCTCCAGAGCAATCGTCTCTGCAACGACCGACGCTACAACCCCTGAATCGGTGACGAGCGCGAGCCGACGCCGGCCGAGGAAACGGGCCAGCTCCGTCGCGAGGTTGCGCGCCTCCACACAGGATGGCATGTGGTCCAGCAGGCGGACGTCTATTAGCACGCCATCGACCGGACGACGCACGACGTAATTGTGGGTGAGAACGAGCAGTGCCCAGACGTCGTGCATGTTGGACGCGGACGAGAACCGCGCACGCACGATGCCAGTTTCGTCGTCCAGGATGACGCTAAAGCCGCCGTCCAGCGGCTCCGGTTCCGCGGAGCACGAACGCCAGCGCGCATGCCTAGGTCGAAACGGGCTCGCGTCAGCGGGCCGCCGCCGCGGCCCTTTGTGCCAGGAGCGGCTTTCAATCGCCACAATCAGGAGTTTATTGATCAGCGGCTGCCCCGAGTATCAGGGCGGCTGCCATCCTCCTGTCGTTGCTGGCCCTACAGATGCCGGCGGGCAAGCGCAGTGTCAGTGCACCAGTCGGTGGACGACCGCGTAATGGGTCAGTTCGGCGTTCGTTCTCATGTCGAGCTTTTCGAGCAGACGCGCACGCTAGGTGCTGATCGTCCGATCGCTGAGGGAAAGCAGCGTGGCTATCTCACCCACTGTGTGCCGGACGCAGGCGCATCATCTCGAATTCCCGATCCGAGAGGGCGTCGTGCGGTGGCCAATGATGATCGCGCGCTAGGTCGGTCGTAAGACGTGCGGCCATTCTCGCGCCGCTCAAGATCCGCGTGAACGCCGTGGCGCCTGGGCACATTGAAACGGGCCGCGGGCGTTTTCGCGGTGGCGAGGTGAGGATGGCTGCCGAGGGGTAGCCTGTCTGTTCGTGTCGACATCCCGACGCCGAGGCAACTGGTCGACACGCACTCGCGATCAACCGACAACGCACCAGCGCCAAAAACGTAGGTGAAGACGGCACCTCTCTTGCCCTCTCCCGGCGCGACGTCTGGTGAGGCATGACTTCTCGCTGACGTCAACGTCCAAGCGGGAAGAGAGGAGTTGTGATCAGAAACACGCTTCATGGATCAGTCACGAGTGCGGCGCCTGGCGCATCACGTAGTACTGCGGGGCCTCGCGTCGGTTGAACATTCCGTAGGCGCGCACGACACGTACCCGGCGGAGCCGCGAGGTTTCAGGTAGCGACACAGTGTTCGCGAACAGATCGGCGTCCACCTGGCTGCGCATGACAAGAGCAGGATGACATCACCAGGTGTCAGGCCGTCGAACACATCCCAAGCGACAAGGCCTTGCCCATCCGACCTGAGGCCCAGCCTTGCGCAACAACGTAGGGGTTCGTGGCGCTGACCCAGGACGGCGTGGTCAGAGGCGCCGGTTAAACGAGCTTTACACCACAGGAGGCAGGCGATGAGGGCGATCGTGGTGACGGACCAGGCTGCGGGAACGGCCGGGATGATGCTGGCGCATCGGCCCGAGCCGCAGGCAGCGATAAACGACGTCGTCGTTCAGGTTCATGCGTCGGGATTCACCTCGGGTGAGCTGACGTGGCCCTCGACCTGGACCGATCGCTTCGGCCGTGCTCGGACGCCGGTGATTCCCGGGCAAGAGCTGGCGGGAGTGGTCACCGCCCTCGGCTATGGCACGACGGGGCTGTCGGTGGAACAGCGGGTGTTCGGGCTTGCGGACTCGTATCGCGGCGGCACCCTGGCGGAGTACGTGGCGATCGAGGCACGCAACCTCGCGCCGCTGCCGGGCGATGTCGATTTCACCGTGGGCGCGAGCGTGGCGATGCCGGGCCTGACCGCGTGGCAGGGACTGTTCGAGCACGGCCGCCTGCAGGCGGGGCAGAGCGTCCTCGTGCACGGCGCGGCCGGCGCAGTCGGGTCGATGGTGACGCAGCTCGCACGTGAGTTCGGCGCCTACGTCATCGGCACCGGACGCGCTGCCGACCGTCAGAAGGCGCTCGACTTCGGCGCGCAGGAGTTCGCCGATCTCGAGAACGACGTCCTCGAAGACGTCGGCGGAGTCGATCTGGTGTTCGATGTTATTGGCGGCGACATCGGGAAGCGGTCCGCAGGCCTGATTCGAGCCGGAGGAACGCTGGTGACCATCGCCGGACCGACCAACGCGCGGCCCGCCGACGGCTTGACGGTCGACTTTGTTGTCCTGTCCGATCGCGCCCAACTGAGTGAGATCGTTCGGCGGGTGCGTGACGGACGGCTGCGGACGAACATCGGCAACGTCTCGACCCTCGACGATGCCGTCGCCGCCTTCAATCCGACCGAGCGGATCAACGGGAAGACGATCATCCGCGTTCGTCCGTGAGCGACACGTGCCCACCAAAGAGACAAATAACCAAGAGGCAATTCACATGAAGGCAATCGTGGTGACGGACCAGACTGCGGGAACAGCGGGGATGACGCTGGTGGAGCGGCCCGAGCCGCAGGCAGCGATAAACGATGTCGTCGTTCAGGTTTATGCGTCGGGTTTCGTCAACACTGAGCTGGGTTGGCCCTCGACATGGACCGATCGCCTCGACCGCGACCGAACACCGTCGATCCCTGGGCACGAGCTGGCGGGAGTGGTCACCGCCCTCGGTTATGGCACAACGGGGCTGTCGGTCGGACAGCGGGTGTTCGGTCTCACGGACTGGTATCGCGACGGCACCTTGGCGGAGTATGCGGCCGTGGAGGCGCGCAACCTCGCGCCGCTGCCGGGCGACGTCGACTTCACGGTGGGCGCGAGCCTTCCGATCTCGGGCTTGACCGCGTGGCAGGGACTGATCGTACACGGCCGCCTTCAGGCCGGGCAGCGCGTGATCGCGCACGGCGCGGCCGGCGCGGTCGGATCGATAGTGACGCAACTTGCACGTGAGTTCGGCGCCTACGTGATCGGCACTGGACGCGCCGCCGACCGTCAGCCGGCGCTCGACTTCGGTGCGAACGAGTTTGTCGATCTCGACTCTGAGGCCCTGGAAGACGTCGGTCAAGTCGATCTGGTGTTCGATGTCATCGGCGGCGATATCGGGAAGCGGTCCGCGCGCCTAGTTCGAGCCGGGGGAACGCTGGTGTCTGTCGTCGGCCCCTCCGAGGCGCGGCCGGCCGACGGCTTGGCGGTCGACTTCGTTGTCGAGTCCGATCGCGCCCAACTGGGTGAGATCGTCCAGCGCGTGCGGGACGGACGACTGCGGACGAACATCGGCACCGTCGCGCCCCTCGACGATGCCGTCGCCGCCTTCAAACCGACCGAGCGACGCCCCGGGAAGACGATCATTCGCGTTCGTCCGGTGAGCACTGTCGCGGCGCTATTCCCCGCCGCTATCGCGACTATACGTACCGGCTAATCGGACAATTTCGTCCAAGCCAAACCGTGTGTGTCGGTTCAACAACCCCGAACAGGAGATCCCTGATGTACGAGTCTTTCCCACTCCCGACAGAGCCCGAAGGCGTTATCCCATCACTGATTGAGCGATTTAACTCCGGAAAAGTCGAGGCGATGATGGCCTTGTACGCCCCGGAAGCCGTGTTCATCGCGAAAGACGGGCGAACCATCACTGATCGCAGCGAGATCGCTGCCCAATTCCAGCGCGACATGAGCCTCGGCCTGCCGCTGAAGGCCAATGTGCGCCATGTGTTCGTCGGCGGCGATACCGCGCAGATCGTGGTGGACTGGTCAATCGATGGCAAAGGTCCCGACGGCGAGGATGTTCACCTTGGAGGCTCGGCAAGCGATATCGTGCGCCGCGGCGCGGATGGACTCTGGCGGTACATCATCGACAATAATCAAGGGACGGCAGTGCGACAGCCCGCCTGACATATGTGCGCCACGGCAGCTCTCGGCGACGGAGCCACTCTTCTCGGCACCATGGGGCAAGGCGCGGCTTGGCCGCCTCTATCTCGAGATGCCGTCGTCGCCTTCAACCCGACCGAGCGACGCCCGGGAAAGACGATCATTCGCGTTCGTCCGTGAGGACTTGGGGAGCGCGCGCGGTCCCTTCCCGTCGATCATTGTCGCCCTTTTGGATCGTGGCGATCGTCGCGCCCGTCCTTCGCTTATGCAATCTGGCTGATCTCGCGCGTCATGAACGTCGACGCCAAAATCGCCGAGGAACTAGGGACAGCTCTTGGCGCCGCCTGCTGGCCAACCCGGCACGCATCCAGGCTGAGGATAGAGGGTCTGCTTGAGATTGAATTGACGTAGCGAGGGTCATCCGCGAACGGAGACTATCGAAACGATGATCAGCGTCCGGCGACCAACGAAGGACAGTAAACAATGAAGATAGTCGTGATCGGCGGCACTGGCCTGATTGGCTCGAAGACCGTTGCCATTCTGCGCCAGGGCGGCCACGAGGTTGTCGCGGCGTCGCCCAAAAGTGGCGTCAACACCGTCACCGGAGAAGGGCTCAAAGAAGCCATAGCCGGCGCACAGGTCGTGATCGACCTCTCCAATGCGCCTTCACTTGACGCCAAGGCGGTGTTGGAATTCTTCGAGACCTCCGGCCGCAACCTTCTCGCGGCAGAGGCCGCGGCGGGCGTTCAGCACCATGTCGCGCTATCCATAGTCGGGATCGACCGGGTACCTGACCAAGGCTACTACCGCGCCAAAGTCGCCCAAGAGAAACTGATCGAGGCTTGCAGTATCCCCTACACGATCATCCGCGCGACCCAGTTCCTGGAATTCCTCGGCGCCATCGCCGATGCGAGTACGGATGGAAGCGCTGTCAGGCTTCCACCTGCCCTACTTCAGCCGATCGCGGCTGACGACGTCGCTGCCGTCGTCACCGAGGTGGCCCTCGCTAATCCGCGAAACGGGATCATCGAGATCGCAGGCCCGGAACGAGCGCCATTCAACGAAATCGTCGCCCGCTATTTGAAGGCTGTCGGTGACCTGCGGGAGGTCGTGAAGGACCCCGAAGCCCGATATTTCGGCGGGCGACTCGAGGAAAAGTCGCTCGTACCATGGGGCGAGGCTCGTCTCGGCCGCCTCAATTTCGAGGAGTGGTTACGCCACTCGCGGAAAGAAGCCTGATCAGGCCGTCGCGGGCCGCGTCGACCAAGACCGGGAAGAAACAATGAAGAACGCAGACCAACCTATTGCAGAGGGAGAAAGCCCATGAAGGTCCGAACCATCATCGCCGCCACCTACGCCGCCCTTGCCTGCTCGACGGCCGGCGCCGTCTCCGCCCATGATGGCGAAGCGCAAACCGTCACGAAGAACTTCGAGGCGGCCATTCCCAATATCCCTGGCAAGTCGCTGATCGCCTTGGAGGTCGATTACGCGCCGGGTGCGGCCTCTCCGTCCCACACCCACGCAAAGTCGGCTTTCATCTACGCCTACGTGATCTCGGGTGCGATCGAGTCGAAGGTGAATGGCGGCGAGACGCGCATCTATCGGGCAGGCGAGAGCTGGTCCGAAGCGCCTGGCGCGACCCATTCGATCAGCCGTAACGCGAGCAAGACCGAGCCGGCAAGGCTGCTCGCCGTTTTTGTTCTCGACACCAATGACAACCCTCTGACCACGCCCATCAACTAAACCTTCAGACGCATTCGGCGGCGCGAACCATTGAAGGCATGCACCGTGCAAGACGAGCAAGCGCCGCGGGGGAAGGGCGGTGACGCCGATCTGAAAGCCATCAGGCGATGCTAGCCGGATGCGAACGTCAGGTAGATCGTCGCGCTGGTGGCCATGTACTCCCTGACGAACTTTTTCAATAACGTGTTCGATCACGAGAAGGACTTTCCCGCCGTTACGCCGGCTGGCTCGATCTGAACTCTATCCGGTCGCATCGACCTTCTCCTGTCTCTTATACACATCTGACGCTGCCGACGAGTCTCGCCACGTGTAGATCGCGGTGGGCG
>JBKOZS010000289.1:0-24039 GCA_046726015.1 Acidobacteriota bacterium
CCCCAGCGCTGTAACCAGGTACCTCTGCCCGATCGACCGGTGATCGGCGACGCTGAGCCACCCGATGATGCCGCGCGGCACGTACCACGTGCGCTCGAGCTGTTCGACTTCCGTCATCAGCGAAGGCTCCTCAGGTAGGCGACCGCCGCCGCGACATCGTTACCGGCCAGCGCGTGCGGCGGCATGCGGTTGCCGGGCTTCACGGATTGCGAGTTGCTGATCCAGAGCGCGAGATCGCTGGAGGTATTCGGCAGCGCGCCGGCGGCGAGCATCATGCGGCTGGCCACATGGGTGAGATCGGGACCCAGGCGCGATCCGGCGGGGGTGCCGCGCACCGTATGACACATCGAGCAGGTGGACTGGAGGAACACCTGCTGCCCTCGCTGTTCCATCGCACCCTGCGGCGCCGCAGCTGCCTTGCGCTGGGCCGCCAGCCAGCGCTGGAATCTAGGCATCGGCTCGGCGACGACGGGAAATGCCATCTTCGCGTGCTGGTGACCGCAGAACTCCGCACACTGCCCGCGGTAGACGCCTTCTCGATCGACCTGCAGCCACAAATGCGTGACCTGGCCCGGAATCAGATCGCGCTTGCCCTGCAGGTTCGGCACCCAGAAGCTGTGGATGACATCGCGCGAGATCGCCTTGATCACGATCGGGACGCCGATTGGCAGGTGAAGCTCGTTGGGGCTCGTGACGATGTCCGGCGGCGAGACGTTGTGGTACTGGAATTCCCACCACCACTGATGGCCGATGGCGTCGATCGTCACCGCGCCGGCGCCGCTCGGCATGAACAGTTGTCGTTCGGCTACCCAGCTCGAGATCGCAATGCCGATCAGCGTGACGACGGTGACCGCAACCGCCGCCGTGACCGAACGCGTGAGGCATGCCTCGGTCCGCGAGTGATCATCCGAATCGCGCCGCCGGCGGACGATCGCCCAGACAAGGGCGGCCAGCACGAAGAGGTAAATCACTGTGCAGAGCGCGAGAAGCGCCCAGCCGAGCGTGGCGATGCTCCGCGCGGCTGGTCCTACCGGGTTGAACACGTTCTGTGAGCCGTGACATCCCGCTGCGAGGAGCGGCGCGAGAATGACGAGGCGGCGGCGCACCATCAATGCGCTCCCGTCCGCTTCGGCACTTCCGCGCGCCGCGCGTTCTCGGGGGTGCTATAGCGCATGTGATCGCTGCGGCTCGGCAGGACGTCCATCGGCGCGTTGCCGCTCATCGACTGAACGTAGGCGACGATCATCCAGACTTGCTGGTCGGGGATCTTGTTGCGAAACGAGGGCATGCCGTTCGGGCGGCCTTCGACAATCGTCTCGTAGATGTTGGCGCCCTCGCTGCCGTAGATCCATCTGTCGTCCATCAACGCCGGGCCCATACCTCCGCCGCCGTTCGCATGGCAGCCGACGCAGTTGTATGCAGAGAACAGCCGCTTGCCCTCGGAGATTCCCCATGCGTTGTCGCGGAACGGGCTCTCCTGGCCGGTCGGAGGCGGCGGCGCGCCGCCCGGATGGAGCGGTACTTCCGTGACCGGCTGCGTGCGCGTGACCTTCGCCGGCAGGGTCTGGAACGGACGCTCCTCGCGCCGACAAGCCGTCAGCGACATCAGGACAATTGCTGTCGCAACGCCAGTCGTCAGGCGGTTCATTGCGTCTCCTCGGAGCGAGGCACATCCAGGCGCGGGACGTGGAACTCTGCGAGCACAGCATCGATACGGGGCTTGTTGCGCGTCAGGAAGGCGTCGATGACATCCCGCCGCGCGCGATCGTCGCGGCGCACGGCCATGGAAATATCGAACACGAACGGCAGGAACGGCGTGTCCACCTGCGGCTCGACCGGGAGGAGGTCGAGCCGCGTCTTCTGCCGCGCCGCGAAATAGCCGGCAAGCGGCCCCCACGCGGCTGCCACATCCACGTCGCCATTTGCGACAGCATTGACGAGGGCCGCCGGCGGAGTGTCCTCGCGGTAGTCGCCATAGACGCTGTACTGAACGAGATTGCGCACGAGGCCCCGTCGCGCGAGCGCATGTGCCGGCGGCGCGTTGGCGCCGTCGTCGCTCACCATCGGGACCCCGATGCGTAAACGGCGCAGCTGCCGATCATCGAATGACTCGATGTGCAGGCCGCGGTCGTGACGGGTGACGAACACGTAGCTCGATCGGTAATACGGCTGCGTCGTCAACGCCAGCTCGATGCTCGTGGGCAGCCCAATCACCACGTCGCAGCGGTGAGCGTTGAGCGTGTTCCGCAGGAAGCCGCGGCGGGCGGCCCACCACGTGTACTCGACGCGCGCACCGAGATCCGAAGCCAGCATCGTGGCGATTCGATTCTCGAAGCCTTGGCCGCGAGCGTTGCTGAAGGGCAGGTTGTTGGGGTCCGCGCAGACTCGAAGCACGGCGGCGGCGGGCTGTGCCGACGAGCGGGAAGAACATCCGTCGGCCACCGTCGCCGAGATGGCGAGCAGCGCGATCGATGTGACCAGCAAGACGATTCTCATGGCAGGCCAAACACGTAGAGCATTCCCCCGTTGGTGGTATCGTGCGGAAGATCAGTCATCGCGTTGACGAAACCGAGCGCTGCCGTCGCGTCACGCGGGTCAAGCTGGCCCGACACGATTGCACCGGCCCAGCCGCCGACGCCCGACAGCACGGCGACATACTGCCGGCCATCGGGTCCCTTGTAGGTGATCGGCTGACCGATGACGCCGGATCCAGTCTTGAAGTGCCACAACGGCGCACCAGTCTTTGCGTCGACGGCCTTGAACCAACCTTCCATCGTGCCGTAGAAGACGACGCCGCCGCCGGTAGCAACGATGCCGCTCCAGATTGGATACTTCTCCTGAATCGACCAGGCCTTCTTCCGCGCCACCGGATCCCAGGCAATGAGCTCGCCACGATTGCCGCCAGGGCCTGCATACATCCGCACGTTGGCGCCGACGAACGGTGTGCCGGCGATGTAATTCGCTTCAACGCCCTCGAAGTCCATGCACAGATTGTTCGCCGGCACGTACAGCCAGCCAGTACGTGGCGAATATGCAGAGGGCTGCCAGTCCTTTGCACCTGGAGAGGCCGGACAAATCTCGCGGACGACAGTGCCGACCGAAGGGCGCTTCTGTGGGTTCTCCTTGGGCCGCCCGGTCTTCAGGTCGATGCCGAAAGTCGACGTGACGTAGACGAACGGATCGGCGGAAATCACTTCGCCGGTCACACGATCGAGGACGTACATGTAACCGTTGCGCTCGGGCCGCACGAGAACCTTGCGTGTCGTGCCGCCAATCGGGAGGTCGAGCAGGATTTGTTCGTTTATGCCGTCATAGTCGTACAGGTCGTGTGGCGACCACTGGTAAGCCCAGAGGGCTTCACCCGTGTCAACGTCGCGTGCGAAGATGCCCGCGGTCCACTTGTTGTCACCCGGCCGCTGCTCGGCATTCCACGGGCCAGGATTCGCCGTGCCGTGATAGACGATGTTCAGCGCCGGGTCGTACGAAATCCATCCCCACACCGTGCCACCGCCGGTCTTCCATCCTTCGCCGGGCCACGTCGACACTCCTAGATTGGACCCGCGATCGGCCTTGTAGAACGGCTTGAATCGCGGCCCGATGAGGACGTCTCTGTCCGGTCCCGTCGAATACCCACGCCAAGCGATTTTTCCCGTCTCGAGATCGAGCGCGGTCAACCAGCCGCGGACGCCCATTTCGCCGCCACTGTTCCCCACGAGCACCTTGCCCTTGGCGATGAGCGGCGCCATCGTGATCGTCTGACCGCTGTTGATGTCGCCAAGGCTGGTGACCCAGCGCTCCTTCCCTGTCGTGGCATCCAGAGCGATGGTGCGATTGTCGAGCGTGTTGAAAACGAGAAGGCCGTTCTCGTAGGCAGCGCCGCGGTTGACGACGTCGCAGCATGCGACGCCCTGGGCGGCCGCGAGCGGCTTCGGCTCGTACTTCCATTTCAGCGGCGCGCCGTCGCGCGTGAGATCGAGTGCGAACACGTCATTTGGAAACGGCGTGACGATGAACATCGTCCCGTTCACTACGAGGGGGGCTGCTTCGTGACCTTTTGAGATGCCGGTGGAAAACGTCGCTTTGACGCCCAGTTGCTTGACTGACGAAGTGGTGATCTGATCGAGCGCGCTGAACCGCGTGCTCGCGTAGTCTCTGGCCGGACGTATCCACTCACCATTATCAGCTTCCGGTGCTGCGCTCGAAGGCGAGGCGTGAACGGGCGATGACTGCGTGGCGAGGGACAGCGGCTGAGAGGCTCCGCCTCCGCTGCAGGCAGAAGTGAGCGTGAACGCCGCGAATGCCAGGCCGACCCGGCGAGGGCACGTAAAGGAGCAGAGCCTAGGGAGTTCGGCCACGTGGGTACAGCGCGTGCATGAACAAGGCCAAGCTTGCCGCGAAAATGAAATGCGTAATTACCATTTCTCGCTTCCCGCAATCGCGTCGGTCATGTTTGTACTTTCAAGCTGCACGCGCGCCGATCAGCTTCAGGAGCACGCGGATGCTCTGGCTTCACTCAGTTCGAGCGCGCGCATGGTGTGCAATGCATGGACAGGGGGGAATGCATCCACGACATACACGGTGACCGCTTTGAATCGAGTGATCGAGCTGACGGAAGACGATCGCCGCGAGCTCATGCAATCGCGGCCGCTACGGACTCATCCACGCGGCGTCGAGCTTGCACGCGCGGCGGAGCAGCTCGAGCGGCTGGTCGACGCATTGATTGCTGCGGTCCAGTCGGGCGACCAAACATCGATTCAGCGTGGACTTGACGCGCTCCCCTCCGTTTATCGCGCCAGGGCCCGGTGACCTCGCTCGTCAACCTCCTGCTCGGCATCGTCACCAGCATCGGTGGCTTCGTCGAGGTGGGTTCCATTTCGACTTCCGCGCAGGCGGGAGCAGAATTCGGATTTGCCCTCCTCTGGGCGATCGCCGTCGCTGGGCTCATGGTCGCCATGCTCGTCGAAATGTCTGGCCGACTCGCATCGGTGAGCAAGCGAACCTTTGCGGCAGCAGTGCGAGAGCGGTTTGGCATCCACTTTCAGATCGTGCCGCTTTGTGGCGAGCTGTTACTTGACGTGCTGCTGCTCGCCGCGGAGCTGGGAGGCGCCGCGATCGCCGTCAAGTTGCTGACCGGAATTGGTTATCTCTGGTGGGTGGTGCCGATTGCGGCCGTTGCTGGCGTGCTGCTGTGGACCGCGCGTTTCTCGGTGATCGAGAACGGTCTCGGCATCCTCGGACTGGTGACGCTCGCATTCGTTGCAGCCGCCTGGCAGCTCAGCCCTGACACGTCAGCGGTTGCCGCTGGGTTCGTACCTTCACTGCCGTCGCACGATTCATTGCGCTACACATTTCTCGCGGTCAGTATTGTCGGCGCGACGGTCAGCCCGTACTTGTTGAACTTTTACGCGTCGGGAGCGGTCGAGGAAGAGTGGGCGGAGAAAGATCTGTGGATGAACCGGACGACGTCGTTCGTCGGAATGGGATTCGGGAGTGTCGTCTCCATGGGCGTGCTGGTGACGGCGGCAATGGTTCTCGCACCGCGCGGCATACTCGTCGACTCCTACGAGCAGGCCGCGCTGATCCTCATCCCGCCGTTCGGATCGTGGGGCGTGCCGCTGTTCGCGCTGGCGCTCGGCATCGGCTGTATCGGCGCAGCGGTCGAAATCGCGCTCAACGGCGGCTACGTGCTGGCGCAGGTCTTCGGCTGGCGGTGGGGCGCGAACAAGCGCCGTCGCGACGTCGCGCGGTTCAGCGCGAGCTTCACACTCGTGCTGCTCGCGGGTGTCGCGATAGCTCTTATCGGCGCAGACCCGCTGAAGCTGACGATGATCTCCCTCGGTCTCACGGTCATCGTGATGCCGACTGTGGTGCTGCCGTTCATTGTGCTGATGAATGACGAGAACTATGTGAAAGGCCACACGAGTGGCATGCTGGGCAACGTGTTCCTCGCCGTGTTGACGATCCTTGGCGCCTTGATGGCGCTGGTCGTCGTGCCGCTGGAGATCGTAGGTGGCTGAATTGGATCTCGCGCGCGACGTCCTCGACCGGCTGCTGATCGATCGTGAGCGCCACGAGATGGGGCGCGTCGATGGAATCGCGCTGGAACTTCGAGACGACGCCGCCCCGAGGGTGAGTGCTCTCGAAGTCGGCGCGGGAGTCATCGGCTGGCGCTTGAGTCCGATGCTGGGCCGGCTCGCTGAGGGTCTCGAGCACATGATCGGGCTCGGCGGCTCGCGCCCGTTGAGGGTGCCATTCTCTGCCGTGAAAGCCATCGATCTGGAAATACGACTGGACGTGCTGGCCGACGAAACGCCTGCCACGCTCCTCGAGCACCGGCTGCGCACATTGCTCGGAGGCACGACGTTCCGAAAGCCACCGGTGACACAGGAATGGGTTACTGCGCCACACGGCGCCCGCGAGTTGCGCGTCGAGCGTCTTCTCGGCCGGAAGGTGTGGAGTGCGAACCACAGAGCCGTCGGCCGCCTCGAAGAGATCCGTGCGGTGCGTCACGGTTCGGGATGTACGGTGACGCAGTACGTGATTGGCTTTGCCGGAGCGCTCGAGCGCCTGGGCCTCGGCATCCGGCTGCTTCTAGGCCACAAAATCGGCGGCGGGCTGATTGCGGAATGGACTCAACTCGACATCGCGGCGCCGCACGGACCGACGTTGACGTGCCCCGCCGCCGATCTCCGTCGGGAATGACCTTGACGTTGGCAGGACACGCACCGCGCTCATTCTGTTCATTGCTTTTCGTACACTTCCGAGCCTTTATAGCTGTTCCCCTGGGTGTCCGTTTCGATGTAGGTGATCACAATCGTGCGCCAGTCCGGCGAGACGATCGCCGTGAACTGGCTAATGACTCTGCCCGCTTTCTTGGTGGTCGCTTTCAGCGAGCGCGCATCGATTCGCCGAAGCGCGATCGAATCCACGCGACGATCGCCGCTCACAGGGTAGTCCTGGCCATCGAAGGACGCGGTGTAGCTGCTCCTGCTTAGCTGTCCCGTCTGTGAATCGACTGCCTCACTGGTCAACTCGATGCCGTTGTCGTCGGCCTTCGCATCAAACATCTCACTCCTCGGCGATGGCGCCGAGATCGTCGCCCTCGCTGGATTCCGCTTCCAGGTGCCGCTGAACGGGCTGTCAGCTGCGGTCAGTCCGCAAGGGAAGGCGAACACCAAGATCAATGCTAGTGGGCGCATTAGCTTTTCCTTCCTGTGTTTAAAACTGTGCTTGCACAAACCGCATGTCGATGCGGGAGATGCGGGTTCAGCGCAATCGAGAGGTTAGAATCGGAAGGTCTGTGGCGTCCTTTGAGAACGCTCGCGTATTTCTGAAACTTTTCTGAGGTGGGGTAGTGGCCGACACCGGGAGCCGAATCGCCTATCGCTTCGGGCCGTTTCAGCTCGACGTCCGGGAACGACGTCTCTCGCGCGGCTCTGAGGTAGTCCCCTTGCGGCTCAAGGTTTTCGACACGCTGCGTGTGCTCGTCGAGAACGCCGGGCGGCTCGTGACCAAGCAGGAGTTACTGGACACGGTCTGGCCGGAAACAACCGTCGAAGAAAACAATCTCAATCACAACGTGTCGATGCTTCGGAAGGCGCTCGGAGAGAAAGCCACGGGTCAGCAGTACATCGAAACTGTCCCCCGGGTGGGTTATCGCTTTGCGGCGGCCGTGGAGTCGACCGAGCCACGCGCCGAAGCTGCCGTGGCTTCTGCGGCAAGAATGCGGCAGGAACTCCGCTATTGCACGACGACCGATGGCGTTCGACTCGCCTATGCCAGCATCGGAAGCGGACCGCCGCTCGTCAAGGCATCGAATTGGCTGACACATCTCGATTTCGAATGGGACAGCCCGATCTGGCGGCATTGGTGGTCGGCACTCTCACTCCATCACCGCGTCATCCGTTACGACGAGCGTGGCAATGGCATGTCGCAGCGCGACGTATCCGAGGTGAGCTTCGAGACATGGGTCCGCGATCTCGAAACTGTCGTAGACGCGGCGGGGCTCGATCGGTTTCCACTGCTCGGGATTTCTCGCGGCGGCCCGATCGCAATCGCGTACGCGGTGCAGCACCCGGAACGCGTCACACACCTCGTTCTCTACGGCGCGTTCGCAGCAGGGCTCAATTACACCGGAACGCCGGAACAGATCGAGGCCCGGCGCGCCCTGGTCAGCCTGGTACGGCTGGGCTGGGGACTGAATAACCCGGCGTTTTGCAAGGTGTTCACTTGCCGCTACATTCCACAAGCCACGCCAGCGCAGGAGCAATGGTTCGATCAACTCCAGCGCGTGTCCACGTCGCCTGAAAATGCGGCGCGTCTCATCGAGCGCGGCGACAGCGTCGATGTGCGGCCGCTCCTGCCTCGCGTGACGACACCCACGCTCGTAATCCACTGCGACCGCGACCAGGCGATATCGGCGGAGAATGGCCGACAGATCGCCGCCGCCATCCCGAACGCACGATACGTGTCGCTGCCGGGCGCCAACCATCTGATGCTGGAAGAGGAGCCCGCCTGGGGAATGTTCCTCGCGGAGCTTGGTCTGTTCCTGAATTGGTAGTCTTCGAGTGCTCTGTCCCGGTCCAAATGGTTTTCCTTGCGCCCGACGCCGGTTGACGCTAGTCTCTCCACTCAGTAACTGACAGGACTGGATGAGCAAGCCGACAGATCTCGTACAGGGCACGCTCGACCTGCTGCTTCTACGTGTCCTCTCCCTGGAACCGATGCACGGCTGGGCGATCGCGCAGCGGATTCGGCAGATGTCGAACGAGCAATTGCGCGTGGGCCAAAGTGCCTTGTACCCCGCGCTCCACAAACTCGAACAGCAGGGGTGGATCGAGGCTGAATGGGCCCCCAGCGAGAACAATCGTCGCGCGAAGTACTACAAGCTCACCTCGGCTGGTCGCAAAGCGTTAAAGGCCGAAACCGCGGAATGGGAGCGGCTGTCGTCCGCGATCTCGTTGATCGTCAAACCTGCTTGAGGAGCCGACGGTCATGCGGTGGACCAGAAAGCTTCGTCTGCGGCTTCGTTCGCTGTTTCGGAGTCGGAGCGTTGAACAGGAGCTCACCGAGGAACTGCAATACCACCTGGAGCGTTTGATTGCCGACCATCTCGCCGCCGGGGCGTCCCCGGACGACGCCCGCTACGCCGCCCTTCGGGAGATGGGCGCGATGGAGCAGCGGAAAGAGGAGTGCCGCGACGCACGCGGGCTTCGTCTGATTGAGGCGATACGCAGCGATCTTCGCTACTCGGTGCGACAGCTGCGCAAGTACCCGGTGTTCACCGCTGCGGCTGTGCTCACCATCGCAGTCGGCATCGGTCCGAACGCCACGATGGCGACAATCATCAGCAGCGTGTTCAGACCCTTGCCCGTGGGCGACGCGGACCGCCTGGCCGTTCTGGCAACGACGCTATCCGGCAATCCCAGAATCTGGCAGCGCGTGGCATATCCGGATCTTCAGGATTACAGAGCCTCCGGGACGGCCTTCTCGGACATGGCGGCCTGGGACCTGAGCCCGCTGGGCCTGACGGTGGACGGCAGGACCGACCGGCTAATGGCTACGGCCGTTTCAGGAAACTACTTTTCCACGCTCCGACTCGATCCAGCGGCGGGACGGCTGATTCTTCCTGCTGACGGCGAGCTGGGCGGCACGCAGCCCATAGCCGTCCTGAGCCATTCGTACTGGACGCACCGCTTTGGCGCGAGCACATCCATCGTCGGCAGGAAGGTGCGCATCGATGGGCGCCCATTCACGATCGTCGGTGTCGCTGCAGAAAACTTCCACGGTACGTTCGCGCTCCTGTCCTCCGAGCTTTACGTGCCGCTCGAGCTGTTTCAGTCTCGGGCGCGACTCTCTAACCGTGATGTGCTGGCGGTCCGCGTCATCGCTCGGCTGAAGCCTGGGGTCGGGCTCGACCAGGCGCGCGCCTCGGTCGATACGGTCGCAAGACGGCTGGAAGGAGATCATCCAGCGACGAATGCCGGCCGGCGCCTCCGGGTGTATTCGGAGCGAATGGCACGCCCCGAGCCTCAGAACGCGTCCCAGGCGCCGGTTCTCGCCGTCCTGTTCCTGATGCTTGTTGGCGCGATCCTTGTGATTGCCTGCGCCAATGTGCTGGGGCTTTTCCTCTCCAAAGGGCTGGGCCGCGGCCGGGAGATGGCAATCCGTCGGGCGCTGGGCGCCAGCCGATCAGATCTCGTTCGACTGTGCTTCGTCGAAGCGCTTGTCATCGCATTTCTCGGAGCATCCGGAGGTGCCATCGCCGGGGTCACTCTGGCCCATACGATTGCCTCAGTGGCAGCCACTCCAGGGTTTCCTTTGTTTCTCGACTCCCAACTCGACTGGACGACCCTGAGCTACCTCGGGATCCTGATGGTCGTTTCCACACTGTTGATTGGACTCCTCCCGGCACTCCGGGCGTCCCGAGTCGATCCGCGCAGCGATCTTTCCGAAGGCAGGACTTCCACCGAAGGCCGGCGGCGTCAACTGATCCGCAAGGGCCTGGCCGCCGCGCAGATTGCGGGCTCCGTCGTGCTCCTCGTCGTGTGCGGGTTGTTCATACGAAGCGTCCAGAGCCTGCAATCAGTCGATCTCGGCTTCGACGCGAATCGTGTTTTGCTCGCATCGACGGATCCGGGCGCCGTAGGGTATGACCCCGATAAAGCGCGGGCGTTCTACCAGTCGCTCGACACGGCAGTCGAAGCGCTCCCGGAGGTGGAATCCGCTGCCGCTTCGGTCTTCGTCCCATTCGGGACTGGCAATTCGACTTCGTACATTGCAGCCGAGGGCCAGCCACCGCCGTCGAGCACCACCGGGTTCCTCGCCGACAGACATCTCGTGACGGGCGATTACTTTCAGACGATCGGAACTCCGGTGCTGCGCGGTCGTACTTTCTCCACCGTCGACACCAACGGATCGCTGAAAGTCGCAGTGGTGAACGAGGCGCTGGCGGCACGCTTGTGGCCGGGCGAGGATCCCGTCGGGCGACGCTTCCGCTCCAGTTCGGAGCCTGACGCTCCACTCGAGGTGATCGGGGTCGTACCCAATGCTCGATACCGGCGTGGCGAGATCGGGGGGCCGGCTGTGCCGCGCTTTTTCGCTTCTCTCGATCAGTTCAATGCTGTTGCTCGCACGCTGCATGTGCGTTCTCGAACGCCGGCAGCCGGAACGCTCACATCCCGCGTGACCGAGTCGATACGTCGCCTCGATTCTGCCGTTCCCGTATATGACGTCTACACGCTCGAGCGACAGATCAACGACAGCGGAGGCGGATTCGGAGGCGTGAGAGGCGCGGCAGTGATTACCGGAGTTCTCGGTCTGCTGGCACTCACCTTGGCACTGGTGGGCACGTATGGCGTTCTGTCGTTCACCGTAAGGGCGCGGACGCGCGAAATCGGCATCCGGATGGCATTCGGGCTCACGCCAGGCCGCGTCTTCCAAATGTTGCTTCGCGAAAGCTGGAACATCGCTCTGTTTGGCGTCGCGATCGGATTGGCCTTGAGCTTCGCTGCAGGAAAGGTCATGGAGGGATTCCTGTTCGGCGTCGCCCCGTACGACCCGGTCACACTCCTCGCGGTTGTCATTCTGATGGGCGGGATATCAAGTCTCGTCGGGTTCCTTCCCGCCCGCAGGGCGTCTCGCATGAACCCGGTTGAAACGCTCCGCTATGAATAAAGGTCATCGCGGGAGTGACCCCAAGGGGCGGTCCAGTTGAAATTACTTTTGCGCCGGCAGCTCGGTGAGGCGGTAGAAGGCACCGGTACGCTCGAGCAAGACGCCGGCCGATCCATCGGGGAAATTGAAGAACCGTGGGTCGGGCCGCAGCCTTTCTGTCAGGCCCGCCAGCGTCACGGGTTGAAGGCCGTTGTCGAACAGGTTGACGCGGAGGACCTGCTGCTTCATCGCGGGAAGCGCGCGGGTGACTGCGTAGACCGAGCCGCTCACCAGGTCGCCGAAGAGCGACGTAATCCGCGTAAATGATTGGGTGCTGCTGACCGCCGCCAGACACGGCGAAGGCCACCGCCCCTTCCCGCCCGAACTCGGCAACCGGTTGCTGAAAACCAGGTTCGGCATCGGAAGCCACCGCAACGGCGTTCCCCGTCGGGCCGATGTAGAACGTGCCCTCACGCGCCTTGCGGTCCGCAGGATGGCGGCCCCAGCCGAAATTCCGAATCGGCGGGGCGCCGATGAGATCGCTCAGCCGAATGCTGTCGAGCTCCTCAGCGACCCATCCACCCGGATCGACGAAGTCCAGGCGGGACTCTTGTCCAGCCTGGTAGGTCACGAGCCGCTGGCAATTGCGAACGCCGATGGCGACGACTGCCGTAGATCCGTCACCGGGATCGATGCGCACGATTTTGGCGAGGTGCACCGCCGGGTTCTGAGCGTAGTCACGGCCGTCCTCGTAGGAGTCGCCGTTGTCTCCCGGCGCGAAGAGAATCGAGCCATCAGCGAGCACTGTCAGCCCTCCGCCGATATGTCCGCCGGTTCGCACCTGCATGGCGGTGATCGGCCTCGGGTGTGAAAGCGCCGCCCCATCGAAGTCGTACTCGAACAACACGGACCATGCGTTGGTGCCGGGTCGCGGCGACATGCGTCGCGGGATACCGCCCGGCACAGTCGCCGACGTGAACATGACATACAGCTTCGCCCCGGACGCGTTCGCGGCGACGTTCATCACGCGCTCGGGACCGGTGAGCTTGAGACCCGCGGGCACGGTTGACGGCGTGAGGAGCTTCACCGCGCTGGTCCCGTCCCATCGGTACACGAAGCCAATCTGATCGATGAGTAGAAGCTGAGACCCGGCCATGGTGGGTGACGTCGGGTTGATCTTCGATGGCATTCGACCAACGAGGTCGAGTCGTACGCTCAGGTTTGAATCCCTGACAGGGCTGGGCACGAACGCCTGCTTCGGCGCCTGGCCTGCCATCGATCCTTCAGCTAGCCAGGCGGCCAGCAGTACGCCGCCGCCAAGGGCGAGGCACCTTCCGGGGTCTATCGCTAACGCGCGTCTCACGGCACCAGATCGCGTCATGTCGTCACGAGACTGAGATTAAGGTCCGGCAATACATAGCCTTGTGCCAGCTCGGCCATAGCACCAGCAAGCATATACCCGACGGGGCAGATACTTGCCCCTTTTCACGCCGCATCTCAGCCGGGCTGAGCCAGCTTCAGCGTCGCTTGCGCATAGCGGGATGGGAGGGCGTTATGACGGCGCTCCACATTCCAAAACAACTCGCGATGACTCTGCTCGCCCTTGCTCTGTGCAGCAGCGTAGCCGCACAAACAGCCCCGGACTCTCAGGGGTTCGTCGGCGTCAAGGCGGGCATGAACTACGAGCAGGCCGAGGATGCCCTCGCAGGTACGGTGGCGGCGGGCGGTTTGTTCGGCGGTATCAAATTCGGGCGTGACTGGGCGCTCGAAGTGGAGCTCTGGGTACCTTCGTCCATCCGCGAGTCGGCGGAAGATCCGACGCATCGCGATATTCTCGTGAGCGTCAGCGCTGTCCGTCTGCTCGGTGCGCGAGGTGTGCGTCCGTATCTGGTGGCCGGTCTCAGCGTGGCCCGTACAGAGAACGCATTCACGACATGCCTCGCGGACAGATCGCTTGCCCCATCATCCGGCCTACCCATCCCTACCATCGTTGATTGTTCAGAGCCCGACGTTCGAGAACAGCGGCGCGAGCACTTCAATGGCAGTACGACCTACGTCGTTGGCGGCCTGGGCGTCGACGTGCCGCTCTGGCGCCGACTTCGCCTCGTGCCAGAAATTCGAGTTCATGTGGCATTGACGTCGGTGATCGTACGCCCAGCGGTGGGAGTCAGCGTCACGTTTTAACCTGGCGTCACGTCACGGCGCGACCCAGTCGAGCGCGTAGATGTCGTGGGTCCCGGCATCGAGGAGGACCATCGGCATCCCGTCCGGCGTGTATCCGATCCACGGACCGAGCTGGCCGACAGCGAGGTCAAGGTCACTGCTATTGGCGACGACCTCGGTGCGGCGGTCGGCGATGGCAATCCTGCGGATCTCCGTTCCGTCCTGGTACAAGATCGCGCGGCCATCCGGCGCCCAGTTTTCCCGGCCGACGTTGATGTTGCGGTCGACGAGCCCGGTCCACTTTCCCGCTGCCATGTCGAAGAGGACCAGGCGGAGCGAATCAAACGACAGCGCCGCGATGAATCGGCCATCCGGCAACCAGCGCGGCGAGAACAGCCCCCCGCGATCCCGGGAGGACCGTGACGTGTCCCGAATCGAGCGCCAGCACTTGAATCACGGCGTTCGGCGAGTTGCCGAGCTTCCAGCCGGGGCCGCTGCCGAATGCCAATCGCCGCCCGTCCGGCGACCAGCTCGGATCCGCCTCGGGCAGCGTGCGCGTCGTCGCTCGACGAGCCGTGCCGCCGCCGCGGGCACCAGATAGATCCTCGGTGTCTCGGACGCAGTCCAGGCAAAGAACGCGATCTGAGTGCCGTCAGGTGACCATCGCGGTAGCGCGGCCTGGAACGGCGAAAACGTCAACTGGATTCGCTCGCTGCCGTCGATGCGGCTGCGCCACAGCGTGCCTTCGGGATAGGAGACGTAGGCTACCCAGCGACCGTCGGGCGAGACGGCCACACCTTCCGCCGAGAGGTCGCCAAGAGAGGGCACGAATTGCTTCGAGCCGCGATCATAACGAACGATCCGGCCCTTGCTCTGGTCGCCGACGGCAAACAGGCGCTTGCCATCCCGGCTCGGCATCACGCCGGAAAACAACGTTGGTCCGAAGGTGAGCTGCACGGGCTCGCTCGATCGCGGGTGAAAAAGGCCGCGTTCTTCGGGCAGTGCCCAGATGTTGCCTGTCGCCGTGAAGACGAAGTATTTGCCGTCTCCGGTCCAGATGCCGCAGCAGGGTTCTGCGCACCGGTCCAGCCTGGAAGCAGCGCATTGGGGTTGCTTCCGTCCGCGTTCGCTTCCCACAGCGCGAACGCGCCCGTCCTGGCGTCACGTACTGAGTAACGAATCCGCGCACCGTCTGGCGACCATCGCGGCGCGAACGTCACGCCTGACGCCGTCAGCAGCGTGCGCGGCTCGGAGCCATCGGCTCTCGCCACCCGAACGTCCGATCCCGTCGTGTAGACGACATGTGAGGCGTCTGGTGACCAGGCCGCCGTAATACCGTAGATGGCGGGGTTGGCGGTCAGGTTGCCCAGCCGCCGTACGGCCCCACCCAGTACTGGCATCACCGCGAGACTGCTGCTGCTCGTGCTGATGCGGTCAGCGACGAGCAGTTCCGCGCCGCGCGGATCGATATCGAGAACCGCCGGCGCCACGGAGGCAAGTTCCACCGTTTCGCCGCCCGAGGCGGCCACTTGTGCCAGCGCCGAGGCTGCGCTGTTGCGGCCTCGAAGGCGCGACACGGTGAAATACAGTCGGGATCCATCGGTGACCGGATACCCCTTCTGTACGCCGTCG
The DNA here is from genome assembly GCA_046726015.1 of Acidobacteriota bacterium. Taxonomy (GTDB): domain Bacteria; phylum Acidobacteriota; class Vicinamibacteria; order Vicinamibacterales; family 2-12-FULL-66-21; genus QHWT01. The sequence goes on from JBKOZS010000289.1 coordinate 15,451, forward strand.
GTCGTGATCTGCGTCGATGCCGTCACGCGAGCGGGCGGAGGAGCCGCGGCCAACCACGCGGTAAAGGCCACGACGCCAAGCGCGGCGACGCTGGCGATTGCGATCCAGACCGCGCGACCCATCCGGCGCGGGACGACCGGCGTCTGTGAGACAGCGGTGGCAATCACGGAGGGCGAGGAGGACGCCGCCGACGTGCGCCCCGAGGCGGTGTCGCGCTTCAACCGCTTGAGATCGGCAAGCATCTCGCGCGCCCACTGGTAACGGACATCCCTGTCTTTTTCGAGCGCCTTGCCGATGATGCGACCGAGCTCCGGCGGAACCGCCGCGTTGACCTGCGTCGCCGGAACGGGCTCGCGATTCAGGATGGCGTCGAACAGCACAGGTGACGTAGCGCCCTCGAACGGCAGCGGCCCGTTGCCATCTCGTACATGACGGCCCCGAACGAAAACAGATTCGTACGCGCATCCAACGCCTTTCCCCTGGCCTGCTCCGGCGACATATACGCCATGGTGCCGATGACCGTGCCGGGGCTCGTCAGGTGGTCGTCGGGCACGACAATGGTGGGGACGCTCGAGACCTCGGGCCCCCGAGGACCGTGCGACTCGGGACTCACCTTGGCCAGGCCGAAGTCCAGCAGCTTGACGTGCTCGCGCACGGTCACGAAGATGTTCGCGGGCTTGATGTCGCGATGGACAATGCCGCGCTGGTGCGCCGCGTCGAGCGCGTCGGCGATCTCGATGGCCCAGTCGAGAAGGCCCTCTAAGGGCACGGGCTGACCCGAAATCCGGTGCTTGAGCGTGCTCCCCGCGAGGTACTCGAGCGCGATGAAGGGTTGGCCCCGGTCCTCGCCGATGTCGTACACGGTGCAGATCCCCGGATGGTTCAAGGCCGACGCGGCCTTCGCTTCGCGCTGGAACCGTTCGAGGGCCTGCGGATCGGCGGTCAATTTCTCGGGCAGGAATTTCAGCGCAACAGTACGGTCAAGCCGGGCGTCCTCGGCCTCATAGACAACGCCCATGCCGCCGCCGCCCAGTTTGCGCAGGATGCGGTAGTGCGAGGACGTTTCGCCGATCATGAGGTCATAGCCGGGCCAGCTCAGCAGCTGGCGCCATCATACCGCGAAGTGCGCTCCATCCGAATATCTCGCTCGCCTTACTCGTACCCTTCCGTCTCGAGGAGAGGATTCAGCAACACCGAGTACAGTGTCGTCGTCATGGCTCGTCACCGTGCGCTCTGCCTCCTCCTGATTGCGGTGTATGGACTTTCGGGTTGCCGCGCGCTGCCGGCTCGCCCCCCCACCGCGGCAAACGCGCCAGCACCGGGCCGGCAGGTCTGGCTCGACGAGTTTGCGCGCGGTTATTTCCCCGGCCGCAGCGGGCAGATCTTCCTGGTCCCACGTGAGGGCGATTTCTTCGTCGATCGCAACCCGCTGTACGCATTTATGCACGGCTCGCCGTGGGGCTACGACACGCACATTCCACTGCTGCTCCATGGGCCGCCGTTTGTCAAACCCGGTGTCTCGAGCACGCTCGTCACGCAGCAGGACATCGTACCGACGCTGGCGGCGCTCCTCGGCACGGCGCCGCCCGCCACAACGATCGGCAAGCCGCTGCGCCAGGCCATGGCGTCGACTGGGACGCCGCCGCGGATTGTCGCGCTTTTTGTTTTAGACGGCACGCGAGCCGACTATTTCGAGACCTACGCGGACGTGTTGCCGACGCTGTCGCGTTTACGGCGTGAAGGCGCGTGGTTCACGAATGCTCACGTCACGTCCGTGCCGACGCTGACGGCGGTGGGCCACGCGAACCTCGGGACCGGAGCCGAGCCGCGCACGCACGGCCTCGCCGTCAACAACCTGTTCAACCGCGTGACCGGCAAAGCGCAGGAGGCATACAACGAGCTGGATGCGCGCGAATTGATGGCGCTGACGCTCGCTGACGTCTGGAACCTCGCGACGGATGGGCAGGCGATCATCATCGGCCAGGGCGGTGCGATCCGCGCGGTCGCCGGCCTGATCGGCCATGGCGCGTGCATCGTCAATGGTCGCCGCGTCCTCGCGGCCAGCTACAGCACTCGCGACGCCGGCTGGGAAACGAATCCTGCCTGTTACACCCTGCCGGAGGCATTGAAGTCCATCAATGCGCGCACGTATTGGGAACAGGCCGGCGGCACGTGGATGGCCCACGACATCTCGGACGCGACCAAATTCCGCCATTCAGCGGTCTTCCAGCGCTTCGAGGGCGACGCACTCGCGGCCGTGCTCGAGCAGCAAGACATCGGTGCGGACGATGTGACCGATCTCGTGATGGTCAATTTGAAGGGTCCCGACTACGTTGGACATGCGTATGGACCGGCGTCTGCCGAGATGAAGGAGGTGCTGGCCGAACTCGATCGTCAGATCGGGCGCGCGCTCGCCATAATTGCGCGCAAGGCCGGTGATGGCCGCTTCGTCGTGGCGATCACCGCCGACCACGGCATGCCCGGCGAACCGCGACCGGGAGGACGCCATTACGTCGATGATCTCACCGCGCTCATCGACAAGCGTTTCTCTCCAGCGGGCGGGACTGTCGTGCAGTATTTCAAGGACGCGGCCAACAACCAGATTTACCTCGATACCTCGCGGCTCCGATCGCTTCATTTCGCCTTGAAGGACGTGGCGACGTTTCTCGAGTCGCTCGGTATCTTCGCGGCGGTCTACACCGAGGACGAAGTCCGTCTGGCCCAGAGCCAGCAGGCCGCGCGGCCCTGATCATCCTGGTTACAGAAGCCGGCAACCCGCTGAATTTGGAGTCCTCTGTTCTGACACCTCCCTTCGCGCTTAGATTGGCGACGAGGCGTCAGGCCCCGGCACGGCGAAGTCATCATGACCACATTCAATCCAAACTATTTCATTCACGCGGCCAACGTCCTGCTACTGGTGGCGTACAGCGTCAGCGACATTCTTTGGCTGCGGCTGTTCGCGGTGGCCGCGTCGCTGATTTCGCTCCCATACTTCGTCCTTCAGTCCACACCCCAGTGGCCACCGATCGCCTGGAGTGTCGTCTTCGCAGGAATCAATTCCTTCCAATCCTGGCGTCTCTACCTCGAACGTCGTCCGGTCAAGCTGACGCCCGACGAGGAGGAGGTTCGCCGGCTCGCGTTCGCGCAACTGCCGTCTCGCAAGGTTCTGCAACTTGTCAGCCTCGGGTCGTGGACTACAGCGGCTCCCGGCGATTGTCTGATCGAGCACGGCACGCCGGTCGGGGCGATCGCACTCGTTGTCCGCGGCAAGGTGCGTGTGTCGAAGGACGGTCGGGTCCTGGGTGAGCTGGGAGTCGGGGATATCGTCGGCTCCGCTCTCGAGCTGAGCGGGGCACCGGCCGAAGTGGACGCGGTGACAGTGGAGCCGGTGCGTGCGTTGCGCTGGGAATTGGCAACGCTGCGACGGTATCTCGAAGCCGATCCCGAGACCCGGATGGTCTTCCAGCTCACCCTCACCCGTGACCTCGCCAGTAAGCTGCGGCGCCTGGGCGAGGATTACCTCCGACAGCCGCCGTCGTCCGCTGGCTCTTGAGCGTCACGGCGGACGTTGTTCGCGGGTCAGCGCATGGCTGGAAGTGGAGTTGCCCAGTACCCGGGTCGAGTTCGAACCTTCAGGCCGCCCGGCCTCGTGACCTTCACCCGGACGGCACGGTACGATCCGTCGAGTGCCTGGTTCGCAGGCGTATAAGCGATCGTGTACTCGTTGCGGATCCGATGTGCGATCTCGAGGACGGCGCGATCCGCATCGGACGTCGAGGCGACGTAGTGCACGTCGCCACCGGTGAGTTCGGTCAGGTGATCGAGCTCACCCTCGCCGCTTCGGTCTTCCCCCGACGGGCTCTCGCGAACGAGCCTCACAGCGTAAATCACGGATCCGCTCTGTTCGACGACTTTACGGAGCTGCGCCGTGGAGACGGTACTGGCGTTGTCGTTGCCATCGGTGATGACCAGCAGCGCTCGCCGGTCGTGTGTGGCGCGATCGCGCAGGTAACGCTCGGCCGTGAGAATGGCATCACGCATTGCCGTGCCGCCGATCGAATCAATGCGGGCGATGCCTGACTCGAGCACTTGTACGTCATTCGTGAACGGCACGTCGATGCGCGGCTCGTCCGCGAAGTTCAAGACGAAGACTTCGTCCTGGCGGTTCGACGCATGGACGAACGCCAGCGCTGCAGCCTCCACGCTTGCCCGCACCGGTCGCATGCTTCTGCTGTTGTCGATGATCAGGCCGAGTGAGATCGGCACATCATCGCAGCGAAACAGCGTGATCGACTGACGGCGGCCATCCTCGTAGACGCTGAAGGCTCCGCGATCCAGATTCGTGACGAGCTCGCCGCGGCCGTTCGTGACCAGCACGTGCAGCACAACGAGACGGGTTTCAGCATGAAACGTGGCTGGCGGCTGGCCGGCAACGCCGACGACGAGGGAAACGGCCACGGCCAGGGTCATGGCTTCTCTTTCGAGCGCGGCTCGTGCTCAGGCGACGGTCGTACCGGCGCAGCCGGCGACAGCTGAACCTGGATCCGGGTGTCCGCGGGGAACACAACCTCTCTGCCCTTGGCGATCACGCCAGCGTACGTCGTTCTGACGACGCCGAGCACCCCCAGCGTCACGGCCGCCGGGTTACCCAGCGACGAGAGCGCGAGCCCCGTGATGCTCGCGCCTATGAACCCTGCCACGCTGCCGCTGAGTGGACCGCCGTACTCCGTTTCGGGCCCCAAGCCATCCGTGTCGTAGTCGAGGTGGCTTCGTGAGAGCCCGACCAACGCGAGCGTACCGACCGCGGGCGCTATGAACCTGGTCGGGGAATTCGTGACCTTCGCGCCTCCCTCCCCGTGGACGGCGAGGGGCTGGGCGCGACCAGCTTCGACCGAGTACAACGAGGCGAGCAGCCCGGTCGAGTCGCGGCCGCGAACATGAACCGTATCGAACAGGAACCGCAATTGGCCGTTTCGGCGGAAGTGTCGGGCGCGCTTCACGAAAGTGACCTGTCCCGTCAGCCTGGTCCCGGCCGGGAGGATCAGCTGGTGCGTCGAAGAAAACACCGGCCGGGCGACGGCAGCCTCAACCGGCGTTCCCCTGGTCGCGTGCCTGGAGTCGATCGCGGTGACGAGTCGGGCCGAGAGGACGCTCTCCGGTGCAGGCGGGGTTCCCGCGTCCGCTGTTTCCGCCGGCGCCGCCGAGCCGAAGTCGAGCGCGGACAGCAACCGGGCGTTGAAGACGGTGCCCTTGCTGAAGAACTCGGGATGATAGGGGAGCGCGCGCAGCCCCGTGTCGTTCATGCGCTCCACCTTGTCCGGTCCTTTTAGGATGGCGACCGTCTGCTTCGCCTGCTGCGCGGCCGCCTCACCGGCGCTCGACACGATGTCCCCTTTCCTTTGAGCGCCGTCGGCAAGCTTGAGCGTGACCTGTTCGGTGCCCGCGGACACCTGGGTGCGCACGGGCAGCGTCCGTCCATCGGCAAGCACGATCGCATCGAATTGCAGGAGGATGTCGTGAAGCGGCGTGAAGTCACCGCTGAGCATTGCGAGGGCGCGCCGCTTCTTCGACACTGCCGTGCGTCGCTCGACGTGGCCCAGCACTCGTGTCCCGATGGGAATGACGATGCGATCGTAGGCGAAGATGGGATCGACCAGCACCGCGTCGACCTTCTGACCCACGCGCCTGACGACCACTCGTCGGTCCAGCGCGACCCGCAACGGCGTGCCCTCTTCCACGACGAGCCTGAGCGGCCCGTCATTCGATTGCGCAGATGCGGGTGGTGTCGCGCAGAGCGCGCCGGCCAGCAGCGAGACACCCACGCCGATCCGCCAGCTCGAATTCATCGTCCTTGAAGGAACAACGGCCTTTGCCCGTCCTGCGCGGCGAAGCAGGCGTCCGACCGTAAGAGCGCCGCCAGGGAGGAAATCCTTCGCCGGCAGTTCAAGCGATCCGAGCGACGATCGGCACGATGAAACGTTTTCCGGGTTGCCGTGTGCGGGCGTAGGATCACGCCAATCTGGATATCGCATGCCAGTCGTTCTCCTGCAGATGCTTGCCAGCGCCCTGCCGGCAGCGTTATGCCTCCAGATTGCAGGATACGAATCCATCCCTGACCTTCCACAGCTCAACATAGACACCTTTCTTCCAGTGATTCGGCAGCAGGTCCAGCAAGCCGATACGGCTGCTCGGACGGAACCGAAAGATGCCGATGCGAGCGGGACGCTGGGAATGATCCTGGACGCGTACGAGCAGTACGAGTCTGCAGCCATCTGCTATCGGCGGGCACATCTTCTCGATCCCGCCTCGTTTCGATGGCTGTTCTACCTCGGATGGGTTCAGGCGGCCCAGGGGCAGCACCGGGACGCCGTGCTGACGCTTGGCCAGGCATTGCGAATGAAGCCCGACTATCTGCCGGCCCAGCTGAAGCTCGCTGACAGCCTGCTGACCATTGGCAAACCGGAGGATGCGCGTAAGATCTATCAGTCGATCAGCAAGGCGCGCCCTGAAAGCGCCGAGGCCCACTATGGCCTGGGCCGAGTGAATGGTGCTCGTGGAGATGTGACCGCTGCCGTAGCCGCGTACCTGAAGTCCTGCGAATTGTTTCCGCCATATGGCCCGGCCCACTACGCTTTGGCGATGGCCTACCGGAAGCTAGGTGAGGAAACAGAGGCTCAGCGGCAGTTCAGCCTTTACGAGCAGAACAAGACGGCGGTTCCGCCGTTGAACGACTCGCTGCGCAGCGACGTCGCCAGACTGAACCTTGGACCCGCCGCTCACATTCGCCGTGGCGCCGATCTCGAGCAGGCAGGCCGGCTTGCCGAAGCCGTCACTGAACAGATTGAAGCGCTCCGTGTGGACTCGCGGGCCGTGCAGGCCCACATCAACCTCGTCTCGCTCTATGGCCGGTTGGAGCAGTTCGACAAGGCGGCAGAGCACTACCGGGCTGCGCTCGATCTCGATCGAAACCACGCCGACCTTCATTACAACTACGGGGTCCTCCTGCTCAAACAACACAAGCCTCAGGACGCAGAGAGGGCATTCCAGGAAGCATTGCAAATCAACCCCTATTATCCCGAAGCTCACTTCCACCTCGGACTACTGTACGAGCAGCAAAGCCGTTTGGACGACGCGTTTCAGCAATTCACGAAAGCAGTCGAGAATCGGCCCACCTACCGCGCCGCGCACTTCCACATGGGCCGCATCCTGGCCAATCAAAGAAGATACGACGAAGCGATTCAGCAGTTTCTGAAAACACTCACGCCGGAGGACGACAGCACGCCGCGCTCGCTCTACGCGCTGGCAGCGACCTACGCACGGGCCGGCAACCTGACAGACGCTCTGAGATACGCCCGCATCGCCCGGGAGCAGGCCACCGCCCGCGGCCAGACCGAATTGCTCGCCAGCATCGAGAAGGACCTGCGAGCTTTGGAAAAGGCCGTCGCGAGCGACAAGCCATGAAAAGGCGACTCGTCGGCCTGACGCTTTCGATCGTCACAGCTGGACGCATCGTTTCATCGACAGCCACACCGCTGTTCCGCGAGATTGGTTCAGACGCAGGGTTGGACTTCCAACATTTCACCGGAGCAACCGGCGAATACTACATGCCGGAAATCATGGGCTCCGGAGCCGCTCTCTTCGACTACGACAACGACGGTGATCTCGATGTCTACTTGATCCAGGGCACTGCGATCGGCGACGGCCGGAAACTGCTGTTTCCGCCGCCCGCGGGCTCGAAGTCAGGAAACCGGCTATTCCGGAACATGCTGTCTCAAACCGGGCGCCTGCAATTTGTCGATGTGACCGAGAAAGCCGGCGTGGGTCATGACGGCTACGGGATGGGCGCAGTGACCGGCGATTATGACAACGATGGGTTTCTGGATCTTTATCTGACCAATTTCGGGCACAACGTCCTGTACCACAACAACGGTGATGGAACCTTCGCCGACGTCACGCGCGAGGCCGGCGTAGATGATCCCCGGTGGAGCACCAGCGGCGCCTTTCTCGACTACGACGGGGACGGCTATCTCGATCTCTTCGTCGGGAACTACGTGGACTTCACCGTGAAGGGCAACAAGCGCTGTAACGCTCCAACCGGCGAGCCGGATTACTGTACGCCCAAGGCCTACAAGGCCGTGCCTTCCCGGCTGTTCCACAACCAGGGCAACGGCCAGTTCGCTGATGTTACCGAGGCCTCTGGAATCGGATCCTCGTACGGTCCGGCCCTCGGCGTTGTCTGTGCGGACTTCAATGGTGACGGCCGTACCGACATTTACGTTGCGAACGATACGGCAGCCAATCGCCTATGGGTGAATCAGGGCGATGGGACCTTCCGGGAGAACGCTCTGGAAGCCGGCGTCGCATACAACGCAGACGGCCTCACGAAGGCCGGAATGGGTGTTACCGCGGAGGACCTCGACAACCAGGGCACTCTGACAGTCCTGGTGACCAACCTCGCCCGCGAGGGCGCCACTCTTTTCCGTGGCGACGGCAAAGGCCTCTTCGAGGACGTCACGCTGCAGTCCGGGCTCGCAGCATCGACGTTCGCCTTTACTGGATTCGGGACGCAGTGGCTCGACTACGACAACG
>JBKOZS010000290.1:0-8838 GCA_046726015.1 Acidobacteriota bacterium
TCCTTGATGAGCGGCACGTATTCGTGCTGCGTGTTGAACAGTTCTCCCATCGCAATCGGGACGCTGGTCTGCTGCCGCAGCAGCCGGAAGTGCTCGTTCTCTTCCGGTGGAAACGGATCCTCGAGAAAGAACAGCCGATAGGGCTCGAGCGCCTTGCACAGGTTGATCCCCTGGTTCAGCGTGACGCGCTCGTGCACGTCGTGCAGCAGTTCGACTTCGTCACCGAGCTTTGTGCGCATGTGCTCGAAGAATTTCGGCAGCATTCGCACGTAAGGAGCCGGTTCCCAGATCGCTCGTGGATTCGTCGGGCCAACGATGTCGTTGGGATTACCTGTCGTCGGGGCAGTGCTTCGCGCACCGTAACTCGCATAGCCGGGCGTCGCCACCTGGACGCGAATGTGACGGAACCCCTGTTCCATCCCGCGGCGTGCGTTCTCTTCCACTTCAGTGAAGCTGCTGCCGCTGGCGTGAAAGTAACAGTCCGCCCCGTGCCGCACCTTGCCGCCAAGCAACTGATACAGCGGCATCCCGGCGCGTTTCGCCTTGATGTCCCAGAGCGCGATGTCGACACCGCTCATCGCGTTGAACAACACCGGGCCGTTCCGCCAGTACGAGCTCACATAGCTGCACTGCCAGATGTCTTCGATCTCGTCGACGTTGCGGCCGATGAGAAACGGCTTCAGGTATTGTTCGAGCGCGGTCTGGACGACGAGCGCCCGCTGGGTGAAGGTCGCGCAGCCCCAGCCGACCAATCCCGGCTCCGTGGTCTCGACCTTCACGATCACCAGGCGGATCCGGTTTGGCGCGGTCAGGATCGTTTTGATGTCGCGAATCTTGACCGGGGGCGTGCCCGCGGTGGCCTGCGCGTAGCCCGGATGCACCATCGGCGCCATCGCGCCGGCCAGTGCGTCTCCGGAAGCCAGCAGTGAAGCTCCTCCGAGCGAGAGCGTTCCGATTGCATCACGCCGATTCATTGCTACCTCCGTCGAGAACCATCCAATTTGAGCGACGACATTGACTTGTCACGGACGATCTCGCGCGGAGCTCGCAGAGATCGCAGAGAACTTTGAAAAATTATTCCTTTGAAAGCCCTCTGCGTGCTCAGCGACCTCTGCGTGATTACGTCCGTGGTATGCCACTGGCGCCGCTACCAGTGCGTCAACGACCCATCGGGCCGACGATACACGTTCCGGCGTCCCGGCTGCGTGACCTCTCCAATCTGCGTGAGCAGCTTCATCTCCGCCGTCACGCCGAGGCCGGGCCGCTGGTTCGTATATGCCTTGCCGTTCTTGAAATCCAGGCATTCCGGCAGGTAGTCGATCGGGCGGCCGCCGTAGTTGTACTCCAGCATTACGGGACCCGCGAACGTCGACAGGCAGTTGACGAGCGCCGCGGTGGCAATCGGGCCGGTGAAGTGCGGGATGATGCCCACCGCGTGCGTCTCGCAGATGGCGGCCGCCTTCATCAACTCGGTGATGCCGCCAATGTTCGGCAGCGTGGATCGAATGAAGTCGACGTCGTGATTCTCGACGAGCCGGTTGAAGTCCCACTTCAGACCCCACTCTTCGCCGTGGGTCAAGGGCACTGTCGTCATCTGCCGCAGTTTTGGTATGTCCTGCAGGGCGTTCTCGTCACGGACCGGATCTTCGACGAAGAACGGGTCGGACTCTTCGATCGCGCGGCAGAGGCGCATCGCGTCGTTCAAATCGAAGCGCTGGTGGAAGTCGATGCACCAGTTGCCGCTCGGTCCCACCGCTTCACGCACGTCCCGGCAGTCCTGCGCCACCTGCTTCACGACCGACCGCGTGTCGTACATGCCGCCAATCGGGACATCCGCCGGCCCCATTCGAAACGCCCGATACCCGGCTTCCATCGTCGCGCGCGCACGCTCTTTCAGCGACAGCTTCGCGTCGGCGGGCACGCCGGGCGGGCGCGCCCCGCCTGTCGCGTAACACTCGCAGTAGTCGCGCGCCGTGCCTCCCAGCAATTCGTGAACTGGAAGGCCAAGTGCCTTGCCCTTGATGTCCCAGAGCGCGAGGTCCAGCGCTCCGAGCGCGTGGGCCTTCTCACGACCCGGCGGGTAGAACCACGCGATATACGCTTCCTGCCAGATCGCCTCGGTGTGGAACGGATTCTTGCCAATCAACGTGCCCGCGCATTGCTCGAGCGTGTCCTTCGCGCCCCCTTCTCCGATCCCCGTGATGCCGATGTCGGCCTCCACCGTCACGACCATGTTGCTCTGGTTGAAGAGGGGATTGAGCTCGGGTGGCTGGTAGATGCGCACGCGGGTAATCTTCGCCTTCGGCAGATCCGCTGCGGCAGGCGCCGGACGAAGCACGCTGATGGCCGGGGCAACCGTGAGCGCCTTGAAGAAGGTTCGTCGGTTCACGGATTGGTCCTCCCTGTCGACGCTCTACCTTCATTGTTGATGTGAACGGTCGCGCCGTCGAAACCGTTTGCGGTGATCTGGTAGAAGAACGAGGACGCCTGCATGGCCGGACGGAAGTCGAGACCGTCGACGCGAATGTCGGTGGCGTTCAGCGCATCGAGCGACGTGGCGTAGCCGCCGTGAGCATCACGGTAACGACGCTGACGATAATACAGCCGCCGGAGCGCCCACTTGACGCGCTCGTTCGCGTCTTCGACGAACGATTCCGTTCCGCTGCCTGCGCGCATGCCAGAAAACTGCACGTAGCCCCAGCGCTCCGGCATGTGCATGTCGACTGCCCCCTGCGGGCTCCACACCCAGTTGTGCTCCGGCAGTGGATCCGAGGTGCCGGGACGCAGTCGCTTGACGTACTGGCCGTCAATGACGTCCACGTCCCATTCCACGCGCGAGAAGTTGATCCGCCAGCGATCGCCCGCGTCGGGCGGCCTGCGACCGGGCGCCGCTTCACGAAGGATCGTCCAGGGCATCGCGATCTCGACCGTCCAGCCCTCGTCGCGATCGCCCGGCCGGTTGATCGTGCCGTGCACGTTGGCGCGGGCCTCGAGTCCGGCGATGTCCCATCCGTGAATCGCCGGACCGCCGTCGCGGTACGGCTTGATCAGGAGCAGATCCCACGGCGTGCCGAGTGCGTTCACTTCCAGCTCGTAGTAGGCGTGCGTATCGCCGTCAGGATCGATGAAAACCTCGAAGTCGTTGTCCTGGAAAATGACCGCGTCACGCCGGGTCAGCGTGCCCCACACGTCGGGTTCCTCCAGCTCCGCGGCGACGTAAAAGTTCTCCTCGTCCCACAACATCTTCGCGCGCGTTCGGAACCGCGGGTGCGGCCCGGCATTCCCCTCGATGTCGACAAACGCCTCCGACCACGGAGCGGCCGCCCACGCCGGTTCATCGAGCTTGCCGTCGACCGTCGGTGGTGAAGGCGTGCGATATGCCACATAGCGGCGCGGTGCGAACGGCATCGCTTCAAGGTCGGCGACTGGATGCCGGGGCGGTCCTGCGCGCTCGATCGTCCAGGCGCGTGCGCCGTCTGGCAGGAAGAACAGCGTCTCGGTGTCTTCGTACTTTCCAGCCGCGAGTAACTGCCGCGTGCGCTCCGGGCCCAGGACGAAAAACGCGTCGTCCAGCGCGTCACCCGCGGTGCCGCTCGGTGCGAGCACCGCAACGCTCAACAAACCCTGCACCGGCCGTCCCGTGCGAGGGTCCATGATGTGCGAATATCTCACGCCGCCGCTTTCGAACGATTTCTCAGACGTGCCGGCGACGGAGAGCGCGCGGTCCCGCAACGTGACCGTCAGCGCAACCTTGTTGGCGTCAATGGGGTCCTGGATCTGGACGTCCCATCCGTCGCGGGCCGGTGGCGCTCCGAGCCCGTAGATGGTGCTCCCACCGGCGCTGATCAACGCCGCAGAGACGTTGCGCTGGCGAAGGAGCGTCACCACGCGATCGACCGCGTAGCCTTTGGCAAGGCCCCCGAGATCCAGTTCCACCCCTGGCTGGTCGAACGCGATGGTCCGTTCGGCGAGGTTCACCCTCACGTGAGCGCTGCCCACGAGACGCCGCGCCGCCGCGAGTTCCGCCTCGCCCGGCATGCGGCCGTCGCCGCCAAAGAACCCCCAGGCTTTCATCAACGGTCCGACGGTGATGTCGAAGGCGCCGCCGGACTCGTGGTTGTAGCGCGTCGACTCGGCGATGAGGTCGAACAACTCGGGATTGACTCGCACCGGGTGCGTCGCGGCCTCGGCGTTGATGCGCGACAGCTCACTATCGGCTTTGTAGTGGCTCATCAGTCGATCGATCCGGTCAACTTCATCCAACGCGTCGTTCACGGTCCGCGGCAGGGCCTCCGCGTCCGGACCATACGCTTCGATGGCGTATGCGCACCCCATCGACATGCGCGTGCCTTCGTAGTGCGAGAGGTGTTGCGAGGCGACGTTCGCGTTCGGCGTCAGGAAGGAGAGCGACGCGACGAGCAGCGATACCGGGAGGACGCGGTCCATCAGAAGAACGCGTTCATCATCTCGACGAGCCCATTCACGATGGCCCCTTCCGCACAGCCGCGTTTCACGCGGCTCGCCACGATCTCGTAGCTGACCTGGTCGTACGCCGCATCATCCGGCAGATACCCGCTGGATCCGTTGCAGTGCGTCACCAGGACGGTGCGATTGAACGGTGATTCCTCTTTCAGCCTGGCGCCGATATTGGTCAGGACTTCGCCCGAGACGCCTGCGATCGCCATGTCGTTGATCACCAGCAGCGACAGGCGAATCGGTACCGGGTCGGCATCTTCGATCGTGTATGCCTTGCCCGGCCCGGGGTTCTGCACCGTTCGCTTGCCGGGGCACGTGACGACCTTCTGCAGGCCACGGATGCGCGCACGCGCAGACGTCTTGATCCCTCCCGCCACCCTGATCACTTCTTCTCCCAACAGCTGACCGAGTGCGGCGACGTTCTTGAAGTCGGTGCCAACGCGATAGATGGGATCCTGATCTCCGGCGGCGCCGCTCGTCCAGGGAGAAACGACTCTGTCACCAAAGTGCGCTTCCACGACACGGGACGTGGCACCCGGAAGATCGGAACTAATCTGCAGGTTGCCCGCTCCAAGGACCGTACCGTGGACGGCGTAGTTCGTGAAGATGGCGAGCGGTTCACCGGACGCCGTTTCAAACTTGATCACCGCAACTGTCTTGTCCGACACGCCATCCGGGTTGTTGCCCAGCATCCAGCCGCCGCTGCCATCCGGTGCGCGGCGGTTCGCGTTCACGTGCGCCTTACCGGTGCCGAAGCCCACTCTCGCAGGCTGAAGATTCGCCTGGGCTCGGCCGACTGCCGTCACCACCGCGTCTTCGAGCTTCTGCACGTACTCGGCGCGCTTGCGAGCCGCGTCGCCTTCCGCCGGTTCGTTGTAGGTACCGAGCGCGGGCGCCGCATGCGTGTGGACTGAGGCGAGCATGATGTTGTCGCGGGGAATCTTCGTTTCCTGCGTGACGCGCGCCGCGATCTTCTCCCACAGTGCGGCGGAGATGCCGATGACCTCGCAGCCAACAAGCGCCGCCTGCGTCGCGCCATCGTCCACGACAATGGCGCGCACGTTCAGGCTGTCGTGAATGGCCTTGAACCCTTCGGTCCGGCTGCCGTAGCCACTCATCGGCAACGCGGCATCCGGCGCAGGTGTGATATCGACCTTGAACGCGCCGGCACGCAGGCTGCCGTTCTGTGCAGTGCCGGACCCAGTCGGGACAGACACACTTAAAGCGAACGCGAGAACTGCGCCGTACTTGAGCATTGTGCGATCCGTGGCCCGCCGTGATCCGTGTGATCCGTGAGATCCGTGGCTGTGATCCCTCTGTGATCTGTGTAATCCGTGAGATCCGTGGCTGTCATCCGTGGATCAGTGGCTCCAGTGTCGATCGTTGCTCCGTTCCTTGTCCCATTGCGGCGTCGGCAGGAAGTAGCCGGACTCGGGACGCACGTGCTGCTTGACGACTTCTTCGTTCGGCTCGACGCCAAGCCCTGGCGAATCCGGCACGATCGCGTACCCCTTCTCGACCAGCGGCTGACCGCTTGTCGTTCGCACCAGCTGTTCCCACCAGGGCACGTCCAGCGAGTGGTGTTCGAGCGCCACGAAGTTCTCGGTGGCCGCCGCGCAGTGGACGTTCGCCATGAACGAGATGGGCGTGCCGGCGAAGTGCATGGCCATCGCGACCCCGTGCTCCATCGCGTAGTCGCCAATCTTCTTGGTCTCGATCAGCCCGCCGGAGCTCGCCAGGTCCGGGTGGATCATGTCGATCGCGCCCATGTCGATCAGCTTGATGAAGTCCTCTTTCAGATAGATGTCCTCGCCGGTCAGCAGCGGCGTGGTCGTGGAGTCCTTGATCTGTTTCAAGAGCTCGCCGAATTCCCACGGCACCATGTCTTCCATCCACGCGAGATTCCATTTCTCCATGGCACGCGCGAGCTGGATGCAGCTGTTGACGCCGATGTGCCCGTAGTGATCGGAGGCCAGTGGGATTTCCATGCCGATGACTTCACGAATCTCTCCGACCCAGTCCGACAGCCACGCGATACCCTTCTCGGTGATCTGGATTCCCGTGAACGGGTGCATGACGCGCTGGCCGCCGCCGATGTCGGTGCCGGGCGGCATCGACAGTGCGCCGGGCACGTTCCGCAGCAGCCCGATCCCGAAATCCTGCTTCAGGAACGTGATGCCGCGGTCCATCCGGGCCTTGAGCATCTCTCCCTGCTCCTTCGCGGTGCCGCGTTCGGTCGTGTCCGCGTAGAGGCGAACGCGATCGCGGAACGTGCCGCCGAGCAATTGCCAGCACGGCACGCCCCACGCCTTGCCGGCGAGATCCATGAGCGCCATCTCAATGCCGCAGACGCCACCGGCCTGGCGCGCGTGGCTGCCGAACTGTTTGATCTTGCGAAAAATCCTGTCGACGTTGCACGGGTTCTCTCCCAGGACGCGGCTCTTGAGGAATAGCGCATACGTCTCGCTCGATCCGTCACGCACCTCGCCCCATCCGACGAGTCCCTGGTTCGTGTCAATGCGAATGAGCGGACACGTCATCGGCGCGCCAACGACAACCGCCACGCGCAGATCGGTGATCTTCAGCGCGGACGGTTCCGACGCGCGCTTCACGCTGGCCTGCACGAAACCGGCAGCAGCGTCCGCGGCGGCTTCTCCCGTCAACGCCATCGCACCCGCCGCGCCCAGACCAACGGTCTTGAAGAACGAGCGCCGGTCGATCCCGCGCGGGGCATCATCCAATAACGTCTGGACTGCAGCCTTCATGGTCCCTCTCTGGAGTGCGCGGCGGCCGGGAGCAGACGCCGCGTGTCAATGACGAATGACGAACGCCGAATGCCGAATGCCGAATGCCGAATGCCGAATTCGCCGGGAGACTGTCACCGGGTTGTGCGGATGTCAAGGCTCAAGGCTCAGGGTTCAAGGTTCATGGCGAGTCGGCTTCGGGTAGAGTAGGGCCCGTTGCGAACGGGACAGGAGGGTGGCGTGAGGAGCAAACCGTCGCGAAGAACACTGCTCAAGACAGCCGGCGTCGCCGCGCTGGCGATGCCCGCCGCGGCGCTCGAGCGCGGCGCTGCGATAAGCGGTTCGGAATCGCTCCAAGAACGCTCGCGCTTCGAAGGAAAAGACACACCGAAGATATCGCTCGAAGCCGGAGCGGCGGGCAGTGGAACGGATGAAGAAGCCGCGTCGGCAGCGCGACGGATTCGACAGCTTGGCGTTGATTACGTGCTCTCCGGCGGACCCAGGATTCCGTGGGACGAGAGCCGCCTGCGCGAGATGATGGACCGTCTGCAGCGCAACGGGCTCACGCTTGCGAACCTGATGATTTCCGGGTTCCCGAACGCCATCTACAACAGGCCGGACAAGGATGCCGACATCGAGAAGGTGATCCAGTCGATCCGTGTCGCCGGCAAAGTGAAACTGCCGGTTGTCGAATACAACTGGTATGCCCATCGCGCCATGGAGGGCTATTTCGAAGAGACCGGCCGGGCCGGTGCGGGCATGACGGGGTTCGACTACGAACGGATCAAAGACCTTCCACCGCTACCGGACGAAGGGGCACACACGCTCGACGAGATGTGGGCCAACATCACGTATTTTCTCGAGGCGGTGATTCCCGAGGCCGAAAAAGCGGGCGTGCGGCTCGCGCTTCATCCCAACGATCCCCCGGCCCCGATCAGCCGCGGGTCGCAGCAGATCATGGCCACGATCGACGGCTGGAAGAAACTGATCGGCATCGTCAACAGCCCATCGAACGGGATTACGTTCGACTGCGGCGTGACGCGCGAGATGGGTGGCGATCCCGTCGAAGTCTGCCGCTGGTTCGGGTCCCGCGATCGCATCAACCACGTGCACTTCCGAAACGTGACGGTGCAGAAGCCGAACGAACGCTACACCGAGGTCTTCATCGACGCAGGGGAGAACGATATGTTCGCCGTGATGAAGGAGCTCGTGCGGCAGAAGTACACGCGCCTGATCTATCCGGAACACCCGCGCGCGATTGATTACGATCGCGAACGCCCCGGTTTCCGCTCGATGTATCCCGGTGGCGGCGGGTATGCCGGTTTTGCCTTTAACGTTGGTTACACGCGCGCGATGATGCAGGCGGCGTTGGTTGGCTGCTGACGCTGGTCAATGACGAATGACGAATGACGAATGACGAATGACGAAATGCCAAATACCGAATGCCGAATGTTGAATAGCGAATGCCAAACGCGGAAGAAGGCAACGGAGATGCACCGTACTGTGGGCCGGGTCTTTAGACCCGGCGGGCGGCGATTCGCGCCAGTCATCGTCTGCGCGGCAGCGTTGTTGATGCCTCTTGCGGCACGGGCGCAGCTCTTCACGCTGACGAAAGAGC
>JBKOZS010000291.1:0-12871 GCA_046726015.1 Acidobacteriota bacterium
GCCATTGCTCCTCCTGGTGTTGCGCATGTGTACGTTCCGAGGAGTATAGCTGCGTGCAGCGATTTCACGATCCGGATGGACGATCCACGTTCAACCGTCCTGGTCTAATTAAAGCCTCGCGATGTCAGTCCCGTTCAGCACCCCCCGGTACTGAAATCCAGAATCTTGCGCGTGCTGCGATCGTCCACGCGCCAGAGTTCGAATGCACCAGTCTCACCGGTTGGATGCTCCATCACCCACACGTCGTGATCGACGAAAGGAATGACGCCAATGGGAATGAGGCAAGGAAGGCTGTTCCATCCGCGAAAAGTCGCAATGGCGCTTTTACCCACTTGTCCCCTCGCTGGCCGTCTGCTTCTCGTTGGCGGCGCCACTTGATTTTTTGCCCGGCTATCGCCAGTCCGAACAGCGCGGTTCCGGTTGGAGACGTATCTGGTTCAAGCTCGCTGATCAGCTTTCTGACAAGCGATGTGAGTATGCCGCTCTGTTTTCGTCACGCGGCTTTTGTCGACAAATCGCCGCTCTTTGGGCGCGATAGCTTTACCGCAAACGGCGCAGCTCACAGGTTTCGCCTTCCGTAAAAACATCTGGGCCTCCGTCTGATTCTACTCCCCGCTTTGACAAGCGGCCCAACCTCCCAACATCTCGCGCAACCGCCCTTCGCGCTACAGGCGCCCTGCGGCTCGCCTCGCGAGATCGATGAGAGCATCTTCTGAGCTGCGTCCGGCCAGCCTCACCCCGGTACGCCCCACCCTGAAGGCGACGCTGGCGTCGCCACTGGATCCCGGAAGCAACATCGCGCCGTCGCCAACGCCGTCGACACTGCGCGCGCGGACTCGGCCCGCGGCGTCAGGTTTCGTCGCGTGTACTTTCGCCGACTCGAAAACCATTGTCCAGGCGGATTCAGCCGACGAATCCGCGCGGTACAGGCGCAGCTCGAGAGTGGATCCGCCAGCGATTGTCCAACGGCACGAATCAATTCCCGTCGCGCTGTCGAATCCCGAGCCATTCTCCTTTCGAACGCCGGTTGTGTGCAGGACACTCGCGATCTCGTCGATGGAAAGGAGAGCGCACGCGTCGGGCGCGCGATCGACAAACGAGCATCCGCTGAGGAGTGCGGCGGCGGCGCATGTGGGCAGGACTTTCATCATCAGTAGTACTCCGACCAAGGTCCTCGCAGGGTGGCTTCGGAGAATTGATTCTGAGCGGGAGCGTTACCTAAATGCTTGTGCCGATCATCTGACCTTCGGCGTCCTGCATCTGGATGGCCGACCACGCGTTCGGAGGTCTTCGCAACGGGCGCGGCACGCTCATCCGGCGGACGCCGGCGTGCGCGCGGCATTCAAGGCGCTCGCAAAGCCGACCATCGTGATCGCGAAGAGAATCCCGATGATGACCGTAAGGACGCGGTGCTCGATGGGTCCGTGATCGGGCGAGTCGAGTTGCGAAAGATGGCCGAAGAACGACATGTAAAAGATCGCGCATGTGAAGCCCCACCCGCCCGACAACGCTGCATGGGCTCCGACCCGCCGTCGCTGCACCGACCACCATCCCAATAGCAGAAGGGCGACGGCGATGTAGTCCACGACCCAGAATGGCCAAAAGCCCCAGTCGCCCCAGTTCCGCACGATCTCCGCAATCCCGAGGAACACTGCGAACGGTAGCGCGAGTCTGGCACTGAGAGAGGGCTTCATACCTTCCTGTGTTCTTCAGGTTGCCGCGTTGGCGTGTTGCAGCGACTCGAACGAGATACATCATTCATCGCTCAAGCCGCAATCGCAAAGAGGCCCGCACCTCTCGCGTGTTCTCGTCGCGCCGCAGCGCGGGTTTGGATCTCAAGTACCAGGTGCGCGCGCTATTGAACCGGCGCGATCGGAGTCAGCAGACAGGCGCGCAGGTGCACGACGCCGTAGCGGTCCTCGATGTACGCGTTGCCGACGATCTGCCCGCGATCGTTGATCGCATGCACGTCCTGGATGACGGGCCATACATTGCCTTGAACACACGCGGAACCGCAAGGCCCATGATGCCTCCGCGGTCAGCGCAGGCAAGAAGCTCACCGGCCGCCCGCGAGCAAATAGGACGTGTTTGCGTGACACTTCCGCCACGGCGCACACGAAAACGTGGCCCTCATTACAGAATTCCGTGCGATGCCTCGCCTGATTCCGGATTGGCGCGCGCTGGTTCCCGATTTCTGACTTCCTGACGCGGTCCGCTTCTTGCCCTTCAGTAGCGCCGCACGCGCCTACTCCCCAGCGCTTGCCGATACCAAGGAGCAACCATGCGCGTTCGGTTCAGTGTGATGCTCGGGCTGGTGATGTGCAGTGTCGCGACCAGCGCCAACGCTCAGAGTCCCTTTACGTGCCTCAAACCGTGGGCCATTCCTGACAAGTGGATCGACCGCCACGACGATCCAAACGACGGCGTATGGACCAGTGACGATACGTTCGAGACCGTCGACGCTCATGGCAACCCTCTAAGTGACGCGGATGGATACGTGCCGCCCTTCGAGCCGGGTGGCGGCAGCGGTTTCCAGCTTCCACGCGATCTCGGGCTTTCGGTGACGCTGAAAATTGCCGACCCGCAGGAAGGCATGAAGTCGGGATTCTTTTATGCGATCGATATCGGAGGAGCCGGCGAAGGCGCCAGCAGCTATCGGTCAGCGATCGCAAGCTGTCGCGAGACGCCGCCGCTCTTCTACGGGGACCTGCTGCAACCGCTGACGGGGAACATGAAAGGGCCGACCGTGCAGGGCGTAGCGGATCTGATCAATCTGGATCCGGATGCCGAGTGGGATCCTGTGACAAAGACGGTGATCAACAGCTGCGCGCCGTCGACGGCGTGTGGGTCTGTGAGTCCACGCATTGTGACCGTCGTCGCATTCGACCCTGTATGGTACGAGCGAAGCTGGTGGCACGGCGGTCAGCCACAACTCGTGCTGACGAACATCGTCAGCGTCTTCATCGACGGCGTCGTCGGCGGGAAGGTCACCGGTTATGTCACGACGCCACCCTGGATGAACAGCCCGCAACCGTGACGAGACCGGTAACGTCACCAATGCCTTGCGGGCGGCGATGGCTGGTTCGATCCAGATGGTGACACGCTCTATCTCAACCAGCAGGGTCAGCGGCTAAGCGCAGCCGGAGACGGCTGCGCCAATGCAGACTCGACCCGCGCCTTATCGACAGCAGGACCGTGAGGATCAACCGCAGGTATGCGCGTTGCTTCTTCCTGGCTGCTATCTTCCTGGCATGGCAAGGCCCAGACTCACAAACGGCAAGGCGCAACTCACAATAGGAGGCCGCGTCATGGTGGCTGCCGCAAGCACATGTGGCCTGGTCGTCGGCTTCGTGCTGGCGGCTGCTATCACCGCTGACGCCGATCCCGTCGTTCTCAGACCGGCCTCATTCGTGGAGATCGTTGATCCGGCGCCCATCGATGGCCTGAACCTCCGAGGTGAGATCGCGCAGAATGTCGCGCTGGGACCGGGCGCCGAGACGCGCGTGTTCTACGAGTTCGAGCTCCAGGGACTGCGCTCGGCTCACCCGCCGGTGGTGTTGCACGTCCACAGGACGCGACCCGGGTTCTCCAGTTGTGCCGATCTCAGCCCATGCCCTGACCTGACGCACTTCGATATCTTCGGCTACGCGGGTAACGGCGCGGCAGACCTCAGCGATTACAACAGGGGGCTGTTCCTCGCACGCTTCGACACCCTTCCGGGTCACTCCTTCAACCTGGATGTGACGGGGTTTGTCGTCGGCCTGAGAGGAGCGAACGTTGACTTCGCTGGGTTTGCGGTGCACCCGGCGTCTCGTGGCGCGATGGAGTTGTCCGATGCACGCCTCGCGGCCACGCCTGAGCCAGGCTCGTTGAGCCTGCTGACGGTTGGCGGCCTCGCCCTCAAAGTGCGACGGCGGATCGCAGTTGTGAAGCGACGCTGAGGAATTTCGGACCTCGCTGGCCGCGTAGATGGACCCGCGAGTCCGTCCCCGCCGACTTCGTGTTCCGGTCCCGATCGCGCCGGTAGTAAACAAGGATAAGGCCGCGGGTTCGGGCAGGGCTCGGTTCAAGCGTGCTACTCTACCTGCCTCCCCCGCAATCATGCTTGCGGCCCCTCGAAAAGGCTTTCGGCGGCCGCACAGCGCGCGCTGATCGATATCTGAAGGACCACGCATGTTCAAGAGTCTGTTCGTTCCCGAGCGGCTGTTCCGGCTCGCGATGTGGATCGTCTCGTTGGTGTTCGCCTCCTTCCTGATTGGGCTGGGCAGCACGATCATCGGCGACCTCCCGCGGATCGAAGAGCCATTGACCATCGAGCAGTTTGCCGATGCGACCGGGCTCGCGCGCGCGCGCGCCGAGATCCGTCGCCTTCGCGATCTCGAGCGTGACCTGGGGGATCGGCGCGACCAGGCAGCGCTGCAGCTGACCGCGGCCAGCAATGCATATCAATCAGCCCGCACCGCCTACTCGAACTGGATTGCGACCCGGACCGCCACGACCGACCCGCGGCAGGATGCGCAGGTCCTCCAGCGCACCCGGGATCTCGATGCGCTGAAGGCCAGCGAACGTGAGGCGCAGATCGCGCTCGAACGAATCGAGAAGGATCTTCTCGATACGAGACAGACGCTCGCGGCCCACGAGAGGACCGAACGGCAGTTGGTGGAAGGCGCGAGGGCCGCGTACGAATCAGCGGTATTCCGCCAGGAATTCCGTGTGTTCGCCTGGCGTCTGGCGTTGACACTGCCGCTGCTCGTGGTGGCGTGGTGGCTCGTGATGAAGAAGCGGCGCAGCGAGTACTGGCTCTTGATGCGCGGCTTCGTGCTGTTCGCACTCTTCACGTTCTTCGTAGAGCTCGTTCCATACTTGCCGAGTTACGGCGGCTACGTGCGATATGTCGTCGGGATCGTGATGACCGCCGTGGGCGGTCACTACATCATCCGGGCGATGCGCGCGTATCTGGCCAGGCGCCGCCGGGTCGAGCAGCAGACCGAGGCCGAGCGACGCCAGGCCCTTGCGCCTGAAGAAGCCTTGAAGAAAATGACGGTCAACGTCTGTCCCGCCTGCGAGCGCGCGCTCATGACCACCGGCGAAGTGGTGCCAGACTACTGCGTGCACTGCGGATTGAAATTGTTCGACCGTTGCAGCAGCTGCGAGATTCGGCGGAATGTCTTCTTTCCGTTCTGCCCGAAGTGCGGAACGGCCGCTGCAGCAGCGGGGTGATAGGCGCAGCGATCTCAGATCGAGGTGTCGTCGCTGAGATGTCGGGACGTGACTCGACCGGCCTTGCTGCATTAGCCAACAGGAATTACCAGGCTGACCTGCAGGTGAATCCGGCCTGGTGACGGTTTGGCGTCTCACGCGAAACGCGTCAGACCGGTGGCGATGATCACACGTCATAACGGATCAGGGAGGTCGGAATGAAGAAGCCACTCGCCGCCGTTATGGCGATCCTGCTCGCCGTTGCCGTAGCGCACGCGCAGCAAACACCCGCCGCCAGGCCGGATGAAGCGTCCCGGAAAGAGCTGATTGTAAAGGTGCGTGCCGTTCTGGACGGCAAGGAGAAGGCCGACGACCTGATCGCCAACGAGCGTGCCCTTCAGGACGCGGTCGCGAAGGCTGACAAATCATCATTCGTGTCGCTGGTGCTTCTCTCCGACGGCTTCTGGACCACCAGAGAAGGATTCGTCTTGATGAAGGATCTCGCCGAAGGCCTCACCTACTTCAAACTCACAAAGTGGGACATGATCAATCCGCGCGTCACATGGCTCAACGAGGACGCCGCAATCCTTTCATATGTGTGGACCGGGACGGGCACGTTTGGTGATCAGCCCGTAAGCCCAATGGCGCTCGCCACGACTGCCTGGACCAGGCGTAACGGTAAGTGGCTCGCGGTCAGTCACCATCAGAGTGACCTTCGTCGCCCCTGACGAGCGGGGCAGAACACAGATGAAACGGCACGGGCCATGGTGGACCAACACGTGGTGGGGAAAGAGAACCACTACCGTGAACGTCTCAATCGTCGTCGTCCTGCTCCTTTTCATGTTGCTGAAGTGGCTGTTTTAGCTCCTGCCGCGACTACGAGCACGATTGCGGAGGTCGGATCGCGTAGAGCGTTCCTTCCGGCGTCCCGACAAACAGCGTTTCGTCGGTTCCCCCGATCGAACGGATCGGCGCGTTGGCGAGCTTGTGCGACCACGCGGGAGAACCATCGGCCGCACAATACGCGGTGACTTCCCCCTTCGACGTGCCGACGAGCACCGTTCGCTCGGTCGCGAACACACGACTGGTGGTCCAGCGATCGGGCGCGTTTTGCCGCCATGTGACGCGGGACAGCGCGGGGTCGAGCGACAGCACCGCGCGGACGTTCGCTTGCGGATCGGCGAGAAGCACAAGCACGGCATTCTTCGTCAGCAAAGGCGCCGCGGTTGGACTGAGGACAGGATCGACTTTGAGAGAGGATCGCAGTTCGCCAGTGCCTGTCGCGAGTCGATGGACCGTGCCGTCCGCGGTTCCGGCGTAGACATCGGATGCCGTCGTTCGAACAGACGTGCTGATAGCCGCCGCCAGTTTCTGTTGCCACTCCACATGGCCGGTCTCACCGTCGAGCGCGTATACCGAGCCGTCGCTGGAGCCCGCAAAGACGCGGAAGCTTGAAACGCCGGGACTCTCCCATCCGGGCGCTTTCAGTGCGTAGGTCCAGGCTGGTTTCCCGGAATCGAGGTTGAGCGCGATGAGATCGCCGGTGGTGGCATAGACGAACACGCGCGAGCCGGCGCCGGTAACCGCGCCAAGCACGCCGCGCGTGCGGACCGGATGCATCCAGAGCTGCCGGCCCGAGTCTCTATCGAACGCGTGCACCCCCGCTTCGGCACCCGTCGACGCATCGACATCGGTCGTCGCGACGATTCGGTCCGAAGCCAGGAACACATCGCCGTGGAAAAAGTACTTCGTCGGCTTTCCACGCACGTCTGTTTCCCAACGAACCTTGCCGGTCTTCGCATCGAGCCGGCGAAACAGGCCGTTGCAGGATCCGACGTACACGCTGTCACCCGCGACCGCGGGAGTATGCGCAAGTCACCCTCCGGCCTCGAACTGCCACAGGATTTCCGGTTTACTGCTTTGAGCGGACGGCGCGAGGATCAGCACCGTCAGGACGGCTGAAGAAGCGAGGGACGGGCGCGCGAGCATGCAGCCTCCTTTTATGGGAACGGGGCAATCAGCGGTACGAGCGGCGAGACACCGGAGCGATAACAGTTTATTTATGTGGAGGGGAGTTCCCTGCGGACGTCTTCTCGTCACTCGAGCTGAGCCGTTTCTGCGCCCGCCCCCTACACGATCGCTAGCTGCAACGCGCTCACCACCGTGCACTCAGCGCCGACCAGTGTGACCGCAACGCGAGCATGACGCATCACAGCGTTAACGGTCGAGCTCCGATTTACGTTGACAGTTGAACTGTCCCAGTTCATCCTCTCGTCGATTCGACACACACTCGGACAATACGGCGCGCGCGAAATGCGCGCGTGCACGCGAGCGTGTGCTCGTCCATCCGACTCCGAACAGCCGTCGCACTCGTGTTCCCGGTTCCAAGGTCCGCTCCCCGCCGGCACGGAACTCGGGGGGAGGACTGAATGTCTGTGACTCAGCGCTTCTGTGTCTTCGTCTGTCTACTCACGTGTATTTCGCTGGCCAACCTTTCCGCGCAAACCACTTACGCAACGATCACCGGGACGGTTCGTGATCCCTCCGGCGCCGCTGTGCCGGACGCCACGATCACGGCGACCAACGCAGAGACCCGCGTGGTCACCACGACCAAATCGAACAAGCATGGCGTCTACACCGTTGCGCAGCTGCGTGAAGGCCCCTATGTCGTGAGCGTCCAGGCGCCAGGTTTCACCGAGTCCATTGCTACCGACATCATCCTGGTCGCGCGCGACATCCGGCGTCTGGATGTTTCGCTCGCGGTCGGCGGCGTCGAAGCACGTGTCGACGTCGTTGGCGGTGCGACGCTCATCGAGGCGGAGACCGCGCGTATCGGCGACACCAGGACTGCCGACCAGCTCAAGACGCTGCCCCTCAACGACCGCGGCGTGTATGTATTCCTGCAGATGACGCCGATGATGTCACCACGCAACGGCAGTTATTCGTTCGCCGGCAGCCGGACGAACCAGTCACAGTTCACGATCGATGGCACGACGATGAGCGACGGCGTGACCGAAAACCCGATCGGTCCGCTGGCCAACTACGTGGAGTCCTTCAAGGAAGTGAAGCTGGATCTGGCCAACAACAGCGCCGAGTTTCCCACGCTCGGCCAGGTCACACTGGTGTCGAAATCGGGCACGAACTCGTTCAACGGTTCGGCGTTCGATTATTACCAGAGCCCGATCATGCGGTCGCGCGACTATTTCGCGACCACACGTCGAGCGGGCGTCCAGCACAACATCGGCCTGTCCGCGGGCGGACCGCTCGACCTACCGGGTCTGTACAACGGTCGGAGTCGCACGTTCTGGTTCGGCTCGGGTGAGACGTTCACCGGCAGCTCCGCATCAGCAGCGTTGAACCCGACGGTGCCGCTCGAGGCCTGGCGGCGGGGTGACTTTTCCGCGCTGGGCGTCCAGATCCGCAATCCTTTCACCGGAGAGATCTACAGCGACGGCAGGATTCCAGCCAGCGCCCTCAACCCGGTCGCGCTCAGGATTCAGGAGAGATTCTATCCACTGCCGAACACGGGAAACACCAGCGTGTTGCGGGCGAGCAACTATAACGAAACCGTACCGCGGAAGTCGGGCAAACCGTACTATGCCACCGGCCGCCTCGATCACAATTTCACCGATCGCGACCGTGTATATGGACGGTTTACGATGCACCAGGCGACCAACCCGGTGTGGGAAGGTAACCTGCCTGCGTTCGGCGAGCGCGACCAGTTCCGTCAGAACAAAGCCGTGACGCTTTCGTACACGCGCATCCTTGGTGCCACGCTGGTCAACGAAGCGCGCTACGGGCACGTGTACAACAACAACCCTGTCGCCGGACCGCTGAATGGCCTGGAAGTGGTCAACGATCTTGGCCTCCAGGGACTCGCACCGAATCTTCCCGACATCGCCGGCGTGTACAAAGTGAACTTCCCGGGCTCGGGCCTCACCGGCCTGTCGCAGGCGAACTGGACGAATCCTGGATTCCTGAACAGGGCTCACCAGTTCCAGGACCAGCTCACCTACATGCGTGGCACCCACACCTTCAAGGGGGGCGCGGAGCTTCGCTACACCAGTTACGACGAAGCGATCGCCAACGGCAACCTGTTTGGCTTTGCCGACTTTACGAATCGGTACACCGCCGTGCCGGGCGTTGCACAGAGCGGTCACGCATACGCGGACTTCCTCTTCGGCGTTCCGACGACGGCCGCGCGCGCGTTTCCGCCAATTACCGTCGAACGCCGGCGATGGACTTCCGACTTTTTCGTCCAGGACGACTGGAAGGTGTCGTCGCGGCTCACGTTGAACCTCGGCCTTCGCTATGACCTGCAGCCGGGCTGGTACGAGCGTAACGATCAGATGGCGATCTTCGATCCCGGTACCGGACAGATCATCGTGCCCGACGGAGGCCTGGGGCGCGTTTCACCACTGATGCCGACCAACTACGTCAACGTCGTGACCGCGAGCAGTGTCGGCCTCCCTGGCCGGACGCTGTTGCGGACCGACCGCAATAACTTTGCTCCACGACTCGGTGCGGCCTTCAAGCCATTCGGCAACGCCGATACCGTCATTCGTGGCGGGTACGGGATCTACTATGACGTGATCCCGCTGGATCCGCTGGCGGGCAGCGTGCCGTTTGTGATCAACGAAGTGGCATTCACCAACACGCAACCGGTTCCCACCGTCGTCCTGCCGCGGGTGTTTCCGTCGGCCGGCGGTGCAGGGCCGGCGTCGGTCGGCCTGCCGCTGGGGATCAATACGGACCTGCAGATGCCGTACAGCCATCAGTGGAACGTGACGGTGGAGCACCAGCACTGGAACACCGGCTTCCGCGCCTCGTACGTGATGACCGCCGGGCGACAGATGTGGTACGAGCGGGACATCAATGCGCCGCTGCCCGATGCCCGTCTCTACGTGGAGAAGCCGCGGCCATTCCCGAACTATCCCGCCATCCTGTACGTCGACAATGGCGGCAGCCACGAATATCGCGGCTTCACGCTCGAGGCCGAACGGCGCATGAAGAATGGTCTCTTCGTGCAGGCGGCATACACCCGGGCACAGGATCGGGGAAACACCAACGAGTGGTCCAATCAGATCGAGAATCCGTTCGACCTGGCCCGCGAGCTGGGGAATGACATCAGCACGCCGCGGCACCGCCTCACCACGGCGCTCATGTACGAGCTGCCCTTCGGTCGAGGCCGCCGCTGGCTGCGCGACGCGCCGCGCGCCGTCGATCTCGCGCTCGGCGACTGGCAGGTCTCCGTCGTCGGGTACCAGCAGACCGGAGTGTTCCTCACGCCGACGATGAGAATTCCGGACCCGACCGGTACACGGTTCACGAGCGGCGCCAACCGCCCCCTCGTGACGATTCGCCCCGATCAGCTGCGCGACGCCGCGCTGGCGGATCCGACGATAAACGGCTGGTATGATCCAACCGCGTTCGCGGCCCCGGGACTCGGCACGTTCGGCAGCGCCACGCGCGGATCGATCGAAGGCCCCGGCCTGAACGTGTGGCATGCCGGCATCCACAAGATCTTCCGCGTCTCCGATTCGCCAAGCTCGCCGCTGTTTCGCGTCGAGCTGACGACCACGAACCTGTTCAACCAGCCGCAGTGGGGCAACCCGAACATGGACGTGACGCCAACCAATGTGACAGCAGCCACGATCCGAACGACTGGCGGACCCACGAGCTGGCAGCAGGCGGGCGCGCGGGCGATACGCCTCGGCGTGCGTGTCGAGTGGTAGGACCGATAGACCGTCAGAGGGTTCACTCGGGTGAACCCTCTGAACCCATTCCCTTGGCAATCTCGCGCCCTGGCATCAGGTCGATTCACATCTGGGACAGGGGCGACGCCGCGCAGTGAGGAACATTGATGCGTAAGTTGTGGGTGCTGTTCGCATGCACGATGGTGCTGTCCTCGCTTGGCGCCGGCCCGGTTGACGCGACAGCACAGGATCCCGCGGCGCGGCCACGGGTTTATCGCACGCTCAACGATCGCTTCGCCGTCCGTCAACCCAAGTCGCTCGAGGAATGGCGAACACGCGCGGCATGGCTCCGCGAGCACATCCTCGCGTCGGCCGGCCTGCTGCCGATGCCGGAGCGCACGCCGCTGAATGCGGTCGTGTTCGGCGAGCGGAAGCACGAGAACTACACCGTATCGAAGGTGTACTTCGAAAGTCTTCCCGGCTTTCTGGTCACCGGGAATCTTTACAAGCCGGTCGGGGCCGGACCATTCCCCGCAATCGTATCGCCCCATGGGCACTGGGATTACGGCCGGTTGGAGAACAGCGCGGTCTCGTCCGTGCCCGGTCGATCAATCAACCTCGCGCGCCAGGGGTTCGTGGTCTTTACCTACGACATGATCGGCTACAACGACAGCCGCTGGTACCCGCACACGCCCAATCACACATTCCACGATCGTGAGTTTGGCGGCCGGCGTGAGAACCTCTGGGGCCTGAACCTTGCCGGCCTGCAACTGTGGAACAGTATCCGCGCGGTCGATTTTCTCCAGTCACTGCCGATGGTCGCACGCGATCGTATCGGCGCGACCGGCGCGTCCGGCGGCGGCACGCAGACGTTCCTGCTGTCGGCCGTGGACGATCGGATCGCGGCCGCCGCGCCGGTGAACATGATCTCGCTCCATATGCAGGGCGGCTGCCTCTGCGAGAACATGCCGGGCCTCCGGCTGGATACGAACAACGTCGAGATCGGGGCGCTGTTCGCTCCCCGTCCGCTCCTGATGGTCTCGGCCACCGGCGACTGGACCAACGAGACGATGGAGCTCGAGTATCCGGAGATGCAGCGGTTCTACGATCTCTTCGGCGCAAAGGACCACGTCTACGCCGTCCGCTTCGACGCTCCGCACAATTACAACCGTGACAGCCGCGAAGCCGTGTATGCGTGGATGGCCCGGTGGCTCAAAGGCGCGCCGGCGAACGTTCACGTGCAGGAGGAGGACTTCCGCCCCGATCCGCTGCCGGAGCTGATGGTGTTTGCGAACCGGCCGCGTCCCGATGGGATGCTGAGCGTCGCGGAACTCACGGAACACTGGATCTCGGCAGCCAGGCGTCAGCTTACTGACGCGAACGCGGACTCGAACCGCAGCGCGCTGCTCCACGCGCTCGGATTCGAGCGGCAGCAGCCGCCTGCCAGAGCCGCAGGCTCCTCCAAGCCGGTGATCGTCCTCGCGACAACGGACGCCGACGTCGAAAAGGCCGTGTCCCGCTCAGGCCTGGCCGTGCATCGTGTCACGTTCACCCCGTTCGACGAAAAAACCGCCGCGACCATCTCGCAGTTCGACACGTACAACCGAACGGCCGCCAGCCAACGCGTTGCCGATATCGTGGCGGCGCTCTCCAATCAGCCGAATGCGATTCTCATTGCTGACAGCGATGCGGGGCTCGCAGGTCTGCTGGCTGCAGCCGTCGTGCCGGTCAAACTCGCTATTCTCGACGTGGGCCGGTTCGATCTCTCCAGCGACGACGCTTTCCTGGATCGGCTCTACATTCCCGGCATCCGCCGCGCGGGCGATCTGCGCACCGCGGCCGCGATGGCCCAGGGCCGGCTGGAGCTGCACAACGCGGGCGACCGGTTCACTCTCGACGGTCCGGTCACACACGCCGAAAAGCTCACGGTCGATCAGATCCTCCAGCTCCTGAAACAGCGGGGCCGGTCGTAGGGT